>JASJGQ010000268.1:0-5878 GCA_033791425.1 Acidobacteriota bacterium
GACAAGGAATCATCCACCTCCGACCCCAGAATTCGCAACACACGACTCTTTCGCACCGCGAAAGAGGTGCGGGGAACCTCTTCTCTTGACACGACGTCGCCGAAAGACATCTGCGTTATCTGCGTGATCTGTGGGCAAACCGGGCGGATCGGTGGCTACCCCGAAACGAAGGGGTTCGAGGCCCGTTCGCGGCCGATGGTTGTGTCCGGGCCGTGACCGCAGACGACTCGGGTTTCATCGGGCAGCGTGTAGAGCTGTTCGCGGATCGATTGTTCGAGCACCGGGAAGGACCCACCCATCAGATCGGTGCGGCCGATGGAGCCCGCAAAGAGCACATCCCCGACGATCACGAGGGGCTCGTCGGCGCCCGAGACGACAAAGGCGACACCCCCGGGCGAATGGCCGGGAGTGTGGCGGATTTCGAGTTCGAGGCCGCCAACGTGCAGTTTCTGGCCATGCTCGTACATCAGAGTGGGTTCGGGGGGTTGCTCAACCTCGAGCCCGAACATCTGGCCCTGCATCGGCGCGTTGCGATAGAGGTTGATCTCATCGGGATGGAGACCGATGGGCAGCTGCCCTCCGAGAAGACGTGCCAGCTCGGCGGTGCCTGCCACATGGTCGAGGTGGCCGTGGGTGTGGAGGATCATGGTCGGCCGCAGACCGGACGCTCGCAGCTTATCGGCGATCCTTTCGCCCTCGTCGCCGGGATCGAACACCACGACCTCGCCGGCAGCGGTGTCACCAAGGAGGACGCAGTTGGCTTGAATAGGACCGACTGCAAAAACCTCCAGAAACAGCTGTGCGGTCATGAGAGACCCAAGCGGAGGTTTTTGCGAGTTTTGAATTTTGAGTTTTGAATTTTGAATTGCGGACACCCATCCAAAGGACCCGGTTCCGAAAAATCCGAAATCCGAAATCCGAAATCCGAAATCACTGAAACACCCTCCCCACCAGAAGCCCCATCATCTTGGCCAGCTTTTCGGCCGCTTTTTCGCCTTCGTCCAGGACCTCGGTGTGGGTCAGGGGGCGATCGACGAGACCGGCGGCCGGGTTGGCGGCAAAGGAGAGGACCAGGACTTTCATCCCCATGTGGCGGGCCGCGATGACCTCGGGAACGGTCGACATCCCGACCACGGTGCCACCGAGAGTTTGCAGCATCCGGATCTCTGCCGGGGTCTCGAACGACGGCCCGAGTAGGGCGGCATACACCCCCTCGTGGACCGCAAAACCGGCCTCCTCCGAAGCCCCGCGGGCCAACGCCCGCAACTCGGGATCGTAGGTCTCACTCATGTCGGGAAACTGCGGGCCGAATTCGCGCCCCCACTCGCCCACCAGAGGGTTCGAGCCCTGGAGGTTGAGGTGGTCGGTGATGACGACGATCGAACCCGGCTCGATCGCGGGATCGAGCGACCCGGTGGCATTGGTCGCGATCATTACTTCGGCGCCGAGCAGTCCAGCCAATCGCACCGGCGCCACGACCTCCTCCGGGCGATAGCCCTGGTAGAGGTGGAAGCGGCCATTGAGCACCATCAGCGTGTCGTCGCCGCGCCGCCACAGGGTGACGGTCTGGCGGTGGCCCATCAGGGTCTGGAGGGCAAAGGGCAGGACCTCCGAAAGATCGATCTCTTCCGCCGCTTCCCATCCTGGAACCTCCAACTTGAGACCAGAACCGGCCACCAGGAGGCCGCGAACGCGCCCGGGATGGTGGCGAGCGCGAAAGGCCTCCGCCAGGTCCTTCAGGAGGCTGGGAGTCAGGTCTTTTCTCATAAAAATGAGCCTAACACACGGGCTATCACTCCGGCCGTGGCCCCTAAATCTCGAAAAGCTCGACCCCGACCGCTACCAAGCCTCGCCAGGTTCTGCTACCGTATCGCATTCGATGGCGCGAATTCGCCTCAACTCGCTAAAGCTTTCCGGTTTTAAGTCGTTTCCGGACGAGGTGGAACTCACCTTTCCGGGAAAGGTGTCGGCAATCCTCGGGCCCAACGGCTGCGGCAAGTCCAACGTCGTCGATGCCATCCTGTGGGTCCTCGGTGAGCAGAGCCCCACCCTGATGCGTCTCAAACAGATGGGCGACGTCGTGTTCAACGGCGCCGCATCGAGGCCGGCAGCAGGGGTGGCCCAGGTGACCCTGGTGATCAAGTCCGAAGACGGTCATTGGAAGGAAACCGACGGTCTGCTGGAAGTTCAGCGCAAGGTCTTCAGATCCGGGCCCTCCGAATACCGGCTGAACGGCAAGACGGCACGGCTCAAGGACGTTTTCAACGAACTCGCGGATGTCGGTCTCGCGACCCGTTCCTACTCCATCATCGAGCAGGGGCGCGTCGGACAGGTGCTGTCCGCACGGCCCATCGACCGCCGCATCCTGCTCGAAGAGGCCGCCGGAATTACCCGTTACAAGGCCCGCAAACACGAGGCTGAACTCAAGCTCGAGCACACCCGACAGAACCTGCTGCGGCTCGACGATGTCATCGGCGAGGTCAACCGAAGCCTGCGCCAGATCAAACGCCAGGCGAAACAGGCCGAGCGCCACCAAAAACTCGAAGACCAGCTCAAGGAGAATCTGCGGCGGCTCCACACCCTCGAGGCCCATTCGCTCAACGTCTTACGATCCGACATCACCCGCAGTCGGGCGCAGACCCAGAACGAGGTCGCAGCGGCGGCCTCGGCCCTCGGAGGCAGCGATGCCGATCTCGGGCGGGCTCGGGAGGAACTCGAGGCGGGGCGGCTGGAGACCGACACCGCCCGTGACGAGGTCGGCACACTGGCCGGCTCCCGCGAACGCCTTGAGGCCTTTCTGGAACGTTCGGCCGATCTGCTCGACAACCTCCGCGCCACCCTCGACCGCTCCCGCGCGGAGAACTCCTCCGTGGCATCGAGCCGACGAGGGCTCGACGACAACATCGCCGCAGCCGGCATCCGCCTAAAGGAGCTCGAAGGCACTCTCGAAGCGGCCCGTGCCGAGGTGACCGCGTCCGAGGAGGCCCACGGCGCAGCGGACGGTCTTCGCCTGGAAGCTGAAACCGCCAGCGGCCAGTTCCGCCAGGAGCTCCTTCGTTCGATCTCCTCCCTCACCGACAGCCGCAACCGGCTCGGCGATCTCGAGCGCAGTCGCGACCGGCTCGCATTCGCTCTTGAACAACTTGGCCACGAAAAACTGCGTCTCACCGAGCGCCGCAAAGAGCTCGAGACAACACTCGCGGAGGCCACGAAACGCAGCCGCGACGCCGCCCACGACGCCGATGAGCTGGCGACACGGCGCCGCGAACTGGCCGACGAACGCTCCCGGCTTCGCGAGGAAGCCACCGCGGCAAAGCACGAATCCGAATCGCTGGGCCACACCCTGTGGGAGATCAGACACCGGCTGCAGGGGGTCGAGCGCGAACTCGCCCGCCACGCGGCCACCGCAGAACAGCTTGCCCAGCTGGTGCCGAGCGATTCGGTGGCCGGCCAACTGGGAGATTTTCTCCACCCATCTGCGGAGCTGGCGCCAATCCTCGACCGCGCGTGGCGCGAGTGGCTCGAGCTGCCGGTGGTGCGCACTCGCGGGCTGTCATCAGGCGAAATCGAGGCCGTTGCCGATCTCGAGGGCAGGATGCGGCTGGTCGCCGCCGGCGATCCACCGCGATTCAAGACCCGGCCGGTCCCCGAAGGCACCGAAAACCTCCTCGAAAGCGCCGGCATCGCGCCCGACGATCTCGATTGGGTCGCCCTTGCCCTGCCTTTGACGCTGCGCTGCGACGACCCGGAACGAGCGCAGAGAATTGCCGATGACAATCCCGAGGCGGTGATTGTCTCCTCCGACGGCGTCATGCGGCGCGGGCGGGTCCTCGAACCAACGACCGCGGGCGCCCGCCACCCCGGTGCTCTCGCTCTGCGCGGACAGAAGGATGAGCTCAAGACCCAGATTCACGACCTGGAAGAACGCACCGAGTCGTCATCAGGGCGCCACCGCGACGTCGCCGAGCGGCTGGATCACCACTCTGCCGAACTCGCCACCCTCGACGCGGACCTCGTTCTTGCCGAACAGGTGCGGGCGCGCGCGGTGGCAGTCGAAGAGAGCCTGGCCCAGGACCTTGGAAGGGTGGAGCGCGAACTCGAGGCCCTCGGCGAGGAGGAGGAACGCAGCCGCAAACAGGACACGGATCTCTCGGAACGCCACACCAGGCTCGGTGACGAAGTGGTCGCGTTCGAGACCCGGGGGCGTGAATTCGAGCAGGCCGTCGAGGACGCCGCTGTCCACCTTGCCCAGCGCCGAGAGGAGACTTCCGAGGCCCTGCGCGGGCTCGATCGGAAACGCTCGGAGCAACGGCTGGCGGAGGAGCGTGTGGAGGCGGCACGCGCCGAGACCACACGGCTTGCCGGCGAGGCCCGCGCTCTCGAGGAGAGGATCGGCTCGCTCGACGGCGAGGCGCAACGCATGCTGGCCGAGCTCGCGTCCACCGAGGACGAAGTGGTGCGCTCGCGCACCCGCCTCGCCGAGGAGCAGGGGCTGTTGGCGGCGGCCAGGGAACGTGAACGGCGGCTCGCGGAGAAGATGGATGCCACCAACGTCAGGGTGGCCGCCCTCGAAAAAGAGGTTCGTGAACGCCGCGAGGCCCACGAGGGCCAACGCGATGCCCTGCACGCAATCGAGGTCGAGCAGACCCGCACGGAGGCCGAGTGGGAGCGCCTCCGTGAGCACGCCGCCGAGGAACTGGGTCTCGCGATCGAAGCGCTGTTGGAAAACGAGACCGACCCCGAAGACCAGCCCGAAGCGCTGCGTGAGGCGATCGAGGGACTTCGCACCAAGATCGAACGCCTCGGCCCGGTCAACCTGCTCGCCCTGAGGGAGCTCGATGAGCTCGAAGAGAGGTCGACCTTCCTGACGGCCCAGCGAAAGGACCTGGTGGAGGCCCTGCGAGCGCTGGACACCACGATAAGAGAGATCGACGAAACCTGCACCGAGCGGTTTGTGGACACCTTCCAGCAGGTCAACGCGGTCTTTACCGAGACCTTTTCAAACCTCTTCGGCGGCGGCACCGCGCGTCTCGATCTGGTGGACGAGGACGACCCGCTGGAATCGGGAATCGATATCACCGCCCAACCCCCCGGCAAAAAGAACCAGTCGGTCCAGCTGTTGTCGGGCGGTGAAAAGGCCCTGACGGCGCTGTCGCTCCTGCTGGCTCTGTTCCGCATCAAGCCCTCGCCGTTCTGCATCCTCGACGAGGTCGACGCGCCCCTCGACGACGCCAACGTCGAGCGTCTGGCCGATCTCGTCCAGGCGATGACCGAACACACCCAGTTCGTGATGGTGACCCACAACCGCCGCACCATGGCCCGTGCCGACCTCCTCTACGGCGTCACCATGGAGGAGCCGGGGGTCTCGAAGGTGGTCTCGGTGCGAATGGAAGACTGACGGATCGAATTTTAAATTCTCAATTTTGAATTTTGAATTTCGTCAACCGCCCGGAGAAACCGCAGATCACGCAGATGCTGGATGCTGGATGCTGGATTCTACCGACCAGTCGGCGACGCCGGGACACATCTCCAACTCGCGCGCCAGGAAACGGACCGCATGCGGCGGAGGTGCCATTTTCAATATTGTTGGTCACACGAACATTGACGTCGGCAGGGTGACACGGGCCGACAATGTTGAAGGTGGCTCCTCGCGGGACGCGCATTCTGAAGGGCGGGCTCACCCGAACGCACGGTGCCTGCACAATCTTGATTCCGAAGGTGGGGGCTTTCCCTCCACGAGATTTCTCCACTCGCTTCCGGCTACGTCCTGCGGACTTCGCAGGTACAGTTCGCTCGGTCGAAATGACAGGTAGTGGGTATTTGCATAGCCTGCGCATGCGGCGGAGGTGCCATCTTTTGCATTGTTTGACGCCTCGAT
>JASJGQ010000269.1:0-4616 GCA_033791425.1 Acidobacteriota bacterium
TTGGTGAGCGATATTCGAGGTTGGCCGGCGCGACCGGCGAGCGTCTCTTCCCCCGGATCCTGGCCGAGTACGATCGAACCCGCAACCTGATCTGCTTGCTCCGCGGCATCCGGGAGCCCCTCGAACGGGAACCGGTGCTGCGGCGCTCGATCCGTCTTCGCAATCCTTACGTCGACCCCATCAGCCTGCTGCAGGTGGATCTCTTGCGGCGCTGGCGGGCGACCGACCGCCAGGATCACGCCCTCGAAGGGGCCCTCACGGTGACGGTCAGGGGGATCGCGCGGGGCATGCAGAACACGGGTTAGTTATCAGTTTTGAGTTCTTAGTTCTTAGTTTTTAGTTTCCGCCCACCCACCCACCGACACTGAACGTCACGAGTGCTCAGGGTCGGCGAAGTCGCATCCATTGGAGGTGCCATTTTCAATATTGTTGGGTGCTCGAACATCCCCGTCGGTGAAATCTTCCGGGCCAACAATGTTGAAGGTGGCTCCTCTCGGGCAGGGCGTGCTCAAGGTCATGTCGGCTAACTGAAACCTCTCGACAACAACGCAAGCCCCGGAGGGGCGACACATGGGCCGGTTCTGTCGCCCCTCCGGGGCTCGAAAAATTGGGAAGTCCATTGCCCCCGGGGCTCACGCCCCGGGCTACATTGTGTCGCCGTTCCACGGCTCATCTCGGCAAACATGTCGGCCGCGTCCAGCGTGCGGCGGTGCCCGTCACGCCCAATGGAAGTATGAAACCGGGATCCGGCTCTTCGAGAGCACCACGACGGCCCGCAGCCCGTCGGTGAAAAAGGGATCGCCGGTCAGGTTGTGCCGAGGGGCCGAGGACGGAGCCGCCTCGACGCCGGAGGCGTAGCCCACCCGCGAAACCCGACCCGCCGCCACCAAATCGTCGATCACGTAGTCTCGGGCCTCATCGACGTCCGGATCGATCTTGTGGGTGGTCAAGTTCCAGGTCTTCAGCGTGTAGCGCACGCCAATGTCTCGGCTGCACTGCCCGACCCAAACCAGTTGCCCCTCGAAGGAGTTCTCGGTCCGCCACAACCTGAGGTGGATCCGCTCGTTGATGCTGGCTCTCGCCATCTGCAGAGCGAGATCCTGAGGACGCCCCGCCAGATACAGCGAGCTCACCGGAGAGTAGCGGTATTCGGAATCAAAGAGAAATGCCTTGAAGGTCTTCAAGCTGGTGGCCAGGGTGATCGACTCGACCTCATCCCAACGGGCGCCGAAACACCGGAGGATCGCCGTTCGCGTTCCGATCACCACGAGATTGAGAGGATCGCCTTCGCGGGTGCCCAACTGGTTTGTCGTACAGCGGGGTTGGTCCTGGAGCAGGCCGCGAAGGGCGGCTTCGTCGAGGTCAGCGCCCCCCTCCGTCCCCGGGCCCTCATCGTCTATGGAGCCAAGACTGAGTCCCGGGACCTCGAGCGAAAAATTGAACCTCACCTGGTCGTCCGGCGCCACCACTTCGAGGTTGATGTCTTTGATGCCTTCGTCGAAACCGGTGAAGATAAACCCTGACCGCTCGCTCGCCGGTTGCACCGGACCCGGCCGGAAACCGTTCTTTTTGAAGAAGGCGTTCATGCGCCGGTTGGCCACGCGGGCGCCAAAGAGCTTGAACGGAACGAGGGGGACCAGGGGAAGGAAGAGCCAGGCGAGAAGGCCGAAGCTCAAAAGCCGTTTGCCAACCGCAAAGTGGTTGACGTAGGCGGCTTCGAGCGGGGTGAAATATTTGGGGTCGACGCTGAGAAGATCCAGACGGTGCGGCTGGTCCGATCCGTTGACGATTCTGACCCACACCGCCTGCATGCCCCGCCGTGCCATCGGTACGCCGAAGAGTTGGTGGCACTCGTGCGCGCTCAGCGCCGCGGCCTCAACCGTCAGGCCCGCCCTGCTGTGGCCCTTGATGCGATCGGTGAACGAACGCGCCTCCAGGTTCGGCCGGTAATCAACTGTCACCAGCCGCCACGGACGAAGTCTGTTGTGCGCCACGAACCGTCTCCCCTCGTGTCTCCCGGCCCGGGCCGGAGGTGAGAGGCATCATAACCGCGACCGCGCCGGTTTCGATCACGAAATCGTCGCCCAGCAGTTCGAGGATCTATTCGAGGGTGGCCTGCTCCTCAGTCGAGTTTCGTCGGGCCCTCAAGATACCAACTGATGAAGCTGCAGCGCGAACACACCAGGGTGGTGGCCGACTTGTTGACCCAGTCGAGGTTCATGAGCGACATGGCCGCCGTGTTGAGCTGGGCCTTACCTTCGTGAAACAGGTTGTTCTGACACTGTAGGCAGGTGACTTCGGCCCCCGCGACCAGAAAACGACTGTCAGGCTTCTCATTCTTGCTTCCGTGTCCCGAAAAAAGTCCCATCTCTGATCCTCTACTCTCTAGTTGTGCCAAAGGCCCGGATGGCCCCTTGACATGGACTACGCCTCACCGATGAAAACCTTCAAATCCAAAGTGAAGCAATGGGACCCGGAGGCTCGAGGTATCGACTGGCGTACCGCGACGGTAGCGCTCGAACCCGCATGCCAAATAGCCGCAGTCGATCAGCTCAGCAGGGCCTCACCACGAAACACCATGTAGATGAGACCCACGACCCCGCTCAAAAGGTAGAAACCGACGAAGAGCCAGATCTCCGGGCCGGGCAGGTTGTTGTAGCCCAAAGCCCCGGGAAGAAACACCAGCATGGAGAGGATCGTCGCCGCCCAATAGGCCGAGACACCAAACACGGCCGTCGTCGTCAGCACAGCCCAGCGTCGCCGCGCCACCAGCCCCACCAGAGACACCAACATCAACGGCACGTAGATCACGGTGTCGCCGGCGCCGAAGGCGCGGCCCACCTCGACCCCATACTCACCCACCTCTTCGAGACTCTCCTGGAGACCCAGCCGAACAGCCAGATCGTAATTGACGACCGCCATCGTCTGGCCCGTCAGCATCACCACCACCGAAAGCCCGAGGTACACGACAATGACCCAAAAAGCGACGGGACGCTGACCTTTCATTCCTCACCACCTTTCATCGCGAGAGAAAAGAAACATGCCGTAGCAAACGTTCAGTCGTCCAAGCCAACCAATCCTCCCGCCGGTTCGGGAACGGCCCTCCTGTGACGATCAATCCAGAACCCCCAGATAATTAGCAGCCACTGCGCCTGCGCGACCCACGCCAAAGCCCGGACATTGGGTGGCAGTTCGCCAAAGACATTCCCGAAGTAGATCAACAGCAGAAAGGCAACGAGACCCCAGAGACCGAGGGATCCCACGCGATCCATGGCCCGGGTGGTCCGGCAGTACAGGACGACACCGACGGCGAAGATTCCGACCTCCAGGATCAGGGTCAGCGGCAGAGAATTCCAGACTTCCATACCAACGCGGACTGCCGAACCAGGCGCGATCGGAAGATCCGGGCGGTGCACCACAAAATCCAGCACCCAATGGCTGACAACCGCCAGACCGCACACCCACGCGCCGCGCGGATAACGGCGCAGAAGGTAGTAAACCGCCCCCAAACCGGCGCCCCAAAAGAGCACCATCACGAGGCTGTGAGATATGGGGTAGTGCGTGAAATCGAGGGGCGTCACCCGCGTGATGCCGGGCGAGATTGCCACCCGCTCGAGACCCATGAGCAGCAGGGTCGGCCACAGGAGATCGATGAACTGCGCCGCGAGAACCAGCGTGCCGAGCGAGGTCCGAGGGGCTGCCGCCTTGGCCCCGAAACCGACTCCAAAGTGCCCGAGAAACATTTCCGACCTTACCCTTCTGGAACGCGATCGTTTCCGTGAATTGTGCGACGGCTGGAGCGCGCGACATCCCACTCCAACCCGATGCTTCTTCCCGACGGCTTGTACGAAACGTCTACTCGCCGGCCACCCTGACCACCGCCTCGCCCTCCAGCACGACGTCACCGTCCTGGTTGGTACAGACGGTGTCGAGGGTCACGATCGGTTTATCGGGCCGAACCGTGAGGACTTCGACAGTCGCCGTGATCGTGTCGCCCGGGTACACCGGCTGCTTGAACTTCAGCGTCTGCCCGAGGTACAGCGTGCCCGGCCCGGGCAGGTCGTTGGCGAGGGTCGCCGAAATCATTCCAGCGGCGATCATCCCGTGCGCAATCCGGCGCCCGAATTGGGTGCCTGCAGCATAGCCGTCGTCGAGGTGGACCGGGTTGGTGTCGCCCGTCACCTCCGCAAAGGCGCGGATCATGTCGTCGCTGATGGCCAAGGTTCGGGATGCTGTGTCGCCGGGCTTCAGGGGAGGCATATTCGACTCCTTTCGCTTTTCAGAGGTTCAGGCTACTGCAAAAAACCCATGGGTGATGGTTCCAATCATTGAGCTGTCAGAACCAATCCGAAGGTTTTTCATGCGAATGTGCGGCCGCCTGCGGAGATGGACACGGCCGGTCCCTACAGCTCCTGCCGTTCGAAGACCAGGTTGTCGGGATCTCCCGAGCTTTTGTACACGGCGCCGAGGTAGGCAAGGGCAAAAGCTGCAAAGGCCTCCGGGTCAGAATCAGGGCACTCCCACGTTGCGTGGAGTTCAGGTTCCCACTCGACGAGAGCAAAGTTCTCAGGCACGACGACATCGAGGCTTTTGAGGTGCTCCGTCGGGTCGTCGGA
>JASJGQ010000270.1:0-3132 GCA_033791425.1 Acidobacteriota bacterium
CCCGTTCCGGGGTCGGCTCGTAGGCGAACATCATCAGCGTTCCGGTGGCCACCATGAGCGAGATCAGAACCAGCGAACTGCCGCCGAGACCGAAGGTGTGGGTGTAGGGCAGAGTCGACCGCCGGACCCGTACCGGCCGCAGGTGGAGGACAAAGACGTCGAGGATCGTCTTGCGGCGCTCACGCTCGGTGCGCGGCACGATGGGGCGCGGAAAGATCGATTTCCAGACGCGCCGAGCCACGCCCGCGGTCGTCGGTTCGCCCGTGGTCACCTTCTGGTCCGTCACGTCGACGACCCTAGCCGGAACGGGTTCGCGATTCAAGCACCGTCTCTGAATATCGAGCGCTCGGGTACAATCGCTTGATTCACAGGGGGACAGCGCCTTGAAAAAACCTCAAACCTTCTCGATAGCTCGGCTTCCTCTATCTGCCTCCGCCGTCGCCGCAGCCGGCGAGCATGGTTCCGCAGTGCGGGCCATCATCAAAAAGGTCGAGTGGCACACGTTCATTACCGAAGAGGAGTGATTTATGGGCTCGAAAAAGGGCGCGAAACGCCAACACAAACACCCGGCTCAATCGCCGCGGCCCGGTTCTCGTTCCACCGGACGGCTCGTGACCACGACGATTGTGGTCGCAGCGGTGGTGGTCGCCCTCTGGTTTTGGCTGGACGGTCGTGATACGTCGAGTCCGGCCGATCGCGCCGCGGAAAATGAACCGTCTGCGGCCCTCTCCTCCCCCGAGTCGGCCCGGAAGCTCGTGGGTCGCTGGCAGCGGACCGACGCCGGGTATGTGATCGAAATCCGCAGCGTCGACCGCTTCGGTGCAGTCGACGCCGCCTACCTCAACCCCAACCCGATCCACGTGTCGCAGGCCCAGATCAGCGACGGTGACGAATCGTTCGAGCTCTTTCTCGAACTCATGGATGTCGGTTATCCCGGCGCGACCTACAGGCTCCTCTATAGCCCGGAGAACGACGTGCTCGTCGGGGTCTACCACCAACCGACAGCCGGCCAGGATTTTGAGGTCGCATTCGAGCGGAAGTGAGTCATGGCAGGCGACCACGAACATCCAGACCCCGAGGGGCCCGGCCCCGACGAGACCGACGGCACCGCCTATCTCGAGGGCGGTTCGGGCCCGCAGCGCGACGACCCCTTCGTGGAGCCCCACGAACGGGTCGAGGGCTCTCGTACCACACACCGATTCCTGATCGGGAAGACCCTCGGGGAGGGCGGGATGGCGGTGGTGCACGAGGCCACCGATGTCCAACTGAATCGACCCGTCGCCGTCAAGAGAATGCGTTCCGAACTCGCCCATCGGGAGGAGGCGCGGCAGCGGTTCTTCGCCGAGGCCGAAATCCTCGCCGGGCTCGACCACCCGGGCACGACCTCGGTCTTCGAGGCCGGACGCCTCCCCGACGGCGACTGCTTCTACGCAATGAAAAAGGTCAGCGGAACGACCCTGGCCGCATTGCTTGCCGAGCGAACAAACGACGGCGTCAACGACCGTACTGTCCGCGCCGGATTTCTCGAGATTTTTTTCCGCGTCTGCCAGACCGTGGCCTCGGCCCACAAACAGGGCGTGATCCACCGCGACCTCAAACCCGAGAACATCATGGTCGACGACCTCGGGGTGGTCTATGTGATGGATTGGGGCCTCGCCAAAGTGCTCACCGACGACGCCGAAGTCGGGCAGTCCGACTCAGGACGAACCCAACTCGGAGCCGTGATGGGGACACCGGCCTACATGTCGCCCGAACAGGCATCCGGGCACTCCGCCACCTCCGACCGCCAGACCGACGTGTTTTCACTCGGGGTGATGCTGTACGAGATTCTCACCGGCACCAACCCGTTCCGCGGCGAAACGGCGGTGGAGTCGATGAAGGGCGTGATGTACCACGATCCCGAGGCCCCGCGGGTGCGCAACCGCCGCATCAACCGGACCCTCTCGGCGATCGCGATGAAGGCCATCGCCAAGGACCCCTTTCGCCGCTACCGCTCGGCGGTTGAACTGGCGGAAGACATTCGGCGCTATCGGGAGTTTCGCCCCGTTTCGGCGATCGAGCCGACAAAATGGGAGCGGCTCTCCAACTGGTCCCGCCGTCGACCGCGGCTGGCGGCGACCGCTGCCACGTTGGCGGTGGTGTTCGTGCTCGCCGTCCTGGCCACCGCGTATCAGGCTTCCGTAGAAACGGCCATGGTGGCCAAAGCCCACGATTTCATCGATGAAATCGAAGAACGCCTCAACGTCCTCCAGACCGAGTTGTCCACCCGCGAACAGGAGCTCAAGCGCGCGTCCGAAGGGCCGGAGCGGGAGAAGGTCCAACGAGAGCTGGCCAACCTCGAGGCGGAACTCGATGTCGCCGAGGACGAGCGGCGGTCCTACGCCCTTGCCATCACAGGTTTTACGGTGCTGTCCCCGGATGAGCGGGCGATCGCGATCCTCCGCCGGTCGTTCTTCGACGAGATTCAAACCTCCATCGAAATGGGAGATCTCTTTCGAGCCCGTGCGCGTTTGCGGAGCACCAGGAGAATGTACGAGGAGGGCAACCTTTTCGAGTTCGACGAGGCGGATTACGGCCTGATGTGGGCCGAGTTGGAAAAGGTTGAAAAACGCATCGGCGCCTTGGGGCCCGATGCACTCGAGGCCCCGGCCTCCGAATAGAAACATCGACCATACACCCTCAACGGCCAGGCATTCCGGGCGAACCGGGAGACCACCGGCACAGATCGCGGCGAGGAGTCACATATGCCCGCAACCAACCCAACACTGTCTTTTTCGAAATGGGCGATCGCAGTCCTGCTTGCGACCGCCACCTTTACGGCGTGCGGTATGGAATCCGCGGCCGGTGGCTCCAGCGAGATTGACACCACGGCGCCCGAGGCGAATTCGGCCCCGAATCCTGAGGAACTGGCGAACGCCACCTATTCCGGCCTGTTCGGTGACCCGGTAACCCTGGATGACGGACGGTGGCAGGGTGCGCCCTATGTCGAAGGCGGTGCGTCCCGGCCAAGTGCCGGCCTGGTCCGGAATTTTGTGCTCTCCGGCGACCTCAATGGAGACGGTCGAGATGAGGCCGTTGTCCTGGTGTGGGAGAGTTCCGGCGGTTCAGGCACCAGGGAGTACCTGGCAATCA
>JASJGQ010000271.1:0-4019 GCA_033791425.1 Acidobacteriota bacterium
TCGAGCGGTTCACTGGATCGAGACGGCGCTCGGCAGCGGGCTCGATATCGAGTGGATCGAACGCAGGCCGTCCCTGAACAGCCTGCGCGAGGACGGACGCTATAAAGACCTATTTGATCAGTCCTCGAAGGGAAGCTGATCCGGACAGTCGTCCAACCTGCGCTGAATGACCGGTTCAAGGTGAAGATCGCGATCGTGCCTCCCACGCGACCATAGGGTCGCTGTGACGTGAGCCCGGGAGCGGCCTTGGAACCCACTCACCGCCGCGACGAGGATCGGTAACTTCGCCAGTGGCGGCGGCTCATGAGAGAGTGGAGCTAGCCGTTGATATGACCCACTCGACAGACCACGTACCCACCGTAAAAGTCAGCAGCCTGAAAAGGTTTGCCGGCCGCCAGGGCTACCACTACGAGCCAGACTTTTGTGGACGAATGAATGTCGTCCTCGATGAAGCCTCTCCGGACCGGGTGACCTTTTCATGTCAGATCGCCCTGGCCGTCGATCAGGTGTACATCCTCAGCTACGGTGAAAACCGAAACGTTCGAGCCAGGATCAGAAACGAGAAGGATCACCACTACACAGCACGCGTGGTCGGTCCCCGGTCAGATAGCGTGACCCGATAGGAACCCTCGATGAACCGGAGAGAGGTTCAGTCGATGCAAGCACGATCACACCCCTGGCTCCTCGACCGACGCTCGGCCGATCACACATCCGGCGGCGTCTCGTTCAACGCTGGAAAACCTGTGGCACCCCTCGAGTCGTAGCAAAGGCCGGCGGCCTGTTCAGCCTTGGGCCGGCAGGGCATCTCCTGCCCCCACAACCTCCAACAGAACCTCCACCAACGCCTCGGGCTGGAACCACTGCGGATTGTGGCCGCCTTCCATCGTGATGACCTGCCAGTGCCGCGCTCGGGCGCGATCGGCGAAGAGGTCGAAGCCGTCGGTATCTTTGCCAGCCTCGATGGTGAGAATGAACACCGCTGGGATGTTCGCCGCATCAGGATTGTCGAGAACAATGGGCTCGGTGAAGGTGAGCATCGACTGCGGCACATCGACCGGCGGGAGCTTGCCGGGCTTGACCCAACGCGGCACCAGTTGCCATGGCTCGGCCCCGCCGGCGCCGGCCTCGGCCATCGTCTCGATGGCACCGCCGGAAAGGTCCATTACTGATTCGCCACTCTCGGGAACGATGGCATCCATGTAAATCAACTTGCGGATACGTTGGGGCACCCGATCAGCGACTCCGGAAATCACCATGCCGCCATAGCTGTGCCCCACCAGCACGACGTCCTCGAGATTCTCGAACTCGAGCATGTTGACGATGTCGGCGATGTGGGTCGACAACCCGACATCCTCGCGGGCGAGGTGGACCCGCTCACCCAACCCGGTCATGGTCGGACGAAACACCCTGAAGCCGGCCTCTTCGAGCAGCGGCTCGACCTTGGTGTAGTGCCATCCGCCAGCCCACGCGCCGTGGACGAAAACGATGACTGGGCGCGCCGCATCGTCCTGCGGCGGCCGTGGTTGGATTGCCGGTCGAGCGCACGATAGTGATGCTGCCACGAGCAGTGAAGTGATCAGCAGCCGTGAATCAGCGGTTCGCTTGAGGACGATCGATCCCATGCATGCCTCCCTGAGCAACGACACTCCACCTTTGATCCTGACGTTTCCCCGACGGTTGTGACGCGCCGCCGATATTCTACCGGGGCAGCGCGAGCAGCCGTCCCGCCGCCGCAACACCCGACAGGAAGGCCCCCTCAACGCGCGGGCCGCCACACCAGTCGCCGCAGGCCGCGAGCCTCAGGTCGGCATCGAAGAGACACGGCTCGGCGAGAGGATCCGGCGGCAGGGCAAAGCGCCAGCGGTGGGCATCGAGGTGAAGCGGTGCTGCCTCGAGCCCGCCCGCGGCCACGGCGAAGGCTTCGAGGAGCCGCTGCGCCGCCTCGATTCGATCGAGCTCGAGGTTTTCACGTGACCACTCGGGTGAGGCGTGCAGCACCCACGCCTCGCCGTCCGGTCGTCCGGGCTTGGAGCCGTTGCGCGCCACCCAGCTCAGAGGCGACTTATGGACGAAGGCGCCGTCGAAACCGAGCTGGAGGCGGCCGGTGAAAACCGCCATCACCGCCCAGCACGGCGGCATCTCGACGAACGCGGCCCGGGCGGCGAGGTTGGGCGCCACTTCTTGGAGCAGCGCCGCGGCCTGCGGCGCCGGCGCCGAAATCACGACGGCATCGAAGAGGCCGAGATCGGCGCCCGGGTCCGTCGTCAGCCGCCACCGATCACCGGTCCGTTCAAGAGCGCAGATGCGGTTCTCGTAGACGGTGTCGAGATCGGCGGCGAGGTGTCGACAGATGGCGTTCATGCCCGGCACGCCAACGTTTCGCTCGGTGTCGTCACCTTTGATCACCATATTGCCACTGTCGAGCACTGCGATCGTGCCCTGCCAGGAAGCCACCAACCCGTCCCGCCGCCAGGACTCGACGTGGCGCGCAAAGACAGGGTCGCGAACGGTGAAGTACTGGGCGCCGTGATCGAATTGCCACTTCTCCGCCCGCCGCGTCGACATGCGGCCGCCGGCTCCGCGCGCCTTGTCGAAGACCCGCACCCTGACGCCGTGATCGGCCAGGGTACGGGCACAGGCGAGCCCCGACAGACCGGCACCTATCACCGCGACGGTTTCGGGGATCCCCTTTCGGGCAGATTGAATAGCCATGACGCTCACCTCCCGTTTCCTGGGCCAGCACTCTCAGGCTGGCACGAGGGGCACCAGAAGCACTTTCGCCCGCCCACCGCTTCCATCGTGACCTGCCGTCCACACACCCGGCACGGCTCTCCGGCACGGCCGTAGACCCAGAATCGGTAACCCGAGCGCGGGACGCCAGACGCTTTGAGCTCGGCGACCCGCGACGGCGCAAGGGTCACGCCGCGGGTGCGATAGGTACGTTTGGTCAGAGCGATCACGCGGTCGCCGAGCCGCAGCCTCTCGTTGTCGCCGCAGTCGCGGCCCCTCCGCCGCGGGTGGACGCCCGACTCGAACAGGATCTCTGCGCGAAGATAGTTTCCGAGGCCGGCCACGAAGGATTGGTCAAGGAGGAGAGCGCCGAGCTGCCGCCCGCGGAAGCGGGGTTCATTCAGACGCGCCGCGATGTCGTCCGCCGACGGCGCCTCCGACAGCACATCGGGGCCGAGCCGACTCAGAAAAGGGTGCTTCCGTTCGGCCTCGGCGTCGAGCACCTCGATCTCCGACGCCGAATACAGCAACGCGCGACGATCGCCGGCGCCAACTGCAAATCGGAGCTGGCGGCCGGTCTTTGGGAGGCGGCCATTGCGCATCACGTACCAGCGCCCGTAGAGCTGATTGTGGGTGTAGACCGAGAGGCCGCCCGAGAAACGGGTCAGCATGGCCTTGCCGCGAGTCGTGACCTCGTCGACCCGGCGTCCCAAAAGCTCACCTTCGAACTCCTTGAGTTCGTCGAAGGCGAAAAACACGTCATCCGCAACCCGCCCCTCGATCGCCGCGGCGACCCGGTCGGCGGCGCGTCGTATTTCCGGACCCTCAGGCATTGCGATCTCCCACCCGGGGAAGGTGCCATGCAGCGAATGCTATTCCATCGACCAAGAGGCTGATCGCGCCCTCGCCGCGCGGGCGTGAAGCTCAACGGTAGTCCCCGAAGAACTCATCGCGCGATACGTCGGCGCCGAGGTGAAAGCGGATCAGGAGCGAAACCACGCGATAGAGCGCACGCCACCTGCCCATCTGTTCAAACTTTCTGGAGCCGGTGGTGACGGTTTCGGGGACCATGACCGGCGTCGTCACCGCACGCAGCCGAAGGCCGAAGGCGATGTCCTCCATGTCGCGATCGGGAAAACCCCCGAGGTCCAGAAAGAGCCGGCGCCGTATGAACATCGCCTGATCGCCGTAGATCACCCGCGTCACGTAGAAGCGCCGATTGTGAAACCACGAAACCGTCGCAAGCATCGCGCCGGGCCGGCTGAAGCGGTGGCGGAAGCAGCCCGCCT
>JASJGQ010000272.1:0-11498 GCA_033791425.1 Acidobacteriota bacterium
GTTACTTGTACCAGACAGGTCGTTTGCTGTCAATGAAAACCACCCACCCAATCCAGGTCATTAGGTCCGAAATGAGAGCGGGGGAGAAAGGGAGAAATGGGGTGGGACGTCGGCGCCGGGGTTTCTAACAGGCTGTCATCCCGACCGGAGGGACGGAGGACCGTAGCGGAGGGATCTGGGCGTGGGTTTGGCACTGGGGCTGCTTTCTGGAGCCGGGCTGAGATCCCTCCGCTCGCTCGTTTCATTCGCTCGGTCGGGATGACAGGAAGGGGGTTTGGAGGAGCGGGGAGAATGGGGGACAGGGGAAAGGGGAAAGGGGGAAAGGGAGAGCGTTCAATAACGGGTCTCCCCTGCTCCTTTTCTCCTCTGCTCCCCTGCCCAAAAGGGTCCCGAGGGACCCCCCAACACTGTCGAGGTTTCCTTAACCGGAAAATCCCCCGGAGGGTCTTTCGCCCCCCTGAGGCCTCTCGCCCTGAGGGCGTTGACCGGGTCGACGCTGCTGGCCGTGATTCTGCTGTATGCGGCGTTTTAGCTCCTGGAGCTTCTGCCACTGCTCGTTGGTCAGCACCTGGCGAACGGCGAGGAGCATCTCGAAACGCTCGTTCTCGAGTTTATGGCGGGCGGTCTGAAAGGCGGCATAGGCAGCCCTCACCGCCTCCGGATCGAACTCGCTGCTGTTGACAACCTCGGCGAGGTCGAGCCCCGCACGGTCTGCGGCGGCCTTGAAATCGATCATCCGTCGCGCGCCCTCGTAGACGAGGTCGCGGATCTGTTCCTGCTGTTCCCCACCGAGCCCGATCCGTTCGGCGACGCGTGGGTCCTCCCACCACTTTCCGGGCGGCAGGTCGAACTCCTGTGCCGACAGCGGCAGGACCGCGGCCAGAACGACGCACATCAAAAGAAATTTCTTCATGAGTCTCTCCAGTTCCGCCCGTTCATGATGTTCCGTTTTCAAAGATGCTCGCCGGATCATCGACCCCGGGGTCGATGGACTCGAAGCCCGGCAGCGAGTCATCGGCCAGGGCCGCATCCACCTCGGCCAGGATCTGCTCGATCGGAAGGTCACTGTTCACCGGTGGGGCGACCACGGCCGGCGACAACGACAGTCTGAGGCCCACCGCCACGATCAGGACCGCAGCGGCGGCCAGGACCGGTCGCAGCCACCGCCTTGCGGTGGGAGAAGCGGCCATCGGCGCATCAGCCAGACGCGCCATGACGTCCTGCCGCTGGCGCTGCCAATCCGGAGCCTCAGCTTCCATCCTTTCGCGGCGGTCGGCAATGGATCGCTGCAACACAGCCACCTGTTGCCGACAACTCACGCAAGAAGCGAGGTGCTCAGTTGCCTCCGGAGAGATTTCCAGATCGGCGACTGCGTTTGCAAAATCATCGACTGACAAGTGCGTGTTCATCGATACGCTCCCAACTCCCGGCGCAGCCGGTGCACCGCTCGGTGCAACTGCGTTTTCACCGTTCCAACATGCACACTGAGCGCTTCGGCGATCTCCTCGAGCTCCATCTCGGCATAGAAACGCAAACGAAATATCTCCCGCTGCCGCGGCGGCAGATCATCTTCCCGGTCTGCGAGCGATGCCAGTGCTTGTTGCTGCATCGTTCGATCCAAGGGCCCTGCCTGGTCGTCCGCCACCGTCTCCAAGACGCCGCGTCCATCGTCCTCGTCCACCGGCTCGTCCACCATCCCCGCGCGGCGCCGACGGCGAAGTCGATCGAGGCAGGTGTTGATAGCGATGCGTGTCAACCAGGTGGAGAATGCTGCCCGGCCGTCGAACTTCCGGATCCCGGTAAAGGCCTTGATCAGGCTGTCCTGGGCCACCTCGTCGGCCTCGTCGACCCCGACATATTGGCGGCAGACCATCCAAACCCGACGTTGATGGCGGGTGACAAGCTCGCCGAAGGCCCCGTGATCGCCGTTACGCGCCCGCATCACGAGGGCATCGTCTGCAACCGCGAGGTCTTTTCGAGAGGTATCCATGACTCCAGCCTGCAACATGGTAGTACGACGACGGTCGTTGAATTGTGGTTGACAGAGAATCGAGGAAGCGAATAACCGAATAAATCACTCTGTCCGAGTTTTGAGTTTTGAGTTTTGAGTTTTGAATGGCGCCGGCCACAGTATTCCGAGTCGTTCGTGCGATGGGAACTAAAAACTCAAAACTGAGAACTCAAACCTGTTCTGGACTCGGTACCACGACCTTTAAGGCGCCGGGGAGGACCTCGAACCGCACCATCGGCGGCTTGAGCGTCACCGAATTGCCGTCGAAATGAGCCGGCAGCGGCCGGTCAAAATGGAGCTCGAGCCATGGCGCCTGCAGCTCCAGAGTGCCACTCTTGCGGCCGAGGCTACCGCTCATGGCGGCAACCAATCTGGCGATGCGTGCAAAGACGTTGACTTCCGGAACCAGACAGGCATCGAGCAGACCGTCGTCGGGAACGGCGGCCGGGGTGAGGCGAAAGCCTCCACCGGTGGTCGGGCCGCCGTGCACCGCGAGAATCAGCATCGAACCCTCATAGCTCTCCTGGTCGGACACGAGCCGGACCATCTGCATGCGGTAGCGGAGGAGCGACGACAGGGCGGCAAGGAGGTAAACGGCGATTCCCCGCATCATTTTGATCGACGCTGCACGGTCGTTGATGTCGCCAGTCAGCCCAACGCCGATGGCGTTGAACACCACCCGGTCGCCGACGCGGATGAGATCGACCGACCGGGTGTGGCCGTTGGCGGCGGCGCGGGCCGAATCCTCGAGGTCGAGTGGCACGCCGAGGGTGCGCGCGGCATCGTTGCCGGTGCCCAGAGGGAGGATGGCGACCTCGCCCCGCCCGGCTCGATGGAGCCCTTCCGCGACCTCGCACACTGTTCCGTCGCCGCCGGCGACGATGATCCGCTCCACGCCACTTGTCACGGCCTCTAGAGCCAATTCGGTCGCGTGTCCGGGGGCTTTGGTCAGGACCGTCTCCGCCGTCAGGCCCCAGTCGGTCAGCCGCTGCTCCAGCAGCGGCCATTCACGGCCCAATCGGCCGCCCGCCGCCGCCGGATTGACGATGATCCTCACCACGGCAGCCTAGCAAAATCGCCCCGGGCCAGATAACCAACTTATGTTTCTGAGGGCGAAATATCGGGCCCACCACTTTGGTTAATTTTCCTGTAAACTCGCGCCGACGAGTTCCAAAACAACGGATCGCACAACCAACCATCTACCGAGGTGACCATGTTCGAGTTCGCGATTGTCGTCCTGTTTGCCCTCGCCATCTCTGATCTCGTCGTCGGCGTCAGCAACGACGCCGTCAATTTCCTCAACTCGTCCATTGGGTCGAAGGTGACCTCTCGCAAGATCATCATGATCATCGCCAGCCTCGGGATGTTGGCCGGCGTTACCTTTTCGAGCGGGATGATGGAAGTGGCCAGAAAGGGCATCTTCCATCCCCAGTTCTTCACCATGCCGGAGTTGATGGCCATCTTTCTTGCCGTCATGCTCACCGACATCATCCTTCTCGATCTCTACAACACCTTTGGCCTACCCACCTCCACCACAGTTTCCATCGTCTTCGAGTTGCTCGGGGCCGCGGTTGCGGTTTCGCTCCTCAAGATCGCGGCGGCCGGCGAGAGCATCGCCGAGGTGGTGAACTACATCAACACGAGCAAGGCGCTGGCCATTATTTCCGGGATCCTATTGTCGGTGGTCGTAGCCTTCGCGGTCGGTGCCCTAGTCCAGATCGCCACCCGTCTGCTCTTCACCTTCAACTACGAACAACGTCTCAAACGGTACGGCGCCCTCTGGGGCGGCGCGGCCCTTGCGACCATCACCTACTTCATCCTCATCAAGGGCTCCAAGGGGGCCTCCTTCATCACACCCGAGACCCTGGCGTGGATCAAAAGCCACACCGGTACGATCCTGCTCGGGTCCTTTGCTGCGTCGGCGGTCATCTTACAGCTCATGATGACCCTGTTCCGGGTCAACGCGCTCAAGGTTGTGGTTCTGGTGGGCACCTTTGCTCTCGCCATGGCCTTTGCAGCCAATGACCTGGTCAACTTCATCGGTGTCCCGCTCGCCGGACTCGCCTCCTACACCGTGGCCAACACCACCGGTGATCCACTTTCGGCAACCATGGAAGCGCTCACACAACCGGTTCAATCCAGCACCGTGTTCCTGCTCCTCGCCGGCGTGATCATGGTGATCACTCTCTGGCTGTCGAAAAAGGCGCGAACGGTGACCCGGACCGAGTTGCGGCTTGGTCGTCAGGAAGAAGGGTATGAACGTTTCGAGTCGACTGGCCTGTCCAGGGCCATCGTCCGAATGGTCGCCTCTCTCTTCGAAATCGGCTCGCGGTTGGCTCCAGGCTTCGTCAGAAACTGGACCAACAAGCGCCTCGACCGGTCAAGTTACCGACCGGCACTGGCAGCCGATGGAACGTTGCCATCCTTCGATCTCGTGCGGGCGGCCGTCAATTTGATGGTGGCAAGCGCTCTCATTTCGCTCGCCACCTCGTTCAAACTGCCCCTCTCGACAACCTATGTCACCTTCATGGTCGCCATGGGCACATCTTTTTCAGACCAGGCATGGGGTCGGGAGAGCGCCGTTTATCGCGTGAGCGGGGTCCTGACCGTGATCGGCGGTTGGTTCTTTACCGCCATGATGGCCTTTACGGTGGCAGCGGTCTTTGCTGTCGCGATTTTCTTCGGCCAGATATTTGCGGTCATCGCCATCGGGGTCATCGCGATCCTGGTCCTCATCCGTACCCGCCGCATCCACTCCGTCCGCGAGCAAGAAGAAAAGGCCCTCGACGTTTTCAACCTTCGCAAGATCACCGACGCCACCGCCGCCGCCCACACCACCTTCGAACATACCGGCATCTTCCTCCGCGAGATCCGGAAGATCCTGGATTCGACCTTCTCCGGGCTCTTCGCTCTTGACCGTGGATCGCTCAAGGCGGCCCGCGAGAAACAGCGGGAACTCCAACGATGGTCGAACATCATCGCCGCCAATATCTTCAAGGTTCTCCGTCTGCTCGGGCGAGAATTGGAAGTCCGGGAGACCGCCCGGTTTGCCCAGACCATCAGCTCACTCCAGGAAATCTCCGAGAGCGTTCGAGATGTCGTCCTCCGTTCCTATATCCACGTGGCCAACCACCACTCCGGGCTCCTCGATTCGCAGAAAGCCGAACTTACACGCATGCATGAGATCGTCGACGACATTCTTAGACGCGCGTCGGAAACGATGACACAACGGGCACAGCCGGATCATGAGACCGTCGCGAGTCTCGTCCGCGATCTACGGGAATTGGGACAGGCGTTCGACACCAACCAGATCCAGCGGATCCAGGACAACTCGTCCAAGACCCGACTGAGCATCTTGTCCTACAGCTTGACCTGGGACTACCTCAAGATCGGCGAACAGACAGCGAGTCTGCTGACGGTTTTCGAAGACCCGTTTCGTCCTACCGAAAGCGACGGCCACGACGGAGCGTCGACAATCGAAAAGCCTGCCTGACCAGAGGCTCAGACCGAGGATCTATCGGACTGGGTACTGCTAGGATGCCGGTGCTCGATGGAGCTTGCCGACGAAAGACAAGGCGGTTGAAGAGCACAAACAGGAGGCCCCCATCACATGAGTGACCGCGCCAGCCCAGAGGCTGCCGCCGACGCCGCAACTCAGCACTTGAAGAGCACCGCGATTCGGGTCGTCGCCCTCGTGGCGGTGCTCTATGGCTTTCTTGTCAGCATCGGCATGATCGGTAAGTCATTCAAGATGTTCTCCGGGGGGTTTATCGGTGACCTCATCCAGAGTGCGTCGAATCCACTGATCGGGCTCTTTGTCGGCATTCTGGTCACCAGCCTCGTGCAATCATCATCAACCACAACATCGCTGGTGGTCGCTCTGGTGGGCAGCGGCACGATGCCGGTCGCGACGGCGATCCCGGTGGTCATGGGCGCCAATATCGGCACGTCGGTGACCAACATTCTTGTGAGCCTCGGTCACATCAACCGCGGCCGCGAATTCCGCCGTGCCTACGCTGCCGCGAACGTGCACGACTTTTTTAATGTTCTGGCGGTGCTCATCCTGTTTCCACTTCAGTTGGCCACCAACTTTCTAGGCATCCTCTCCGCAGGGCTCGCCGAGATCTTTTACGACATCGGCGGACTCACCTTCGCCAGCCCTCTCAAGATCGCCACCGCACCGGCGGTTGAAGGCGCGGCCCAGCTCATCGGAAACCATCCATGGCTCATGCTCGTGGCCTCTCTGGCCCTCATGTTTGCAACCCTACGACAGCTCGTTGTGCTGTTGAAATTGCTGGTTATCTCCAGGGTGGAGGCGCTCTTCGATGAGGTGATCTTTCGAACAGCCGGACGCGCCATGTTGTTCGGTCTCTTCATCACCGCCCTCGTTCAGTCGTCGAGCGTTACCACATCGTTGGCGGTGCCCCTCGCCGGGGCGGGGATCCTCACCATTCAACAGATCCTTCCCTACACCCTTGGTGCCAACGTCGGAACAACGATCACGGCGATGCTCGCGGCCCTGGCCGTCGGCGAGGTACCTGCGGTCACTGTAGCCTTTGCGCACATGCTGTTCAATGTCTGCGGAATTTTGGTGATCTGGCCCATACCCGCCATCCGCAGGTTACCGATCATCATGGCCGAGAAAATGACCAATATCGCAATGTACAGCCGCATCATCCCGATCGTTTGGGTTCTGTTTTTCTTTTTTGGCCTGCCGGCCGCGGCAATTTATTTTTTGAGGTGAGACATGTTCAAGCAATTTTTTGAGCTCTTTCGCAAAGACAATATGCTGCAGCAGGCCTATGACAGGTCATTGGAGATGCTCGAGGCCGACCGGGAGATGTTTCTTGCGGCGGCGAGTTCCCTCCGCGAGCATGACGACGCCCGCATCGAGCTCGACATCTACGCCAAGGATCAGATGATCAACGCCTACGAGCGCGAAGTCCGTCGCAAGGTTTTGACCCACCTCGCATTGACCTCGAGCCAGAGCATCGCCGCCGGTCTCGCCCTGGTCAGCATCGTCATCGACATCGAGCGAATCGGCGACCTCACCAAGAACATCGTCGATCTCGCTCTGCGGCACCCGGGTAGGCTCGACTGCGGCAGCCTCGAGCCCGACGTCCGCAAGATCGAGACCACGGTCAAGACCATGTTCAGCCTACTGATCGAGGCGCTGCCCAACGGCGATGAGGCAAAGGCCAAAGAAGTGATGTCGGAACACTGGTGGATCGCCCGCCGCGCGGACGAGATCCTCAATTCGCTGATCGTTCGTGAAGACCCTGATCTGGTGTGCCGCGAGGCGGTGAGCGCGGCGCTCTATGTTCGCTTTCTCAAGCGGATCTCGGCCCACTTGATGAACATTGCGTCGAGCGTCGTCAACCCCTTCGATCGCATCGGTTTTCGTGAGGACGATCTCGGGGAAATCATCGACGACGAGTAGATGCGTGGCCGCTTCTCAATCGGTCACATTCAAAACAGAATGATGTAGTCCATCTGCAGCCGGTCCATGGTCGGGAACACACGGTAGACCGGTTTGACGTGGTACCAGGTGAGGTTGAAGTACGACTTCTTGACGAAGCCCATCCGGAAGTCAATGCGGTAGCCGTCCACGTCAGATGCGTAGAGCGTGTCGGACTGGGCAAAAACGTAGAAGAGGGCGTCCGGCTCGGAATAGTAGCGGGTGGCGCGGAACATCATCTGGTTCTTCTTCTTGTAGTCCCCGACCTGGAGGCGCAAGAAGTATCCGGTGTCGTACTCCTTACCGAGGCCCTGGGCCCCGGTGTTGAGGTAACCGAATGCCGAGACCTTCACCGGCCAGAGATCGTTCTTCGCCCAACTCCAGGTGGCAAAGATGTTCGCGAGCTCGAAATCACTGATCAGCTGAAGGTCGTCGTTGAGAAGATTTGTTACCGGGTTGCCCTGGAGCTGATCGGTCATTGTCAGATCGGCCAACATCTGCGGCCGCACCCAATCGTCGAAACCGGCGCCGATCTTGAAGGTGCCGATTGCGTCGGATCCGAACTTGCCGTAGAGCTGGCCGCCGAGAAGATAGGCGTCGCTGGTCGTCTTGTCCTCCTCCAGCAGGTACTGGTAGAGATCGAACTTGAGAGGACCGAATGTGAACTCCTCCATGGCGCCCGCGACCGTCACGTCGTCGTCCCACTGCATGTCGCTGACAACCCACTTCTTCTTGGCGTCGAACTTACCCAGTGTCAGGTCGAGCCACCCGCTCGGGTGAAAACCTGCATAGGCCTCGGAGATCGAGATCGGAATCAGGGCGAAGCCGCTGTCAAAGGTGCTGTTGTCCGAGACCGGATCGTCCGGATCGCCGCTTCGGAGCTGAAAGCCGACATCCATCCAGTCGGTGATCTCGGTGTACATCCCGGCCCGCAAGCGCGCGCGATAGCGCGCACGATGCGTATCCACCTCCGGGCCGTTGAAATTGAAGAATTCGGCGCGGAGCCGCAAATCGCCCCTGAAATCGAAGCGGTCGTACCACGTGTCGGACCTCTTTTCTTCAGCGGGCGCTGCCGCCACCTGCTCAGGCAGTACAGGCGTGACGGCCGGCGGGATAGCCTCACACGGTTTCGGCGCCACCGCGGCGGGTGCCTGTTCGGCTGCGCGACGGCGGTCATACTCGGCTTGCACCGCCAGCGCCTGTTCCAGGGTGATGACACCTTGCTCCACCAGAAGCTCGAGTAACGGATCGAGCTCCGGCGTCTCGGCGCCGACGCCTACGACACCCACGAATCCGATGAGGATTATTGTGAGCCACACCGATCGTCGCTTCATGAGGTCCTCCACAATCATCTTTTGCCATCCTTTGCGCTCCTCGGCTTGCGTTTCGTGGCAGTGGCCGATGACACGGGCACCGAGATAAGCCCAATCAGAATCTGACGTCAAGTCCAACCCCGGCTTCGCCGACGTCGGGGCCCTACCGGAGCAGCTCGAACCCCAACCACCGCGCCACCATCGGCGCAACCGCGGTTGCCTGGACCTCGCCCAGCCGCGTCCGTTTGATGTCGGTGCCGCGGCCGAAGAGCATGCCGCACATCTCGTCGTACGAGGCGAGGAAACCGTGCTGGCCGTAATAGCGGCTGGGCTCGAGGGCCGGGCCGCCGAGATCGTTTGCGGCGGCGAAGCCGGGCGCGAGAAAGACCACTAGGTCACCGGTGTTGGGGCTGCGCAGCCCGATCTCCGCCGCCTCGTCACGGGTGTAGATCTTCTCCACCGCGGGTCGGCCTTCGACCTCGAGATCGGCGAAAACGCGCGCCGCACGACGCAGGTACTCGGGCGCTTCGGCCGCCGGCACGACCCCGCCCGGGTCCCGCCCCTCGAGGTTGAGATAGAGGTGGATGGCGGCCCCGGACGAGTACGCCACCATCGGAGTGTCGGAGGCAACACCGATTCGGCCGTTGTCGACGGAGGTCTCGACGAGCCCGGCATCGGCGAGCGCCCGGTTGGGGCGCAGAGTCTCGAAGATCGGCAACTGGCCGTGGTCAGACACCACGACCAGGGCGTCGCGGTCGGGATCGAGAGCACGCCACATCGAGGCCACCGAGGCGTCGACCGACCGGCCCATCCTCTTCAGGCCCTCGCGCCCGGCGAGGGCGCGCCCGGGGCTGAAGGCCCACTGCAACGGATCGGTGATGAGCGCGGCATGGAGGTAGACATCGACCGAGGAGTGATAGGCCAATACCAGGTCGACCTTTTCCTCGGCCAGCACCCACTCGGCCACCCGATCGAGATACCGGTCGAGCCGTTCCCCCTGTTCGATGAAGGTATCGAGGTCGATGCCGGCGTCGAGATCGAGCCACCAGTCGGCCACCTTCCAATCAGCCTCGCCCGGCCACGGGCCGATGACCTCTGTGAGGCGGTCTTCAAAATCATCGGGGTAGGCGGTGAGTCGGTTGGCGCCGCCGCGGTAGAACCGCAGACCGCCTGTCAGACGATCGATGTGGAGGACCTTGCACCAGGCACCGTAGCGACGCGGTCGGGAATCGTTCGGCCCCTGGGTCTCAAAACCGAGTTCGAGCCACTCCATCTCTCCGGCATAGCTCCAGTCGTCGTCATCGATCAATCTCACCGCTACCGCGTCGTAACGCGGCAAACCGTCCGGGTCCGCGTCCACCAGGGCCACCAGGGCTTCGACCCGGTCCGGCGATGAGGCCGCGAGGTCGAAACTCAAGCGCCACACGAGCGGGGGTAGGCCGTCGTTGGACGGCACCTCACCCGTCGTCTCGGCCCTTTCCGGTACGAGGTCGAGAATCTCGGACGGCGATAGCGGCAGTCCCGGCCACACCGTCCCGAAATCGCCCTTGCGGTCGGGCGCCGCGCCGTCCGCACCCGGCCACATCAGGGTCGCCACCCTGAGTCCCTGCTTCCGCGCAGCTACCCACAAAGGCTCGGCCTGGCTCGAAGAGGTGAAACCGGAGACCGACTCGGTGATCGGTGTTCCCTGGGGATGATAGGTGTTGCTGACGATACCGGTGGCAGCGGCGTTCCCACCCGTGGCCAGGGTGGCGTGGTTGACGGCGGTCAGGGTCGGGTCGACCATCCGCAGGCGCTCGGCTGAGAGCCCGTTGGATGCCATCCCGGCAAGACCGTCCGGCGAAACCGCCACGCCCTCGCCGATCCAACGCCAGGCGAGGTCGGCGCCGACGCTGTCGTAGGAAACCATGACCACGCGATCGGCGCGGATGTCGGGTGGTTGGCCGCCCTGACAGGCAAAGGCGAGGGAGAGCAGCAGAGCGGTGGACAGCGTCATGAAACGCAGAATGTGTGTCTTCAACATCCGGGTGATGGTAGCGCAACACCATCGCAGAGTTTTTAGTTTTTAGTTATTGGTTTTGAGTTGTCCAGTTGGCAAACTCACCCTGATCACCTTCGGGGATGGTGGCGCCGCCTGGGAGAGGCGTGATCCAGCAGGCCGACTTTCCGCACGCTCTTCCCGAGAGGATGCCAGGCACGCGGCCCGTCGGACAGGCCGGATGCCAGGCACCTCCGCCGCACGCGGTGTCAGCCGCCGCACGGGACGACGTTGGTGCCGGGCCAGTCGTTGGTGACTCGGTTGCGGGCCCGTTCGGCCTCTTGCATCTCGTCAAACGGCCCGAGGCGAACGCGCCACAGCTCGTCGAGTCCCTCGAGAATCACCGCCTGCTCGCCACCGCGCTCAAGCTCTATTTCGACCCTCGTCGCCCGATCCTTTTCCGAAAAGGCACCCACCTGGACCCAGAAACAGTCCGCCTCCACCTTTGGCGGCGGAGACTTCGGGCTCCGAACCGGGGCGTCCTCCCGACCCACCACCTTGATTTTGACCGGCGCCACACCGTCGATGTCGAGACCGATCACCTGCGCAGCGGCGTACGACAGATCGATGATTCGACCCTCGATAAAGGGCCCCCGGTCGTTGACGCGGACTATGACATCGGCGCCGGTATCGCGGCGATTGACCTTGACCATGGAGCCGAAGGGCAGGGTCTTGTGG
>JASJGQ010000273.1:0-3921 GCA_033791425.1 Acidobacteriota bacterium
ATACAGGATGCAGGATGCAGGTGGGAAACGGGCCTCGTGCGGCGGAGGTGCCATTTTCAATATTGTTGGGTTCACGAACGCCCATGTCGGCCAGATGTTTCTAGCCAACAATGTTGAAGGTGACTCCTCTCGGGTAACACGTGCGGATCCGAGCCACGTGCGGCGGAGGCGCCATCTTTTGCATTGTTTGACGCCTCAATCTTTGGCAGACCCGTGGGGTCTCTCAGGCAAACAATGCTATAGGTGGCTCCTCTCGGGAAGGGCGTTCTGAAAGTCGGGTTCACTCGAACGCTAGGGAAAACGCTAGGGAAAAGGAACCAAAACGGGATCAGGACCCGGCGAGGAACTCGTCGGAAAGCCTGATCTCAGCCACGATCCGCGCAGGCCCGGAAAGCCGCGTCGCACACACCGGCGGTGTGCCAAGCGCCTCGACCGTCAGGGTGTCTCCCGAAGCCGGCCGCAACTCCACCCGGGTCGTGCCGCGCTCGGCCATCGCGACCAGCGCCACCGCCACCAACCCAGATCCACAGCTCAAGGTCTCGCCCTCGACTCCACGCTCCCAACTGCGCACCGCGATCTCCGCAGCTTCGTTGATTTCGTAGAGGTTCACGTTGGCTCCGCCCGGTCCCGCTTCGGGATGGCTGCGCAAAAGCGGGGCGACAGAACCGAAGTCGAGATCGGCCAGCCCGGAGACCCGCGCCACGAGATGGGGAACACCGACCTCGAACAACCTGATCTTTCCGGCCACGGTTTCGGCCTCAATGCCAAGGCGCCGCGGCGGGCTCGCAGGCGGAGGCAGCGTCAAGGCGACTTCTTCTCCCCGAACATCGGCAGAAATAGCGGCCCATCCCGTGATCACCTCGAGCTGCGGTTCGCAACCGAGCACCTCGACCGCGGCGCGCGCGGCGCAGCGCGTGCCGTTGGCGCAAAAGCGCGCCTCCCCGCCATCGGCGTTGAAGTAGACCAACTTTATGGATGTCGGGGACACCACCCGGATCGCCAGCGTCCCGTCGGCGCCGATTCCGAGACGGCGATCGCACACCCGGCGCACGAGATCGGGGTCATCCGGCAACCGATCGGCCCAGTCACCGACGCCAATCAGAAAATCGTTGCCGGATCCCTCCATCTTGTAAAGGGCGGACTTCATGGCACCGCGCCCATGACCACCGAACAGCCGGCCGATTCACTGGTGTTGCCGACATCGTCTGAAGCCACCACGAAATAGAGGCTCTCACCGAGCAGCGGTTCTTTGTCAGTGAACTCAACCGTCGTCAAACCCGAAACCAGGACCTCGACGGGACCTCGAGCCTGCTGACGGGCCACCTCGTAACTCGCCGCCCCTGCCATCAGCCGCCAACGGATGCGAACCGACGTACCCTCGGGAAGGCACACCACCTCCGTCGGGGTCGCCGGAGGATAGGTATCGGGGTGTTCTACCTGGATCGGTTCGGACGGGTTACCGACAACCTGACCGCCACCCTCAAGGGGCGCGACCGACCGTAGCCGGTAGCTCCAGGCGCGGCCCTGTGCGGCCTGTTCGTCTCGCCACTCGCCACCCTTCACCGGCTCTTCGGTGACTGATGTCCATTTCGTGCCATCTGCCGAACGTTCAATTAAAACAAAGATCGTGGGGGTCGCTTCCCACCGCAGATCGATGCCCCGAGCGCCAGCTCTCAGTTGCAGGCCGATAGGCGGGTCAGGGGGCCTCGTGGGCAGGAGGCGTGCCACGTTCGAGAGGTCGGACTCCCGTTTGCGACAACAGATCGTCCGCACGCCGTACCAGACGACCATTGTCTCGAGATCGTCGGTCATGGTTTCGCGCCAGCGACCGAGGTCGTCGCGATACACGAGGGCCGAGCCGCGGGTCGCGGCTTCGATCTCGGCGCTTTCGAGCCGCTGCACGATCTCACCCTGCGCTTCGAGCAGTTGGCGTTGCAGGGCCCGGTCCTGGGGAGTCATGGGGGGAGGCGGCTCCTGACTTTTGGGCAAGGCCGCCCGCCACACCTCAATGGCCTCGATGTCGGTAAGACTCTCGCCGGCGGTTGTCAGCGAGGGATAGCGCCATCGCAGCACCGCCACCTCGCCCTCTTGTTCCGCGGTCAGGTCCGTCGTGCGTTCGGCGATCCGAACTACGGGTGGCAGAGGCGGCCCCTCCTTGCCACACGCAGATGAAAGAACCATCGCGCACAGCAGTGCTATCGCGATGGGTATCTCGGATTTCGGATTTCGGATTTCGGATTTCCACTCAACCACCCAAGCCATTGAGAAGCTGAGAAAATCCGAAATCCGAAATCCGAAATCCGAAATCATTTTCAGAGAATGTACCGCGCCAGGTCGCGATCACCAACCAGATCGGCGAGCCGCTCGCGGACCATGTCGGCGTCAACCTCCACCGCTTCGCCGGCCCGGTCGGGCGCCGAGAAACTGAGCTCCTCGAGCAGACGCTCGAGCACCGTGTGGAGCCTTCTGGCACCGATATTCTCGGCCGAGGTGTTGATCTCGGCGGCGAGTGCAGCGATCGTCGTGACCGCCTCATCGGAAAAACGCAGCTCGAGGTCTTCAGTCGCCAGGAGGGCCGTGTACTGCCGGATCAGAGAATTTTCGGGCTCTTTGAGGATCCTCTCGAACTCCTCCGCACCGAGGGAATGCAACTCGACCCGGATCGGGAAGCGCCCCTGCATTTCCGGGATCAGATCCGCCGGCCGCGACACGTGGAAAGCACCTGCGGCTATGAACAAGACGTGGTCCGTACGAACGACACCGTATCGGGTATTGACGTGGGTGCCTTCGACAATCGGCAACAGATCCCGCTGAACGCCCTCACGGGACACGTCCGGGCCGCGTCCACCGGCGTCATCTCGCGAACAGATCTTGTCGATCTCATCGAGAAAGACGATGCCCGACTCCTCGACCCGGGCAATGGCCTCGCCTTCCACCTGAGAGCGGTCGATGAGCTTTTCCTCTTCTTCAGCGGTGAGAACCCGGCGCGCCTCTTTGACCGTCATCCTCTTCTTCGATTTGCGGCCCATCATGCCGCCGAACATATCCTTGAGGTTGATCCCCCTCGACTCCATGCCCTGGGGGGTGAACATCTCGACCGTTGGCGTGCGGTCCTCGGCAACGTCGAGTTCGACCTCGTTGTCTTCCAACAATCCGTCGCGAAGGGGCCGCTTGAGGGCGCGCCGCCTTTCCTCGAGCGATGTTTCCAACGCCGAGGTCGAGCCCACGACCAGGAGATCGAGGAGGCGATCCTCGGCGGCCCGTTCCGCACGAACCTCGACCTCCGCCACCCGTTCCGAGCGCACCAACTGGATGGCGGCATCCAGGAGATCGCGAATGATGGACTCCACGTCACGGCCCACATAGCCGACCTCGGTGAACTTCGAGGCCTCCACCTTGAGAAACGGCGAGCCCGTGAGGCGCGCGAGCCGGCGCGCGATCTCGGTCTTTCCGACCCCGGTGGGACCGATCATGATGATGTTCTTCGGAGCGACCTCTTCGCGTAGCTCGGGTGTCAGCTGCTGCCGCCGCCAGCGGTTGCGCAGGGCGACAGCGACTGCGCGTTTGGCGGCGTCCTGGCCGACGATGAAGCGGTCGAGCTCGTGGACAGTTTCGGTTGGCGTCAGCGCGTCCAGCTTCACGATTTCAGCTCCTCGATTGTGATGTGGTCGTTGGTGTAGATGTCGATGTCGGCTGCGATGGCCAACGCCTCGGTGACGATGTCCCGAGCCGGAAGGTCGGTGTGTTTGAGGAGCGCACGGGCTGCCGCAAGAGCGTAGGAACCGCCAGAACCCACCGCCACCATGTCGTCGTCGGGGACCACGGACACCCCGGTGGCCCAACCCAACAGGGGGGTCGTGGGTTGCGCGGGAATGAGAAGGGCGTAGAGGGGGGGCCACGCTTTTTGTAGGCGCCCGTGCC
>JASJGQ010000274.1:0-17065 GCA_033791425.1 Acidobacteriota bacterium
TCGGGCTGGCATATCTCCCCATCGAGGCCACCGAAGAGGGCACCGAGTTCATTGTCGAGATTCGCAACCGTCGTGTCGCCGCGAAGGTCGTCAAGACACCGTTTTATTCGCGCGAGAAGAAGTGAAACGCAAAGACCACCGGATGCAGCGAGGATCAGGAAGGAGACTGCGATGAACGTACCAGCCGATCTGAAGTATGGACGCACCCACGAGTGGGCTCGTGTCGAAGGTGATCTGGTCGTGGTGGGCATCAGCCACTATGCACAGGATCAGCTTGGAGAGGTCGTCTATGTCGAAGTGCCGGATGTCGGTTTCGACGCCACCGCCGCCGAAGAACTCGGGACTCTCGAGTCGGTCAAGGCCGTCTCCGAATACAACTCCCCGGTGAACGGTGAAGTCATCGAAGTTAACGAGCGCCTCGAGGATGAACCGAATTTGGTCAATGAAGATCCCTACGGCGAGGGTTGGTTGGCCAAAATCAAGGGTTCGATCGAAGGCTGTGATCTTCTAGAGGCGGCTGCCTACGCCGCCATGATCGAGGCGGAAAGCGCCTGATGCACCCGTGGATCGGAGCCGGCGACGAGGATCGTCGACGAATCCTCGCCGAGCTCGGACTCGACTCCATCGATGAGCTTTTCTCGTCGATCCCGGCGGAGGTCTGCGTTGACCGGCTACCCATGGACGACGGCCGTGCCGAGAACGCCGTCCGTTCGGAACTCCAATCCATGGCGCTGGCCAATCTCTCGCCCGAGTGCGTTCCTTCGTTCCTCGGAGCCGGGGTCTATCGCCATGTGAGTCCGAGCGTGGTCGATTCCGTCCTGTCGCGGGCCGAGTTCTTCACCTCCTACACCCCCTACCAGCCCGAAATCTCACAGGGCACGCTGCAGGTCATCTTCGAGTTCCAGACCCTGATGACCCGTCTCACCGAACTCGAAGTGGCAAACGCTTCGCTGTATGACGGCGCCACCGCCCTCGTTGAGGCTGTCCTTTTCAGCCACCGGGTATTGCGGGGCAAACGCAACACGGCGGTGGTGGCGGAGACCATTCACCCCATGTACAGACAGGTATTGAACACCTACGCCGATTCTGCCGGAATCGAAGTCGTGACCGTACCGCCAGGGCCCGACGGACGCCTCGATCCCGACCGGGTCCGCGAGGCCGCCGAGGAGCCGTGCTGCGTGGCGGTGCAATCGCCCAACTTCCTCGGCATCGTCGAAGACCTTCCCGGTCTCGCCAAGGCCACACAGGCGAGCGGTGCCCTCGCGGTGCAGGTCGTCACCGAAGCCGCGTCGCTCGGGCTGCTGGCTGGCGGCGGACGATTCGGTTTCGATGTGGTGTGCGGCGAGGCCCAGAGCTTTGGTGTCGCTCCCGGTTTCGGCGGGCCCCACCTCGGCTTTTTCGCATGCTCGGAAAAACACATCCGCCAGATGCCAGGGCGCCTCGTCGGCGAGTCGGTGGATGAGGAAGGCAGTCGGGCCTTCTGTCTGACGCTCTCCACCCGCGAACAGCACATCCGACGCGCCAAAGCGACCTCGAACATCTGTACCAACCAGGGCTTGATGGCCCTGGCGGCGACGGTGTGGCTCGAGTCGATCGGCGGTCACGGACTACGGCGGCTCGCCATGTCCTGTCTCGCCCGAACCGAGGAACTCAAACGGCGGATCGTGGAAATCGGCGCCCCGTGGCAGCTCGCCTACCCCACCAGCCCGACGTTCAACGAGTTCCTGCTCGTCGGACCGGGCACCGGACCGGAGCTCGTGGAACGCCTTGCAAACGAAGGGGTTCTCGCCGGTGTCCCATCCGCCCTGTGGGACGGCTCGTGGCCGGACGGCATCGTGACAGCAGTGACCGAGTGCAACTCAGCCGAAGACCTGGATGCGTTTGTCTGTGCATTGAAGAGGGTGTCATGAAGCGCCGCGCCATCCGCTCCGAGCCGCTGTTTTTCGAGCGCAATCCGAGGCGGGTTCAGCGTCAGGGCTACATGCTGCCGGCGCTCGACGTACCTGAGGTGGAACCCACCGAGGTGTTGCCGCCGGAACTCGTGCGCGAGCCCGACCCCGACTTCCCCGACATCTCCGAAATGGAGGTCGTGCAGCACTTCCACCGTCTCAGCCAGCTCAACTACGCTGTCGATGAAGGTCTTTACCCCCTCGGCTCGTGCACCATGAAGTACAACCCACGGCTCAACGAGGTGACCGCCCGCTACCCCGGGTTGGCCGGAATCCACCCTCTCCAACCCGAGAGTCAGGTGCAGGGCGCCCTGAGACTGATCTGGGAGCTCGAAGAAGCGCTCAAGACCATCACCGGCATGCCCGGCGTGACCCTGCAGCCGGCCGCCGGGGCGCACGGCGAACTCACCGGGATCTTGATGATCCGAAAGGCCCTCGAGGCTCGCGGCGACGTCCGTCAGGTGGTGCTCGTTCCCGACTCCGCCCACGGCACCAATCCGGCGACCGCGGTCTTTGCCGGCTACCGGGCGGTCGAGATCCCTTCGGGCCACGACGGGACGGTGGATCTCGAAGCGCTCGATCGGATGATGGACGAAACGGTGGCGGCCGTCATGTTGACGGTGCCCAACACCCTCGGTCTTTTCGAACACCGGATCACCGAAATCTCGAAGCTGGTTCACGACCGCGGCGGTTTTGTCTACATGGACGGCGCCAACTTCAACTCCTTTGTCGGCCGGGCCCTACCGGGTTTGATGGGCGCCGATGCCATGCACATCAATCTTCACAAGACTTTTTCCACTCCGCACGGTGGGGGCGGACCGGGCGCCGGACCGGTGACCGTCTCCGAGGCTCTCATCCCCCACCTGCCGGTGCCGCGCGTCACCCGCGACGGCGACACCTTCAGCCTTTTGTGGGACGACCCGAAGTCGATCGGACCGATGCGCGGCTTCTACGGCAATTTCCTCATTCTGGTGCGGGCGTTGACCTATATTCAGAGCCTCGGCGCAGACGGACTGCGGGCCATGTCCGATGTCGCTGTCTTGTACGCCAACCTCGTCCGCCACCGCCTCAAGGGCGCCTACCACCTCAAGTACGACGCACCGTCGATGCATGAGGTGGTGTTCGATGACAGCGTGCAGACCCGCCACGAAGTCCACAACACCGACATTGCCAAGCGCTTGCTCGACTACGGTTTTCACCCGCCCACCATGTCGTTCCCGTTGATCGTACACGGCGCATTGATGATCGAGCCCGCCGAAAGTGTGGACCCGGAGGAAGTGGAGGCTTTCTGCGACGCCATGTTGGCGATCGCCAGGGAGTGCGAAACCGATCCGAATCTCGTCAAGTCCGCGCCCCACGACACCCCGGTCAAGAGGGTCGACGAGGTCAGGGCGGCAAGGAATTTGAAGGTGCGATGGGTGCCGGAGGAATCGCCGTGAGTTCTCAGTTTTGAGTTATGAGTTTTGAGTTGTCATTCCCCGCGAGGTGACCAAAGTGAGGGCGCAGAACTCAAAACTAAGAACTAAAAACTCAACCCTGAAAATCACCCGGTGATTTTCACGTAGGCACCTCCGCCGCGCGTGGGTTTGTGGGGCGGCCGTCCCGGCTGCCGGGCGGATGGGAATTCAAAAACCAAAATTGAAAATCACGCAATGATTTTCAGCCGGGGATCGTCGATGCGGCAGTCGCGGCTCGTGGCACACGGATTGGATATTGGCCGGGCCATCTTCGCGAACCGAAATTTCAACGGTTTGATCAGCGTTGTCGCAAGGCGTGGAGTTCCACTCGAGTCGGCAATCAGCATTGGAGAATCTTAAATGACCACCCGACAGCAGAAGATCGGACTGAATACACGAGTTCGTTCAACCATTTTCGGCCACCTTGAGATGACGGCACTCTTGGTTATAGTTGCACTCTGTATTGCCCGGCCCATTTCCGCGGTGGAGGGTGGCGATCCACCACAACCGCCACGTCTGATCGTCCAGATCACGGTCGACCAGCTGCGCGGCGACCTGCCGACGCGGTACGCCGACCGCCTCGGTGAGGGTGGCTTGAAGTGGCTGCTCGAGCACGGCGTTCACTACGCCAACGCTCATTTCGACCACGCCAACACCGAGACCATCGTCGGGCACGCGAGCCTCGCCACCGGGGCCGAACCCCGGGTCCACGGCATGGTCGCCAACGTCTGGCTCGACCGCAGCCTCGGGCGACTGGTCTATAACATCGAGGATCCGACCGTCCACCTCCTCACCGCCGGCGCCGACGTCGACGGCGCCACCGAGATTGACCCGACCCAGCGAACGGCCAAGGTCGAGGGGAGGTCGCCATCGGCACTTCTGGTCTCGACTTTCGGCGATGAGCTCGCGATTCGGACTGCGGGCCGGGCCAAGATCTTCGGCGTGTCGGTCAAGGACCGCGGCGCGGTTTCCATGGCGGGCCACACTGGTACCGCCTATTGGTTCTCCAAGGCCTCGGGCGAGTTCGTCACGTCGAGCTACTACATGGATCGTTATCCCGACTGGGTCACGGCGTGGAACGCCGCCGGCCACCCGCAGCGTTTCGCCGATACCGAGTGGACCCTGCTCCACGACCAGGCCACCTACCAGTACGGCGACGCCGACGACAAAGCCTGGGAAACGGCACTGCCGGGCTGGGGACGGGTCTTCCCCCACTCCTACGGCCCGAGCGACGGCTAGCTCTACACCACCCTCCTCACTCTGAGTCCGGCCGGCGACGAGCTGACCCTCGACTTCGCGCTCGAGCTGATGGACCGTGAGGATCTTGGCGCAGACGATGTGCCCGACTACCTCGCCATCAGCTTCTCTTCGACCGATTACGTAGGTCACGTCTTCGGCCCCTCGAGCCTCGAAGCCGAGGACAACATCCTCCGCCTCGACCGGACTCTTGCGCGCCTCCTCGCGGCCCTCAACGAGAGGGTCGGGCTCGAGAACACGGTGATCGTCCTGTCGGCCGACCACGGCGGCCCCGAGGCGCCGGGCGCCCTGACCGAGCTCGGCCTGAAGGCAGACTACGTCGATCCGTCGAGCTGGGATCGGGCGCCGGCCATCGCCGCCCTCGAACAGCGCTTTGGTTTCGGCGAGGACCTCATCGACCAGTACTTCCACCCCTACCTGTACCTCAACCGCGAGCTCATCGCCGCCGAGGGCCTGGATAAGGCCGAGGTCGAGCGGGCCGTGGCCGAGGTCCTGACCGACTTCGACGGGGTGGCGCTGGCGGTCTCATCGAGCGCCCTGCGCACCGGCAATCTTCCCGACACCCCGATCCTGCGTTCGGTCCTCAACAACTTCAACCCCAAGCGCTCGGGCGACATCTACGTGGTCTTCGAGCCGCACCGTTTCATCAATGACTTCGACGGTCTGATCGTGGCCTGCACCCACGGCTCACCCTGGACCTACGACACCTTCGTGCCGGTGATCGCCGTCGTGCCAGGCGTTCCGCCGCAGACCGTCTTCCGCCGCGTCAGCCCCCTCGATATCGCGCCCACCCTCTCGGCCCTGGTGGGGGCCAAGCCGCCGTCGGGGGCCGAAAGTGACCCGCTCCTCGAGGTGATGGCGGAGTCAGGGGGCGAGTAGGTGGGGCGGCATACCGACGGGAACATCTCGATTCTTTGAGCGGTATACCCGTGAGGAGCCAGGCACGCAGCCCGTCGGACGGGCCGGATGCCAGGCACCTCCACCGCACGCGGGCCGGCCTGTCACGGCGTAGCTGAAGGCGAAGCCGGACACCTCCGCCGCACGCGACTCGTATTCGTAGGTTTGTGGGGCAGCCGTCCCGGCTGCCGAGTAGCTGGAAATTCAGAATTGAGAATTCAAAATTGAAAATCACGCAGTGATTTTCACCCATGGTCCATCGATGCGCCGGTCGCGGCAATTGGGACACCGGCCGGGCGGGTGGAGGGCCATCTTCGTAAATGCGAAGCCACAACCGAGGCACGACGCGGGCCGAATCTGAAACTTCTGCCCCAAAGCGCGCGCGCTCCGTTCGATGTGGCGCAGGTCTTCTTCGAGCACCTTGACCGTGAGGGCGAGCTCGTGTCGGAGGTCGTCGAAGCTCCATTCACTGATCGTGATGAGCTCGACAATCTGCTGACGCCGGGTCTGCGCCATCACTCCTCAGAATCGTTGTCAGCCAACCACTGGTGGATCGGGACGTTGCCGATGTAGAGCTCCTCGAGGACTCCCACGCCCTTGCGAACCCGGACGGTGACAAAGGCCTCGCGTTGGCCGCCTCGCCTGCTCCATACCGCGCGTTCGGCCTCCGGGGCGAGATCTTCATCCATGTAGTAGCGATTGAAGGGCATCGTTACCCACACGTGGCGAATCCCGTCCTCGTCGGGGTAGATCCCTCCCGACCGCAAGCGCAGATAGGCACCGGAGGCCGGAGGATCGAGAGCTGCCAGCCCGAATGCCGCGAGACCGTCACGGTCGACCAGAAGTGGCACGAACACCCATTGTTGCCGCTCGACCTCGAGCCCGTCGGCTGCGGGGGTTCGGTCGAGGGCAAATCGGATTGCGACATAGCGGCCGCGGAAGGCGTCGACCGGATCGACCGGCTGGATGCGGAAACGGAAGACCTCACCGCTGCGCAAGGCCAGCTCGGATCTGATAATGGCCCCGCCGGCCACCGCCAGCTGCACGACGGCGACCACCACGAACAGGATGATCCGTAGACTTCGCGCGTTCATGGCTCCACCCTTGGCGGCCGCATCCGCTTCGACAACACGACATTGGCAGCAAGAAAGCCGATACCGACGATGATGAAAGCGAGCCCCCGGGCAACAAAACCGAGCTGGGAGTCGAAGAACCGGACGACCACCAGGAGAGCCACCACCAACATGCCAAGATTGACAGTGGCGAGCTGTTCGCGACGAACACCGATCGCGATCGTCCCCACACCGACGACGAACACCACCAGATTGAAGACCAGTGCGCCGAGCCAGTCGGCGTCGGTCGCGGCGACCACGGGCCACAGAACGGCGGCCACCGGGAGCGCCGCAATCCACAACAGTTGAAGACCGTCGCGACGCCGGTCCAGAAGAAAGGCCGCTGCGACGACTGCCGCCACGGGCAGTCCCACGGCCAGCATGACGTCAAGCCACATCGAGCCGCCGGAAAAACGTTCGACCGTCCGCAGGTGACGCCATCCGATGTTGTCCCAGGGTTCGGCAAAGGTCAGAATCAGCCAAAGAACGATGCTTCCGACAACGCCTACCGCCTCCAGGGACCGCCGCCACATGCCGTCGTCAACGCTCGAGATCGCGGACCCGACAACAATCATTAGAGCAAAAAGCCCGCAGTAGATCACGATCCACAGACCCGGCACATTGCGTTCGAGACTGAGGGCCGCCGCCACACACAGAAAGATCGCGATGGCCCACTGCAGGTTGGCAGCGCGCAGACCCCTTCGACCACTGCGCAGCAGCTGCAGGGCGTGCGGGATCACACCGACAGCGGCCAACGGCCACAACCACAGCACCTGGTGTCCGCCGGCCAGGGCGGCTCCGGCCCACCAGGTCAGAGCACCGAGGAAAAGGATGGCGACGCCGGTGGAGTTGAGGAGCCACGGCAGGGGTGCCAGCAGCAACGCCCAACGCCACAGAAACGACTCGAGGTCGCCACCGGTGTGGTAGGTCTGGTCCACCAGGGCGATCGCGGTCGCGACCATCAGGGCGAGCAGCACCCCGGATCCCTCTCGCCAAGCGGTTGAGGCCTCCCTGCGCACCAGCACCCACCCGGCGACGAGCTGGGCCACGACCAGGGGGGTCAGCGCGATCATCGCCCGCGCGCCGCGGCTGAGAAACTCCCAGTTGTGAGCCAGCAGCAAAATGATGCCGCCGCCGATCAGCAGGGCTCCGAAGACGGCGCACACGGCCAGAATCACCCGCCGGCCGTTGCCCTCGGCAGCACCGGCATAGTGCGTACGAAGCCGCTCCGCCGTCTCCTCGTCAACCACACCGCGAGCCACCAGGTCCGGGAGCTCAGCGAGCAGCCAGCGTGTCGATCTCTTTCCTAACAGGGTTTCCTCGACTCCAGTTTACCCAAAGAAAAGCCCCGCGCACCAGCGCGGGGTCTTTGAGAGTTTGCGGTCGCCGGCTATCGAACGGGGTAGTCCGGACGATTCGGCCGGGTCGGCGGGTTGGTTTCAAGGGCCTTCAGCACCTCGGCGATGGCGCGATCGAGTTGGGGATCGCCACCGTCGAGCATCAGCGACGGATCGTCCACAACCTCGATATCCGGGTCAACCCCGTAGCCCTCTACGGCCCACTCACCGTTGGTGTCGTAAAAGGAGAAGGTCGGCACGGTCAAGCGGCCGTTGTCGATGAGTGCGGGAACGCCCGAATAGCCGATCAAACCACCCCAGGTCCGGGTCCCGATCAACGGCCCGACGCCGGCAGCTCGGAAGTAGTAGGGGAATGCATCGCCACCGGATCCACTCCAGGCGTTGATGAGCATGACCTTGGGTCCGGACAGGGAAATGGCCGGAGTCTGCCAGTCGATTCCGGATCGCACCGCCCAGAAGTTATAGATCGGCCGGTTGAGCAATTCGACAAACCGGTCCGGGATCTGACCGCCATTGTTGAAACGCTCGTCGATGATGAGTCCGTCCTTGTTGTATTGGGCGCGCCACATCCGATACAGCTCAGTCTGGCCGCCGCGACCTGTCGATGGGACATAGACGTAGCCCACCCGGCCGTCCGTGGCTTCTTCCACCTTGCGCCGGTTGCTCTCGATCCAGGCGAGATTGCGGAGGCGAGCCTCGCTGCGGAGGGTGTCCACCAGTACCTCGCGTGCACCCTCCATTGTCGGCGAGTCGTTCACCGTCAACATGACAGTCGTGTCAGCGAGCCCGGCAAAGGCCGCCCATGGGTCCTTTGTGGTGTCGATGGGAGAACCGTTGACCGCCAACACCCAATCGCCCTCTTTGACATCGACCCCGGGCTCGGCGAGGGGTGAGCGGTTTTCTGAGTCCCATGGAGCTGCTGTGACGATTTTTTGAATTCGATAAGCCCCTTCAGCCAACTCCCAATCAACACCGAGCAGGCCGACACCGCGACGGGCAGGCTGCTCCACATCACCGCCTCCGCGATAGGAGTGGGAAGTGTTGATCTCGCCGATGAGCTCACCGATGATGAAGTTGAGGTCCCACCGGCTCACCACGTCGTCGAGCAAAGCGCCGTAACGCTCTTTCATGGCCTGCCAGTCGACACCGTGCATGTTGGGGTCGTAGAAGAAGTCCCGCTCCAGACGCCACGCGTCATTGAAGAGCTGTCGCCACTCTTCCGCAGGCACCACGGTCATTTCCATGGATGAGGTTGCGACTTTCTTTTCCATTTTCTCTTTTGGCGACACACCGACGATGGCGAAGCTGCCCGAGGCCACGACCAGGATCTTCTCGCCATCGGCCGAAAGGGTATATCCATCGACATTGTCGAGAATGGTCTTTTCTTCCCGATCCTCGAGGTCCCAGAAAACCAGAGGAGACTCTTCACCACCGGAACCCGTACGCGGATGGCGCTGGTAGAGCACCTTGCCCTTGACCGCAGCCAGATCGGAGTAATTTCCTGCGTCGGGAGGAAGAACCACCGCCCGCGCCTCGAAGCCCTCGAGGTCGATCTCTACAGGCTCCTTCTTCTTCTCGGCCGTGTCGCCCTCGTTCTTGTCCTTGGCGTCACCGTCGCCGTTTTCTTTCTCTTCTTTCTCGCCGTCATCCGCCTTCTCGACGTCGTTGCGCGGAGCCAGCGGAGAGGCAACGTCCTTTCGAAGAGGCACAGCAACCAGATTGGTGGCATTGGCATAGACCCAGGTCGGCTCAAAGTCGGAGTAACTGGGATTGAATGACCTGTCAGAGAGGAAATAGAGGTACTTTCCTTCGGGATCAAAGGCCGGCCCCGAACAATCGACAAAGCCTGATGTGACCTGGTGCGTTTCACCGGCAGCGGTGTCATAGAGGAAGATCGCCGACTGGCGGTTGTCGAGTCCCCGGGAGTACGCGAACCACCGGCTATCCGAGGACCAACTGACCTCGAAGCCCGCCAACGACGGGTGGGTCATCCACCGTCCGTGGTCGATTTCCTTGACCTCTTTTGTCCCCATGTCGAAGAGATTGATGACCTGCATATTGTCGATAAAGACGATCTTTTTGCTGTCCGGCGACCACATGGGCGAATAGCGATAGCCCGGGCCGAGTGAGGTCAGCACCTCCTCCTCGCCCGAACCGTCGGCGGGACGGATCATGAGCTGATACTCGCCGCTGCGATCGGAGAAATATGCGATATGTTTGCCATCCGGTGACCACGCCGGATGACGCTCGGCGGAACCGGAAGTTTGGGTGAGATTGAGCACCACGCCGTGCTCTGCCGGAAGGGAGAAGATCTCACCCCGAGCCTCGAGCACCACACGCTTGCCTGATGGCGAGATATCGCCGCCGGCAACCCTCTCGCCAACCTTGACCGGACGGGGCCGCAGGGAGGCACGATCGGTCACAACCTGAACGTCCACCACTGTTGCGGTTTCGGTATCGAGGTCCATCACGTAGATCCGGCCCCCGTTTTCGAACACCAGGTCGTCCGGGCCGATGGCCGGAAAGTGCGTGTCAAATTCTTCGAAGAACGTCACCTGGCGTTCTTCGCCGCTCTCCAGATCATGGGCCCAGATATTGGCCCGCATGTTGTCGTCACGATCAGAAAGATAGTAGAGGGTCGAACCATGCCACATGGGCTGGCCGTCATTGGCCAGGTTGTGGGTGAGGTTTTTGGCCGTGGAATCCTCGAGGTCAAAGAGCCAGATTTCGGGAGCCGTACCGCCGCGGTATCGTTTCCAGGTGCGGAAGTCCCGCGAAAGGATCATGTAGGCGAGAGTGGAACCATCGGGCGATATGGAACCGAACTCTCCATACGGGACCGGCAGTACGGTGGGGAGCCCGCCCGTGACCGGCACCCTGTAGAGCTTGCGGTATCTCTGTTTTTCACTTGTCATCGCTGTGGCGTAGAGAATCGACTCACCGTCGGGGTACCAGCCGAGCATTCGGTCCGAATCCGGGTGATGTGTGAGACGGGTCGGGATGCCGCCGTCAACCGACATCACGTAGATATCGGAGTTGCCGTCGTAGTTGCCGGTGAAGCCGATCGTGGTGCCGTTGGGAGAAAACCTCGGGAAGCTCTCCTCACCAGCAGGTGTACTCAGGCGTTGAGCGACTCCGCCCTCTTTGGCGACCACCCAGATATCGCCACCGTACACAAATGTAATCTGAGTGGCGGACACATCGGGCTGTCTGAGCAGTCTGGCGTCGATCTGTGCTTCGGCGGCTCCGGCTGCAACCAACAGGCCTCCAACGATCAGGACGGTGCGGACAAGACTGTGCATGAATATTCCCCTCCGGCATGATGAACCGACGGCCTTACCCGCCGGAACTCTCGGGATTGTACGGTATCCGGGCAACTTTGTTTGGCGGGTGCTATCGTCGGACGACGTCGATTCCCGGGGAGGACCGATGGCAACATCCGATCTCGACCTCGACGGCTTCCAACGCCTGCTGTGGGGTTTTGCAAGCCACCGCATCATCACTGTGGCCGGCCGCACCGGCCTCCTGAGGCTCCTCGCCGAACGGGCGGTCACACCGGAGACCGCCGCCTCGGACCTCGATCTGGATCCACTCGCCACCGGCAAGGTGCTGCGCACCCTGGCCGCACTCGGTATTGCCGAGGCCGACGGTGATCTCTACCGTGCCTCCCGGTCTCTCGCCCTCCACTTCGCGGCCGGCGACCACGACGTGGTGCCTTTTCTCGAGCATTCCCATTCGATGTACGACCGCTGGGGAGAAACCCTGGAACCGTGGTTGCGCGGCCAGGACTGGCCTGTCGCCGAGCGCACTCCGGAGGAGACGGCCCGTTTCGGTGCCGCGATGCGCGCCATGGGCGCCCAAATGGCGCGGCGGGTCGCCGGCGCCCTGAATCTCGATGGGGTTGCCCGGATGCTCGACGTGGGCGGTGGTTGGGGCCATTTCGCACGAGCCCTGTGTGCCACCAACCCGGAGCTGACGGCGGTGGTCCTCGATACCCCTGCCGTCGTCGAACGGGCCGCTATGGAATTGGTAGGAAGCGGTCTCGAGGATCGGATCGAGTTCGTCTCAGGTGACTACCTGGGAACGGACTACGGCACGGGCTTCGACCTGGTCCTGCTGGCCAACATCCTCCACCAGGAGACCGCGAAACGCGCCGGAGAGCTCGTGCAGCGAGCGGCAGACGCTCTGGCGCCGAGGGGGAGAGTTGTCGTCGTGGACTTTGCCATCGACGACGAACAGCGGCAGCACCTCCTGGGCGCACTCTTCGCCATCAACATGCGGTCGTTCGGTGACACCTGGACCGAGCCGCACATCCGGGGATGGATGGCGTCAGCCGGTCTCGGATCCTTCGAGCGCATCGATCACGGGCCCGACAGGTGGATCCTGACCGGTGCCCGCTGATTCAATGAGGGGGGACGAAGAACTTCAGGACGAGCGGCTTCTCGAAGAGCAACGGCAGGTCGCGAAATCGATGTGACCGCCAGATGCAGGTGTGGATCGATGCCGCCAGAAGCCACTTCCTCGCCGACCACCCCGCTCTCGGGCCCGAACACACCCCGTCCGACGCCGGCACCGCTGCCCGCTCAGGAATCCACAGCGTCGGTCTCTCCATGGATCCCGTCCACCACCAAAAAACGGAGAAACCGTGACGCGAACCAGGAAAATCAAAAACCGATATGCTTGAGAGAGAGTATCCGAGGTCCGCCGCACCGGCGATTGCTGAATGCCCTGCGGACTTCGGCAGTTTTTCAAAAGGAGCGTGAAGAAAAGGGATGGGCAACGAAACATTGGGCCTCGGCGATCAGTGGCGGATTTACCGCGAGGAGGGCATGCCGTCTCTCCAAAGCCGAAACAAGGCGAGCGCCGACGAACAGAAGCGGGTCCGCAAGCTGACCAAGCTCACCGAACGGGACGGCCGCGTCGAGTTGGGTGCCGATTTCCCGCTGGTTCTCAACGTGGCGTACCTGCCGCCGCCGTTTGCGCGCCTCGCAAACCACACTCAGTTCTTCGACCGCCTCGAGGAAGAAAAGAAGATCCGGACAGTGGCTCTCGCCTATCCGATGGGAGACAGTTGGGCCCTCGAGGTCTGGACAAAGAACATGGCCGGCATCCTGGACCTCGGAGGCGCGACCAACCCGGTTGAGGCTATCGCCAAGGCGGCGCGATTGGTTCGGGCCAGGATCATCCACATCGAGGGTCTCAAAGGACTCCCGTTCCACCTCGTCCAAAGTCTGGACGACAGGGACTTCGAGGTCATCCTCTCGGTCCACGACTTCACCGTTTTCTGTGCCAGGCCCCACCTCATCGAACAGCCGGGCGGCAGGTTTTGCGAATATTGCACCAACATGCCGCGTTGTGATTCGTGTCTCCAGGGCGTCGACACAGGGGTCCAGAAAAGCCAGACCGGTTACCGCAAGGCCGGGGCCGAAGCCATTCGGCAGTCACGGATCCTGGTCTACCCATCCGCGTTCATGCAGCGTCAGATCCAGAAACTCTACCCCCGACGCCAGGCCGATCAGCAGGAGGTCGTGCTTGCCCCGGCCACCGAGCCGTCAGGGATCGAGCCGTGGGCGACGGATCGCGTACACGTCGCCTTCGTCGGCGGTATCCAACCGCGAAGCGGCGCTCAACTGATCGCCCCGACCATGGAACAGATCCTCACGCGGGATAAGAAGGCCAAAGGCTTCGTGTACGGCACCGGCGACGCGGACGTCATGAACGAGCTCCGCAGCACCAAAGGCCTGACGGCGCGAGGATTCTACCGCCAGGGAACTCTCACCTCGCTCCTCGCCCGAGATAAGATCGCAGTGGCCGTCTTCCCATCCATCTGGCCGGATCCCTACGGCCTCGTGGTCGACGAGTGCCTAGCGGTTGGTGTCCCGGTTGTCGCCTTCGATTACGGAGCGGTGGCCGACCGCCTCAACTTCTGGGAGGTGGGGCGCGTGGTCCGCAGACAGCACGGCGCCCCGGGTCTGGTAACCGCCGTTTTCGATACCATCGGTCTCCGGATCAAGGTGCCCAAAGACGTCATCAAGACTGTCCCGTCGATCCCACGCATGGCGCGCCGCCACCGGGACATGTACAAGGGCCTCCGGGTCCGGATTCGCTGACCCTCGCGCTTCGAACTCCTACGCCGCAGCTGGCAGGACGTCCCGGGTCTCGACGACTTCACTGTCATCGAGGTAAATCGCGGTAAAGGTGTCACCTTCAATGACCAGCGCTGAGGGTTGGCCGTCCTCGTAATGGCTCGACAGCATCCCGGTGTCGATCAGAAAGACCCGCCCATCGAATCGGGTTTGTATCCGACGCGGACGTTGGGGAGTGTGGCCGCCGACCACAAACTGAGCACCGACGCCGGCGAGCAACTCAACCATCTCCTCACCCTGTTCGTCCTCGTCCCACTTCGCTGAGCCCCGAAACCACAGTGGGCCATCCCCCGATCGAATCATCCACGAATCCGCTTCCAGGAGCGCCGCCAGAGCCGGTTCGGGTGGGTTCTGCTTGCGGGCGGCGGTTACCATCGCATCGAGCCCCAGGGTCGTAGGCATCAGTCCGTGGTTGACGAGGTACTCGCGGGCGCTGTCATAGACCGCCATTTCCTCGGCCGCCCGTTGGTTGATCTCGTCCACGGTCACCCCGGCCAGCGCCGGGCCGATGCCTCCGTGGATAAAGAGCACGTCGTCGATGACGACCGCGATCGGCAGGGTCCGCAACCACTTGCCGTAGACGCCATCCGGGCCGATGGCTTCGGTGTACTCGACGCGACCAAGGGGGTGGGCCGTCATCCACTGTTGTTTGATCTCGCCGGTCATGGGCTGGGGCTCGTATCCGGCCGCGGCGACCGCCTTGTGCCAATATTTCTGGAACCTTGCAAATGCAGATTTGCGCCGTTTCTTTGACTTGTCATCGGCGAATGTCGCGTAGATGTCCGGGTTGACATCGCGATAGAAACCGGTGAGGTTCATGCCCTCGTGGTTGCCGAGGAGCACGATGACCTGTCCGCCGGCCGCTGCGGCCTCAGTCTGAATCGTCATCAGCAGGTCCATAACGTCGCGGACCTGCAGACCCCGATCGAAGAGATCGCCGGTCTGGACCAGCGTTGCTTCGCCACCGATCCAATGCGTTTCGGCGTCGATCAGCTCTGCCCGCTGCAGGATGGCCACCAACTGGTCGTATGCACCGTGAACATCGCCGATCGCAACCACCCGCCCCTCGGCTGATGCCGTCGCCGCCGTTGCTGTGAGCCCGACCACTGCCATCGCGGCCGCTCCGATCAGATTGCGCGCATAGGAAAACCTCATGTCATCTCCATTTGGTATAACCAACTTCGGGGCCCGCCTGTTCCGTTACCGTGCTTTGCTCATCATCGAACCGATCGCCATCACGGTGGTGCTGATCACCAACGCAAAGGTCGCCGGCACAGCCGGATTGTTGTGGTACATCGTGATGTGTCCGTAGTACATGCCGAAATGGACCACAAGCGCCGTGATCGCTGCGGTCAAGACGAGCCCGGCCGTCGCCCGTTTTGAAAAAATGCCGAACAGGACCGGGGCGAACGTCGCGGCAAAGAGCCCATACACGCCATTCTGGGTGAAAATCGCCACCGACAGCGAGGGTGAGACAATCTGGCGCCAGGACAGCACCAGGGTGATCGGCGCCAACGCCACCAGGAAAATCCTCCCGACACTCAGCAGCCGGTGCTTCAGCTGTTCGGGATCCACCCCGCGCGCGCGCGCCAGGGTGCCGTAGAAATCGTTGCCGAAGATGGTGGAGAGCGCGAGGATCACGCCCTCGAGGGTCGAAAAGCCCGCCGCCAATACCCCGAGCATGATGAAGGCGCGAAGTCCGGGCGCAAAAGCCGATGTGATGTAGGTCGCCACGACCCGGTCGGGTGGCAGATCGGCACCGAGCTGCATCCTGGCGTACAACCCGATCACGAGAACCGAGGTAAAGACGGTGCCCGCCACCATGGCGGTCACCAGATAGGTATTGACGTCTCGCTCGGACCGCAGATAGAGCGATTTCGAGATGATGTGAGGCTGCATGATGATCGCGAGCCCGATCACGAAATTGGCGATGACAACTTCGAAGAAAGATCGAAAGAGGAGACTCGTCGGGTTGATCATGCTGCCGTAGTGCGGCGCCACCGCATCGAGCTTTCCGAAAAACCCACCGAGACCCTCTCCGAATACCGCTGCTCCGGAGGCCACCAGGATCACGGCCACTGCCAGCATGGTAATGGCCTGGACGCTGTTGGACCACACGTGCAGGCTGGCGCCCCCAAACAGAATGTAGCCGAAGGTGAAGATCACGACCATCAGCAACGCGGGCCACATCCCGATCTGGAGCACGCTCATGAGAACCAGCACCAGGGCGGTCACGATCAGCACCAGAAAGGTAATTTGGAGCATGCTCGCGACCGCAAAAAATACCGTCAGACCCTTGCTCTGGTAGCGTTCCCCCAACCACTGCGGGAGGGTCAGCACGGTGAACTGGTCGCCGACCTGACGAAATCTCTTGGTCGTCACCACAAGTCCGATGAAGATCCCGAGCGGCGCCGCCATCCCGTAGCCCACGACCCCCGCCCAGCCATAGGCGTGGATCAGCCCCGGGTTGATCACAAAGGTGGCCACCGACGTCATGTTGGCGGCCAGCGACAGGCCGACAAAGAACGGCGGCACCCGCCGGCTGCCGATCGAGAACGAAGCGATGTCCGAGGACCGGCTGCGGTTGCGCCAGGCGAGAAAGACGATCACCGCTGCGTACACGATGAGAAGGGTCCAGGGGAGGAAGGTCTCATGCATCGATCGTTCCATTCATTCGTGGTAGCGTGTCGCATCCCTGAGAAAAGCTACATCCATAATTCAGTTTTGAGTTTTCAGTTTTGAGTTTTGAATTCAGCGCAAAACGACATCTATCTTCTCGAGAGCGGGGGGGCGGGAACTCAAAACTCATAAATCACAACTCAACACTATTGAAGCTCCCGATACCACTTCATCAAACACGACACCATCTGGCCGCGCCGGTTGAGGTTG
>JASJGQ010000275.1:0-5945 GCA_033791425.1 Acidobacteriota bacterium
CCCGTCTCGCGGCCGGTGGATGGCGCGATTGGCCTGGGTTCTGACCGCGTCGGTTCCCGCTATCGCCGTCGCTGTTCTCTTCGGGGTGTTGAATCAAGACCCGCCACCACCGGTGACCAGGGCTGTGGTCCAGCTCGACCCAACGAGAACCGTCGGATCCTCCCTCGGCGGGTCGACATCGTTTGGCCAGTTGGCCCTCAGTCGAACGGCCATCGCCCTGTCGCACGACGGACGCTTTCTTGTGTACAGCGCCGGCGACAAAACGAGCTCAAATCTGTACATCCGGGCGATGAGCGAGCAAGCCGCTCTGCTTCTCGAGGGGACCGAAGAAGCGTGGTTGCCCTTCTTTTCTCCGGACGGGGAGTGGATCGGTTTTTGGGCTGACGGTGCGCTCAAACGAGTCCGGGCCCGAGGGGGGCCGGTAGAGACAATCTGTGATGTTGAATTCGTGCCGATCAGCGCGAGCTGGGCGCGCGACGGGACCATCCTGTTCGATCAACCGCTTGTTGGGATTCTCCAGGTCAACCCTGCCGGCGGAGATCCCACCGTCATCACCACCCTCGAAGAAGACGAGGCCGGACACTCGAACCCGCGGTTGCTCGATGATGGTGAAACCCTCCTGTTCACCACGAGACCCGAGAGCTATCGCGATTGGCGCGACTCGAAGATCGTGGCTCAATCCCTGAGAACCGGCGAGCGGACAGCCCTGGTGAGCGAAGGAAGCGACGCCTGGTACGCACCAACGGGTCACCTGGTCTTTGTCCGCCGTGGCGACCTCATGGCCGCACCTTTCGACTCTAATCGCCGGGTTCTGACTGGTGCCGCGATTGTGGTTCAGGAGAATGTCCGTCATTCCGTGAACACCACCAGTGTGAACGCCGCCACATTCAGCGGGCAGTACTCCATCGCCGGAAACGGGACGCTTACGCATCTCTCGGGAGGGGTTTGGCCCGATGCCGAGTGCGCGCTGGTCTGGATGGGTCGGGATGGCAGCGAAGAACTGCTGCACATTTCACCGGGTCGGTACTTCGGCGTTCGAGTCTCTCCCGACGGCCAACGGGTGATCATCCCCCGTTCTCAAGACGAACTCAGCCAGCTCTGGGTGTTCGACATCTCACGCGAGACTCTCTCCCGCCTGAATCTCAGCGACGCGCGCGAGGTTTACCCGATCTGGACACCGGACGGTGAACGGGTCGCGTACCAGCGCGACGGGCCGATCTACTGGACGGATTCAGACGGAAATGGTGAGGCGGAGCAACTCACCACCCTCCCCGGTTTCCCGGCCTCATGGTCACCTGACGGCAGGAGTCTTGTATTCATGCATCTCCGTGACAGCCCTCTCGGTGACAGCAGGTCCTGGGATCTCTGGTTGCAACCCTTGGAGGGGGAGGCCCGCCCATTGATCGAGTCGCCCTACTTCGAAATCGGCGGCACAATTTCGCCTGATGGGCGATGGCTGGCTTACGAGTCGGACTACACCGGGCGGCGAGAGGTGTATGTCACCTCCTTTCCGGACCCGGGACCGAGGATTCAGGTCTCGGTGGACGGTGGGTTCATGCCGGTCTGGGCGCCCGATGGAGGTGAGCTCTTTTTCAGGGGCCCGAAGTTCCCGGACGGCCAACGATCGATGATGGTGGCGGATCTCACCACCGGAGCCGACTTTTCCGCCGGCCCGATCCGGGAGTTGTTTAGGGGGAGGTTCTTCAAAGGTCATCCCGCCAGGGCCTACGACGTCTCACCCGACGGGCAGCGGCTGTTGATGTGCAAGACCCTCACTTCATCTGAGCAGCGGGTTGGTGAGATCCACCTGACCCTCAACTGGTTCACCGAGCTCGAGCGCCTCGCCCCGCCCGACTAACCATGCTCAACACCACCGTCTCCCACTACCGCGTCGTCGAGCACCTCGGCGGGGGTGGGATGGGGGTGGTGTACAAGGCCGAGGACACCAAGCTCGGGCGGACGGTGGCGCTGAAGTCTCGAAAGAGCGCCGGGCACCGCTTTGCAGAACTGTAGCCTCACGGTTCCTCGCTGGCAGTGAGATCAAGGCCTTCTGCGGCGGAAGCAAAGTCTGGATTCGTCGCGCGCCGAGTCGCTTCCCGTCGCATCCAACCTCTGACATCGCCTCGCGATCTCCCGCGGTCGCCGACCAGCTTTGTCACCCTCTCTGTCCAAACCGTGCCAGGCACCGCTTTCGGTGGTCCGCGACGAGGCCGGATACGAAACCATCAGGAACTCGGTGACCCACCCACTCAAGGGTCTCAAGGTCGCCATCCACTACGGCTGCCACCTGCTCAAACCGTCGCGGATCATGAACGTCGACAACCCCGATGATCCGAGCGTCCTCGAGAACCTCATCCGCGCCCTCGGCGCCGAACCTGTCCGCCACCGCAACTGGTACCTGTGCTGCGGCAAGGCGTGTCAGAACGAGGACATTCCCAACAACATGATGCACGACCTCCTGGGCGCCGTGCACGACGAGAAGGCTGACATCCTGGGCATGATTTGTCCGACCTGCTTCGGTCAGTTCGACCACGGCCAGATGAAGATCGCCAAGCTCTTTGACGAGGACTACCACACCCCGGCGGTCTACTACTTCCAACTCCTCGCCCTCGCCCAGGGTGTGCCGTACACCAGCTCGGATTCCAGAAGCAGCGTTTCAAACCGACCGTGCTGCAGCAGTTCGACGAGGCCGCGGCCGCACCGCCACCGCCGGCATGAACGAGCGAGTTTGAACCACAGAGGCACAGAGACACAGAGAGGCACAGAGGCGTCGCACCGTCGAAAACACGAAGGCACGAAGACACGAAGCGGTCACCAAGACATCACTTTTTTAACGCAGAGAAATCGCAAGACTCAAGGTTGATTCCCTCAATCTGTAGGCGGGTCGTTCACGATCCGCAACCAATCAGCTTCCAGGTCAGATCCCAATCGCACCAGATTCCGGTTTCGGCGAGGGGCGGTGAAAGGGGTCGATTTGTAGCGCAGGCGTCCCGCCTGCGATGGTGGGGTGGAGACGAGGGACATGCATGCGATCTGTCTTCGTGGTGGCGTCCGAGCTACACAAGGATCTGGCGATCAAGGCACTCCGCTGTGGAGAAAGCCTGAACTCCTACTGTGTCGACGTGCTGAGGGAGAGGACGTCCGAGTACGAGAGTTCGAAGACCCGTGATTAGGTGGTTCGCGTCCCGAAGCGGCACGAAGAAGTAGCGATGACTGAGTCAGTGTTGCTCATGGGCACCTTGGACCACTTTACCATTATCCCACATTGATAATTTCCCACACACGCGTTATCGTGTGAGGTGGAGGTGATCATGCTCTCAGAGAAAGTGCTTCGGCCGGATTCAAAAGGGCGTATCTGTCTGGGCAAGCTTGCTCAGGGCATCAGCAGCTTTCGGGTCTCCGTCGACGACCGTCAGAGAATCGTGCTCGAACCCTATGCCGAGATTCCGGCCACGGAGAAATGGCTGTTCGAAAACCCCGATGCGCGAGAATCTGTCAGGCGTGGATTGGACGATGCTGATCAGGGGCGTGTTGCTGATCGCGGCAGCTTCGCCCAGTACGGTGATGAGCACGAGGACTGATGCGATTTCGAATTCTATTCACCCAGGAAGCCGCCAAAAACCTCGACGGCCTGGAGGTTGACAAGGGTCTCTCCAAGAGACTCAAAGCCGTTCGCAAGGCGCTGGGCCTGCTCGAAACAAATCCAAGGCACCCGAGCCTCAACACGCACAAGTTCTCTTCTCTCCGAGGCCCCAAGGGTGAGGAGGTCTTCGAGGCCTACGCCGAGAGCAATACCCCGGCCGCCTACCGGATCTTCTGGATCTATGGGCCCGAAAGCGGCGCCATCACCATCATCGCCATTACGAGTCATCCCTGAGACCGGCAGGCTACCGCGCGAAGAGCTCCTGCAGGGCGTCCAGCACCTTGGTTTGGGCGGCATCGGAGATTGTTCCGAGACGGCGGACGAGGCGTGTCTTGTCCACGGTTCGGATCTGGTCGAGGACGATCTGGCCGCGCTTGCCTTGGAAGGTGCAGGACACGCGGGTCGGGTATGGCCTCCCCTTCGTGGTCATCGGCGCGACAATCACAGTGCTGATGTGGTCATTCATCTCGTCGGGCGAAATGATGAGACAGGGCCGCGTCTTGCGGATCTCACTACCGCGCGTCGGATCGAGTGAGATGAGAAACACGTCAAAGCGGCTCGTCACCACTCCCACTCCTCCTGATCCCACTCCGCCGGTGTTTCGGCAACGCGGTCCAACAACTCATCATCGCCGACCTCGCTCATGTGGGCAAAAGCTGTGCTCCACCCTTCGCGCGTGCGGGTCGATGATCGGATGACGAGCTCGTTGTTCTGCACTTCCAACTCCACTTCCTCCCCGAAACCGCATTGCTCGATGACGGGTTTCGGAATGCGGATGCCGCGGCTGTTGCCGATTCTCACGAGGTTCGTCTTCATAATTACAATGTAATCACATCAGGGACACGAGTCAAGGCTTGGCATCACCCGTGTGATCGCGCATGTTTGAACCACAGTGGCACAGAGAAACACAGAGGCATCGCACTGTCGCACCGTCGCAAACACGACTTGTCACGGCGTAGCGCGGCGGGCGAAGCCGGAAGGCGCGAGGACACGAAGCGGTCACCAAGACATCGCAGTATTGAAGGTTGATTCTCTCAATCTGTAGGCGGGTCGTTCACGACCCGCGACCAACTAGCTGCCGGGGTCAATACCCTCGGACAAACCCCGGTGGGTGCCGGCTAGTCCGGATAGGCCATCGCGGTGAGGCGGCGAATCAAACTCTCGAGAAACGACTGAAGCTCGGTCGCACTCACGCCGCCAGGCGGTGAGGCGTCGTCGCCGATTTCGATCTGTGACAGCACCCATGCCAGCTGTCCGGCGGTCAATCCTGCGTCCTTCTGCGCCGCGAGTGGCAGGTGTTCCTCAACGCTCAGACCCTCACGATCCAGAGCACGAACATCGACGAGATCTCTCAGCTCCGCGCGAGAGAGAAGGGTACACAGTTTGTTTGCCATAATCTCGCGGGTTGAATCGATGCGGATCCCGTGAATCTCGGGCTTCTCCTCATCGATTTGAGGGGAAAGATCACGAGCCCAGTCAACCTTCAACCGTCCTTGTTCCACCCAGGATTCGAACAGGAATTCCCAGAACACACGACGTTTCCCGAGGTGCAGCGACAAGGCTTTCCAATTTTGGGCAACGGATTCCGGTGTCGTGAATATCCAGGCTTCGGTGTCACGAGCCTCTCTGAGAATCTTGCCCAGCAATCGCGTTCGCTCAGGATCAAAGCCTAGACGCAAACGGTCACGCAATTCCGCGACGGTCATTGGCTCATCCCAAAGGAAATACGGCACCGAGGCCGGATCGTCCAGCGCGGAGGACAGCGGTTCAGACCGCTTCAAAATGGGCTGATTACTCTGGGTGGCCATGGCTTCAGCCTAACATGAATGGCACACGGATTCGTGGGCGAGAGAGGGTAGTTGCTCAGAAATCAGTTGATCTCGGGACACACTGACACACCATCGACGCTCAGGTCCTTTCAGTCGAGGTGACTCAGCTTCCGTCGGTATAATCCGTGGATTCCCAAGTGCCTCTAGTACGCCGCAGGGATCTCGGTCGTCCAGCTTGACGGATCGGCACCCATGGTTCGGCCGAGCTCCTCGAGTCCGAGCATGTACTTCATGTCGAACATCTCCTTGCTGGTGCTCGGCGGGGTATCGGGGGGGATCGAGACCATGTGTAACTCGGCGTCAAAACCGCGCTCGACCTTTGCGTCGCGGACCATCATTTTGATGAGAGTGAGAGCAAAGATCTCTTCGGTGGAGGTCAGGGTGTCCAGAGACCGACCGGCCACCGACACCCAGGTCGGTTGGGTCACGGCCGGTTCCGGTTGGATCTTTCCGTTGACCTGGACCCACACCCT
>JASJGQ010000276.1:0-13419 GCA_033791425.1 Acidobacteriota bacterium
TCCATCAGCGCGGTGTCGACGGGGCCGTCAGGCTCCGGGTAGATCTCCAACGTTCCCCCTGTGATCAGAGGCAGGTACAGACTTGTGACCGTGAGGTCGAACGCCAGCGACGTGAACAGGGGGAACGTCAGGCGGTCCCCCCGCACATATTGCCTGGACGCCCACGTGAGATAGTCGGCAAGCCCCGAATGATCGATGAGCACGCCCTTGGGCCGACCGGTCGAACCCGAGGTGTAGATCAGATAGGCGAGATCGTCGAAGGCCGCTTCCGGCAATTCCACCTCTGCACCGCGGCCGGCCTCGACCGCTTCGGCAATCTCAAGGACGGTCACATTCGGCGCGCTGGTGGCAGGCTGCAGACCTTCCCCCACGAGCAGGATTCGGGCGCCGGAGTCCTCGAGGATCTGGTCCAGTCGCGCCCCGGGGCTAGAGGGATCGATTGGTACGTAGGCGCACCGCGCTTTGAGCGCGCCAAGCACGGCGACGACGGCAAGGGTTGATCGCCGGCTGAAAACCGCAACTCGATCTCCCGGCTGGATGCCCCGTGCCACGAGGGCCGAAGCCAGAGCCTCGGACTGCTCCTGAAGGCTCGCGAAGGACAGCTCCAGTGAACCCTGGCGAAGTGCCACGCCGTCGGGGTCGCGCTTCACTTGCTCGTCGAAAAGCTCGACAACGGATCGGTCCGGGAGGGGGGACGACTGGGTGGAATTGAGGGAGGCCAGCGCTTGCCGTTCGTCCTCGACCAGCACGTCGACCGAAGCGATAGGCTGATCCGGGTCTTCGATGCAGGCCGCCAGGAGCTTTTCAAAGTGCTCGAGACTTCGGCAGCGGAGCCGTTCCGGGAGCGACTGCTCGTTGAAGTCGAAATGCAGGACAAAGCGCCCTGAACCCGAGAAATCGTGGACCTGAAGCCGCAGCGCGTGCACGCTGTCACCGTGCCCCGGGTGAATCCAGTCCGCCCGGACCGGGTTTCCAGCGAATTGTCCAAATGCAACCGGGAAGAAGTTCAGCACGATATTGCTGGCCTCGGCGCTCGAAGGATTACTCATGCCGGGCAGGGCGTGGCGCAGGAACAGCTTGGTTTCCTCGAGACACCGGGCCCCGAGTGATCGAAATGTGTCGTCAGGCGCGACCGACGCCGCAAACGGGAACATTTCGATAAAGAGACCGAGCGCTCGCTTGGCCTCTGCCGTCGGGCGTCCGGCGACGGGAGCGTCAAAACCGAGATCGCTGGCGCCGCTGACGCGGTGCAGCCAGCTGATGAGCAGGGTGGCGAACACCGAGAACCGAGACAGTTCCGGTGAAAGACTCAGAAAACCGTCCTGCGTGCTGAGCTCGTCGAGAGCCCGCGACTGTTCCAGGTCGAACTCGAGCGTTACGCGGGTGCTGGCGGTGCCGGTCGGGTCCGGCCTGCGGCCGTAGAGAGGCACCGAACGCCCCGGTCTCTCCTGGCGAGCCGCCCAGTGGTCGCTGGCTGACGCCGGCGCGGTTGTCTTCGATTGCAGGGCTGAAGCGGTCGGATAGTAGGCGGGGAAAGCCGGGCGCTCACCATCGTCGCCGCGAAGCAGCGCTTCATACTCCGCCCCGACCTGGCGATAGAGAAGCAGGGTCGACCAGGCGTCGGCCACCAGGTGGTGCTGATTGAGATACCACCCCGTCCGTTCGTCGCCCAGCGGGACCACGACGCTGTCGACGAGAGATCCGCCGAGGTCGAGCGGTCGACCGCAACGTTCCCGACACCATGCCAGAAACGCTTTCTCCGGGTCTGCTGATTCCGAGAGATCGACGACGTCCGTCAGGCAGCTGCCTGCCTCGCTGATCGTGCGGCGACCTGCGCCTTCGTGTTCTTGCAGCCGGGTCCTGAGGACGTCGCTGACGTCGGCGACGCGGCGCCATGCCTCACAGAACAGATCGATGCGCAGCGCCGTCGGGAAGACAAATGCGAAGGCCATGTTGTAGAGCGGGCTCTCTGGGTGGAGCCGCTGTCCGATCCAGATCTGGGTCTGGCTGTGCGTCAGATCTGAGTTTTCGGGGCCGGTTCGGGCCATTTCCTTCTCCTGATTTGAGCCGGTTGTCATCAGCGGTTCACTGCCCTGAGTCAGCAGCCGCATGCTGTGCCCGCCGATCGGTCCGCTGGACGAACTCGGCGATCACGGCAACGTTCTGGAAATTCTCGATGACGTAGTCGGCGGGCTGAATATTGAGCTGGAATTCCTCTTCGACAAACACCGACAGACGCAATATCGCAATCGAGTCGAGAATCTCGCCGGACAGCAGGTCGTCCTCCCGGTCAACGGTCGCATCAAGGCTCAGCAGTTCGCGTTGTATGAAGGCGATGATCCGGCTCTCGATCTCCCGGGTCTCGTCGAGTGGGGTGGTGTCAGACGACATCGCCGGCCTCCTGTTGTGTCAGCTGGGTTCGAAGCGCGTTGCGATCGACCTTGCCGGTCGGTGTTCTCGGCAGAGAATCGAGGATGGAGATCTCTGAAGGCACGGCATGGAGGGGGAGGATCTTTGCCAGACCGGCGAGGACATCCCGTTGGCCGAGCGGGTCGTCGCCGCCGACCACGACCGCCGCCCGAATCGCGGAGCTGCCTTCGCCGTCGGGCACCGCAAAGGCGGCCGCCTCCTCGACCATATCGAGGGACAACAGCGCCGATTCGACTTCCTCAAGCTCGACCCGGTAGCCTCGGACCTTGATCTGGAGATCGGCGCGAGCGACAAAGGTGAGGTTGCCGTCGTCGCGGATCCGCACTTGGTCCCCGGTCCGAAAATAGACCTCCTCGAGTTCTCCGTCGGTCTGCTGCCGGAAGAGAACCTGCCGGTTGCGGTCAGGATCGCCCCAGTACCCCGACATGACGGTGGCGCCTCGAACGAGCAACTCTCCTACCTCGCCGTCGGCGACCGGCTGGAGTTCGGCATCGACGACCTGCGTCCGCGCGTTGGAACAGGCCTTACCGATCGGCAGCGGAGCGGACAGGTCCAGTGACTCCGGCACGTGGTAGTAGGCACATACATTGATTTCGGTCGAACCGTACACGTGGCTGAAGCGTGCGTCGGGAAGCTGCCGCATGATTCGGCGCAGATGCTTTTCCGGGAATGTCTCTCCGGCAAACAGCACCCATCGAATCGAGCTCAGGTCCCTGGCCTCGAGGTTGCCGCGAAGCGAGAGCTGGACGAGGGCAGTGGGCACCGAGTACCACACCGAGACTCGCTCGCGCTCGACGAGGGCCGCCAGGCTGCCAGGCATGATCAACGCCGCTGGCGTCAAAAGGACGGTTGCCGCACCCGCCCGGGCGGCGGCGTAGTAGTCGAAGGTGGCGAAGCAGGTGTGATGCGATGAGTGGTTGCTGAGGCGATCGTCGCTGGTCAAGGCGTACTCCGCAACCGCCCATTCGACAAAGCTCATCGCGCTGCGGTGGGTGTGGAGAATGAGCTTCGGGGTCCCGGTCGAGCCCGAGGTGTGCAGGATGTACGACGGGTCGAGATCGATCACCGACACGGCCGGGGGGCGGTCGGTGGCTTCCCCGGCTACAGTGTCCCACGAGCACGATCGAACTGGTGTCTCATCAATGAGATCGATTCCGACCGCGTACTTCACGTCTGGACAAGCGGCGAGCGCACCGCGAACGAACTCGCGCTTTTCGGGCTGCGAGACGAGGTGGGTCGCTCCTGTGGCGCGCACGATGCGCACCACCTGTTCGACCGGGGATTTCGGGTCGATGGGCACCAGGGTCCCGCCCGCTGCAAACACGCCGTAGAAAGCCACCGGGACGTTGAAACCCTTTCCGAGCAGCACCGCGACGCGGTCCCCTCGCTGCAATCCGGCGTCGATCAACACCCGGGCCATGCCGTTGGCCTGGCGGGCCAACTCCTCGTAGCTCAGGGTCGCGCCGTCACAGCGAATTGCAGGGGCCTCGGGAGAGCGCAGCGCCGCCTGGTCAATCATCTGGTGGAGCAGTTCCGGCGGCGAGGTAGTGATCTTCATGGAAGCACCTTCTGGAGGCCGGCCGGCAGCAGTTCCCGCATCGGGATGTCGATGCCAAAAGCCCGTTCGATCACCCACACGAAGGAGACGAGAATCAACCCCACCGCGGCCACCTTCAGGAAGACCTTTCGGTACAGCTCGAGCCGGCGGACCGCAAACAACAGCGGGAACAGGACCGCCACGATCACTATCTGTCCGAGCTCGATTCCGAGATTGAACGCGATGACCGACAAACCGAGATGTTCATCGAGAACTCCCAGGTCCATCAGGCCCCCAGCGAAACCCATGCCGTGAAACAGGCTGAGGCCGAACACGATCCACCAGATCCTTCCACGGAACAGCGGCAAGAGGATGTTGAGCGCCACCAGCGTCGTCGAAGCGGCGATCATCGTCTCGACCAGCGCTTCCGGTAGCCGCAGCAGACCCAGGGCCGCCAGCGTGAGCGCCACAGCGTGGGCCGCCGCAAAAGCGGTCACGATCGTGAGGACATTCCACAAGGCCGGTTTCAGGCCCTCGAGAGGCTGCCACACCCCGCCGTCGCGACGCAGAGCCACCGTCAACAGCAGCGCCAACAGAAAGAAGACGTGATCGAGACCCAGCACCATGTGCTCGGCACCGAGGTGCACCAGGGCCAGAAAGCCGCGGAGCCGACCGGACGACGTCAGATCGAAGACCTGATGGCGTGAGCCGGGCCCGAACACCAGCGAGACCCGGTTCTCGTTGGCGAAGGTCCCGGTCGCCCAGTTGTGCTCGACGAGCAGGAAGCCGCGGTGGCCGGGGTCCTCGTCGAACAGAACCGAGTAGTCGATGGTCAAGGTGTCGGGGACCCGATCGAGCCCGCCGAGGTCGAACGGCATCAGCACGTAGCCGCCCTCGGCGTTGAGCAGGTCGTAAGTGGTGAAGTCGATTGAAAGGGGGCCCCGGTCGTCGGAGATGGTGACGTGGTCGAGGTAGTAGTCCTGGAGGAAGCCGATCCGCTGGTCCAGGTTGTCCGCCGTGATCTCGAGATCGGTTCCGGATAGCCCGAGGGCCGGATTGAGATCCGAGAGGGCAATCTCGAAGCGGCCGCTCATGCTCTCGGGGTAGATCTGAAGGTAGAGGTAGCTATTGCCAGCGTTGTGGGCGGAGCTCTCAACCGCAGCTCCCGCCGCGGCCAGCACGCACAGGCACAACCGGAGGCACCTCGATCTGAGGAATCGTCGTATGGAATCGTTCGCGTTCATCCGAGTCCCCTCAATCCGGCAATCAGGTTTCTCTGAATTTCCGAGGTGCCGACGTAGAGGGTCGTGGCGAGGGCGTCGCGCAGCTCCCTTTCAAGTTCGTACTCGACCATATATCCGTAGCCTCCAAAGATCTGTACAGCGCTCCGGCAGCACGACACCAGCGCCTCGCTGACGGCGAGCTTGGCAAGCGCCGACTCCCGAGTCGCCGAGCCGCGGTGCATCCGGTGCCAGGCGGCCCGGTAGAGCAGCAGTCGGGCCGCTTCGAGCTCGAGCTCCATGTCGGCGATGCGGTGGGTGATCGACTGGTGTTTCGCGAGCGGGACCGAGCCGGTGGTCCGCTGCCGGGCGTGGGCCACGCAACCTTCGAGGATCCGTTCCATCACACCGATTGCGGGGGCCATCACCAGCAGGCGTTCGAGGTCCATCGTCTGGTTGAAGATCATCGAACCCGAGCCGATGCCGCCGATCACTGCTGATGCGGGGACACGACAGTTCTCCAGGAAGACCTGGGACATCGGGCTCGTCCGAAGACCCATCTTTGCGATCGGAGGCCCGACTGAAAGGCCCTCGGTTTCCCGTGAAATCAGGAAACACGTGATGCCCGCGAAGCCGGATCCGCCGGTTCGGGCATAGAGCACGAAGAGGTCGGCCACCGGAGCATTGGTCACAAAGGTCTTCGAACCGTTGAGGACCCAATCATCTCGGTTCTGGGTGGCGCTGGTCTCGAGCGAGAGTGCGCTCGACCCCGAGTCGGGCTCGGTGATGCCGGTGGCCCCGATCACGGAACCGTCGACCAGACCCGGAAGCCATTGCTTTTTCTGTTCGTCGCTTCCGAACTCGGACAGAGGGCCTTCGCAGGATGCGGCGTGAGCGGCGACTGAAAAGACGAGCCCGTTGTCGCGCGCTCCGTATCCGATGCCCTCGAGAATCGCGACCGCGGACAACAGATCGTGCCCGGCACCTTTCCACTCTTCAGGCACCATGATGCCCTGCAGCCCGAATTCCGCGCACTCCATCCACAGGTCGCGGGAGAAAACGCCATCGCGGTCACGCCCGATGACCCCGTCAGCGAGTCGCCTGGAAGCGAATTCCACTGCACCGCGGCGCAGTGATAACTGGTCATCGGTCCAAGCGAAATCCACGTTTCCTCCCTAAATTTCCCGATCGCGGCAACACCCGGGCCGCATCGTTCGCAGCGCGGATGGTGCCGCGATTCCCGTACCCGCAAATATCTTCGGTCCGGTCACTTACGTTCTCGACATGTCTTTGCCGAGTGCGCTTGCGCCGTATCTTACAGCAGTGCCGGCCGATCCATCGTGCCGCCTCCTGATGAACCGCAGCGCGGTCTTGGCTGCGCCGTATGTCGGACGGGTAACACGCAGGCCGCTTTCAGTATTCACGGTTCGCCGCGATATTGACCGTTGTGCGCCGAGGGGGGCGCGTGGCGACGCCTGCGGATGGGCGACCGGGCCGAAACCCCCGGAATCAAAGGGGCGACGAATGGTTGACGGGTGAGGGTGGTATCGAACCTCGTGACCCGGTCGGCTGCCGGCTTGATTGTCGCCGTCTTTCGAATTCAGGTGGTCATTTCTTCTTTCGCTTGCTTTTTGGGATCACTGCCGTGTAATGAGCGAGAAATTTCTTCACCGGCACGCGACCGACGGCTTTGGTAATCAGATCGAGGGGAACGTCGTTGACATCTGTGAATCGGACGCAGGACTTGCCCATATTCAGCTTCTTGCCGGTCTTCTTCCACTCCTTTTCGAACCACGCGCGCTGTTTGTCGTCGCCGTAGATGCACATCATGTAGAGCGACATGTAGTTCTTCTGAGAGGCGAGGCCGGCGAAGGGCACGGGTTGCTCGGGGGCGCAGTGGTAGCCGTCCGGGTACACGCTATGGGGGACAAACCAGCCGATCATCCCATACTGAATGCCTTCCTTATAGCCCTTGGGTAGGCCCTTGTTAACCGCCGCGCGAACCTTCCGGATGGCCTTGCGGCGGTCCTCGGGCAAGCTGTCGAGATATGCTTTCGGCGTCTGCGGTTGGTCGCTCATGTTGTCTACCCCTCGTGGTCGCACCCATTTTACATCACCCAGAGGTGCCTATCTCATCGTTGCGTCGGCCGACGGGCGGCGGTAGGTCCGGGGCGCCTCGTCGGCGGAAATATAAAACCAGCATGCCGAGGACGAGCGTAGCTCCACCGAGTGCGAGAGTGATGAACAGCATCGAAAGGGCCATGGCGAGGCCGGCGATCGAACCTCCGGCAAAACCGCTCAGGCTGGTTCGGAGGGCGGGCCACCCACGAAAGACTCCCGAAGATCTGGCCGCCAGGAAAATCAAGAGGTTGGTGAGGGCGATACCAAGGATCGTCAACCCGCCCTCCGCGGCGAGATCGAGCATGAAGCCGCCCGCCTCCCAGTCGCCGACGAACATCTTCACGCCACCCATGAGCGCGATCGTGGCGGCAAGAAAGGCGATGAAATATCCGACGATCTGGAGAATCGAGACGATGACCTTTTTCACAGATACCTCCGTCGCCGACCGGCTTTCCGACAGCGGTATCCGCCGCTCACAACTTTTGGTCCGAAGTCCGGACGTCCACGATGCAGGTTCTGTAGCCGGTGTGGGCCGGCCAATTCCGGGAACATCGAGCGGGTCCTTTGCTTGGCTCGAATCGGATCGGCGGATTCCATACCTGGAACCGCGAAATCGGACGAACAAGAGTGCAAAGGAGGATTCGCCTCCAACGCCATAAGGCGTTGGAGGCGATCAAACCACTTCCCTCAACGCTACAGCGCTTAGGGAATCGTACTCGACCAGGCCGAGGTTGAACCTCTTTCGAACCCATCTGCGAAGATCAACACTGGGAGGATATTGATCGCCTCCGCAAAGATGTTGTTGGTCTCGACGAACTCGGTAACGGTCCCCCCCGTGTCGATCATCAGACAGAGGTAATTGGTCCCCAGCATTTGGCCGGGAGGAATCGTGATTGTCGGCGAGGCGCCGCTGAAAGAGCTCGGAGGGAGGCTCGCCACGGTGCGTGAGGCCAACAACGTATCAGCGACCGAACAGACACTGTTCGTGGAGATCCGCAGCTGGACGATAAACGACCCGGCGGTCACCGCGCCGTCGTTGCGCGCCGAGTGGTACTGCGAGAACGACTGTCCCTGAACCGCAGAAGCCGGCGGAGAGAAAACCGACCGCGTGAGATCGGGTAGGCCAACCACGGTGAAATTGTTGTCGCTGTAGTCGAGGTTGGTCCATGTTGAGCCGCTCCAGGTCCCGACGAAGAACTTCCCCAGGGCTGTGGGGGTATTGGGCACCGGCCACGCGTATGAAGCCGTCGAGGTCGGCAACGGACCGAATGTCTGTACGATGCCACCGTCATCGAGGAACCGGAGATACAGATCCTCACCCGAGGGGAGGTTGAGCCTGTCCCAGGTGATCGTCTTGGTGGTGCCGGCAGTGTACGATCCGCCGCCGTTGGGATCGTTGACCCGCAGGTACGTGCACGGCGCCTCGTCATCGATCGTGCGGCCAAAGATACGGGTTCCCCATGTGCTGGTGCCGGCGGCGTACTCCGCGGCCCCCCACACGTTTTTGCAGGTCCAGTCGTAGGCGGCCCCGCTGTAGTCGCCCCACCGGTTGCGCCCGTTGCTGTCCAACCTCACGTATGGATCAGTCCCATATTTTTCCCATCTCCAGACATTGGCACCGCCGCTGACGTCCCGGGTAAAGCTCATCGCCCCGGCGTAGCCGGCATCTCCGCTTGAGGCCGGCTGCGTCATGCTTGCGGCGATGAACCAGTTGGGCGTGCCATCCGATCCTTCAACCGTGATTGACGGATAGAACATGTTGGAGGAGGAATTCCAAAGGGCATAGTCCCAGGCCATTGTGGAGTTGCCGCTATAGAGGGCGAATACATAGATCTCACTGTAAGCTCTGGCGTTGTCCCAGTTGAGCGTGAGGGTCCCGTAGACCTTCCCCTGCGAGTACACGGCATTCATCACCCGGGTGTCGCCGGCGTCGATGTCGGTTGCGCTGTCCGCCTGGTCGACGTTGTTACCCATGGAGTAGTATGTCTTCGAGGCAATCGTCGCCCTGGTGAGCGTCGTGGCGATGCCCTGGGGGTCTCCGCTGTACCGGTCCCCGTGGAGCTGCCACAGGCAGATCTGGTTCCCCGAACTGGAGTAGGTGTTCACTAAGAATGTGTTGCCGCCGGCATTCTGGGTATGCGGGTGAGCCACCTGGAGGGAAGCTGCACGGTCGCCGTTCGGCCAGCGCAGGTCGTTCCATCTATAGGTCCCCGCCCCAGCACCAGTCAACATGGCGGGACTGAACGACCACAGCCGGCTTTGAAATGCTGAAACTCCAGGAAAACCGAAGGAGTTGCCCACGAAGTAGACGCCCCAATGGTCGACTCCGAGGCTCGCGTAATCGAGCCACTCCTCGTTGCCGGCCGTGCCGTACGAGGTGTCGATGCGGTACATCCACCACGAGCCGTTGGGGTTATCGGTTTGGGAGATCAGGACCCACACGTATGATTTCAGGGCGGTATCGTCTTTGCCCATAACGGTCATCACGAACTGGTTTGTCTCGCGGTTGAACACCACCCTGGGGTCGTAACAGAAGCCGCCCCAGCCCAAGGGAAGGTGAACGAAGCTCTCGAAGTTCGTGTAGCTGCGAGTCAGGACACCGGTCTTGGAGTAGACCATGAACCCGGAGTTCAGCGCCTCGACGAGGTACACCGGTCCGGCGGCCATCTGGGTGTCCGGCGGAAACCATCCGGAATAGCCCCGCGCGTCAAAGCCTCTCACATAATCGCCCGGCGCTGCCGGCGCGTAGGGATCGGCCGTCTGTGGCTCCGAGTAGTTCATCTCGGCCTCCGGCGTGTCGTGCTCCGTGTTGCCGAGCGGAGTCCGCGACCCGCTGCCGTCCGCCGGCGCATCATACTGTTCCAACTGGCCTTGAATGTGAACGCGACCGCGTTCGTCGGACTCGAGGAGTTCAGGCGTCGCAGGAATCTGACTCATGTCGATCTCAACTGCGGGATCCAGGGTGCCTTCCTCGGGACTCCCATCAAACGGGACGAAGGCCAAAGGATCCTGGGGCCCCACCGGAGCTTGTTCGACCACAGACGCAGGGGCCGAGGCCTGGGAGGTCGCCTCGGGTGGCGGTGGATAGGTGGGTTCCTCTCCCGCGACGGGCCACGCGAACAGCGATACCAGGGCGGCGGCCACTGAGCTGCTCGTCAACAATCGACGTGCTACAGATTTTCGTTTCATTGGTGGGCTCCTTCCTTCTCGAGGTCCTCGAATTTCACATCACGACATTCAACGCTGGCCTTGAAAATTCTAACGGGAACCAGCGGCCTGAACTGGACCGCCTTTGCCGGCGACATCCGACCGGTGGAGATGCGATCGGCGATGTCCAGACCCTCGGCGACACGGCCGATGACCATCCGCCGTCCGTCCTCACTCGAGATCGTCTTCAACGCGATCATCAACCGCGGTGTCGACCACTGGGGCGAGGCCGGTTCGAGCGAGACCGCACCGCGCGTCACCGGGCGCGAATCGAGGCCGCTGCGGTAGCTGTAACCGAGTGCCTCGTTGATTTCCTTGCGGGACACCCCGATCAAGAACTCGGGGTCGAATGTTTCGCTCCAGGTCTGTAACCAACCGGTGAGCATCGGCGGAACGAGACTGTCGTCCGGCAGATTGGTCTGGTACGGTAGGAGTTCGTGCTGCCACACGAACATCGCGTCCTCGCGGCTCGTGATCTTCCGCTGATCCAGGCCCACGGCATCGGCATCGATCTCAGTCTCGATGAGGATCGCGCGGAGCGGGCGCCTCAGTGCGGTGGTGATGAAACCACCCCGCGTCGCCTCGTCGAAGACCAGGCCGTCGTAGTAGCCGACCTCATCGCCCACACGGCTGTTGACCGTCAGATCCGGCAGAAAGATCGGGCCCTCGACCAAACGAATCAAGCTTGCGATCGCAGACGGTGCGGCTTCAGGGAACAGCTCGATGACAATTGTTCCCTCTTCCGTGACCAAGACAATATGAGGGTGTTGACCGTCGATCGTGCACGGATCGATGGAAAGGTCGGCGCCGGCCGCACCCGCAGCGGCGACCATGGGCGTCAATACGACCCAAATCGCCGGAGTGGCATACCGTCGACGAAATCCACGCCAAATATTTCGCGCCACGACTTCTAGCGAAAATCGAACTTTCCACCTCCACGCTTCTGCGGAGCAGGTCTGAATATGTTTACTTTATAGACGATTTTTTTGGGAAAAGCAACCGACACCTGTTGTCAACCTGATTGTGTTATCGAGTGCGGCATTGCCCGGTCCGCTAACGACTCGGGGGCGCGTCAGCGAATTCAGTCGGGAGCAGCTCCTCTGCGCCATCGTGCAGCATCCTCGAGAAACCTGGAGGGCTGACGCGAAGAAACCCAGTCGCCGGTCAGAGCCCTGCTGCCGGTCGGATCCGGGAAATTCCGAATGACCAGTCGGTAGGCGTCGAGCCACATCCGCTGCGAAAGGTTTTCTGGATCGTAGGAACGCACTGTGCCGTACAGGGGATCGCCGAGTATCGGCAGGCCGGCGTGGGCAAGCTGGACCCGGATCTGGTGCTTGCGGCCGGTCGAGGGCCGAATCTGCACGAGCGCGAGATTGCCGTCGACGGCCATTACCTCGACCTCACACTGCGCGTTCGCCGGCAGCCCCGGCATCACCGCCTGGCGCCAGTACTCGTCTTGGTTGCGGGCAATGTGATGGGCGAGGGAGAACTGCGGAGATGGCGGATCGCGCTGCAGTTCGCAGACTGCGGTATAGGTCTTTTCAACCAGCATCCGGGGTTGAAACAGCTGTGCGAAATGTGAGCGCGATGTGGGGTCGATGGAGAACAGCACGAGTCCCGAGGTCAACCGGTCGATGCGGTGCAACGGCGTGATGTTCTCGGAGCCTGTGACGTCGGCCAACAGCTGAAGGAGGCAGTTTCGCACCCAGAGCCCGCCCGGTGTCACCGGGAGGTTGGGCGGTTTGTCGACCACCAAGAGGTGCTGATTCGCCCACACGACTCGGAAATCCGTGCGCACTGAAGGTTCCCGCTCAACCTCGCGACGGTAGTGCACCTCGAGAAGCGGTTCGAAAGGCGAATCGGCGTCGATGGGCCTTCCTTCCGCCCAAACTTTGTCGGCCGCAAAACGCTCGCTCCAGGTTCCGGGCTCGATCCTCGGGAATCGGTGCAGAAAAAAGTCGAAGATCGTCCGAACGCCTTCGGGCGCACGCCCGGGCAGCTTGACCGTGGATGGGCGGACACCCCGTTCCTCCCAACCCGGATCGTGAGGGGCTATTTCCGGAGAGAGACTATCGTCAACTGCCACGAGTGCAACATAGCACTCGATCAGTCAACGTTGCTCTTCGAGTGATTGAGATTTTAAGTGAGTTCTCTGCAGAGCGATATCCGGAAGTGAATCACGAATCACATTGGCGGCACCGATTTTGCCTTCGCCCGCTCCTTCGAGAATGAACCGAGTGCGCGGATGGTGCGGCTGCCATCGCCGAAAGAGCTCCAGGCCTCGGGTTTCAATGTAGCCGACTATGAGCGGGTTGAGGTCGTGCACTCCGACGGGGTAATCTCCTCCGACGAGATCAAGGCTCGCATGACGCAGTGACGATCGTGCTCGCGTGTGGCACAACGCGTCCAGACCTTGCGGTATGGCGTTTCTTTGGGGGATTCACAGCGCACGCTCTCAAACGGGTTCCGTTGTGGCGGGGAGCCCGGAGGCGGTTTTGCCGCTCCGTATATACTCGCACTTGACACCATGAAAGACGGAATCAGATACGCATCCAATCGGGACGGCCAGTCCGTGGCATTTCAAGTGATCGGCACCGGGCCGTTGGACCTCGTCTTCATCCCGGACTGGGTCGGCAACCTCGATGTGATGTGGGAAGACCCGACGCTGGCGGCCTTTCTCGAACGCCTCGCGCGTTTCGCGCGGGTGATCTGCTTCGATAAGCGGGGGACCGGACTTTCGGACCCGGTTCCTCTGGGTGCGGTGCCGACCTGGGAAGAGTGGATGTACGACGTTGGCACCGTCATGGACGCGGCGGCAAGCCGGCGTGCGGCGATCTTCGGCCACGGCGACGGCGGGGCAATGGCCCTCTTGTTCGCGGCCACGTCTCCCGATCGCACGACGGC
>JASJGQ010000277.1:0-3974 GCA_033791425.1 Acidobacteriota bacterium
GTTGACTCGGCAGCAATCCATTGCTCAATCCATCGAGTAGCAGGCGCACATGAACACCTCGGTCCGCCGCATTGAAGAGCAGGCCCAGGAACAGGTCCGCACCTTCGCCGTGTTGAATCGCGTAGTACTCCACATCGATGGTTTCGTGGGCCTGCTGGATGATGTCGATGCGTGCCGAGCTGGCCTCTACCGGATCGTCGAGGATGACGGCCCAGTCGGCCTGCGCGCTCCAGCAAGTCCCGAGGACCAGGAGCAAAGCGACGGCGTGGAGCCGGCAGCTCATCGGCTTCTGAGCAGATCCCGGATCCGGATCGAGGTCCGAAACCGCAGGTCGATGATGTTGTCGGTGGTGTGTACGTCATCAGTGATGGTGGCGCGGGACCTCTGTCTTGTGTAGCGCAACTCCACCGACCAGGTGTTGTTGAGAACATAGCCCAACCCGGCCGTCACACGAGCCTGCTCGGAGAAGAGCTCCTGGGTATCTTCGCCCGGGGTTGCAAAGAGCTCCACGTTCAGCGGTGCATAGAACGCTCCCGGTTCGAGGCTGTATCTGTTGATCGGATAGGCTGTGGCCAGCCGATAGCGGAGGCGTGCGGCGAACTCCCAATCCGTCGTCTGAGAAAACCGCTCTTCGAGCATCAACCGGTGGGAGAAGAAAAAGCGCCGCCACTTGCCGAGACTGTCGGGCCAATCAAGGGTCACGGCCTGCCACAGACGGACCTCGAAGAGGTCTTCCACAAGAGGCCGCCAGTTGTAGTACAGACCGAGCGCACCCTCGAGTCGAACGCGCGGACTCAAATCGTAGGAGATCCCCCCGGACGAAGCCAATTGGTTCCATTTACCGAGCACAGCATCGGATCCCAGCAGCTCGTCATAACGAACCATCCCGAACGCGCGGATCCTCTCCTTGACCAGCTGTTGGTACTGGTATTTCACCCGGATCTGGGTATCTATTTTGTTGGTCTCCTGGCCGATGGCCGGGGCAACGCCGAACACCAGAGCGGCCGCACAGTACAGACTCGTGGTCAGCTGCCGGCCAAGGGACCCACGTCTGGAGCGGTGACCCCTCAACGCTCCTCCTGCGGCAGCCTCTTTTCCTCCTCGTTCCCTGTGACGATCCTCCCGAGTCTGTTGACCAAAAAAGGAACCGATTCGGTGTCGCTCGGAATCGCTTGTCCCACGGATGGGCGTGTTTTCGGATCAAACGCAGAACCATCACGCCCCCTGAATCAGCGGACATCCTTCCGGTAATGCGATACGGATTGCCTTTGTCCGCACCTCAAAGCGAATCCGATCCCACCGATAGGGCTCCCCATCGAGGTTGATGGCAGAACGAACCTGCGGGTTCCCCGCAGATTTTCCGTTGAGGATGACTTGGATTCTCTTCATGGTTGATTTTCCTCAAAGCTCCCACCAAGAGCGAGATGGAGGTTGACCCGCTGCGCCAGGCGCTCGTTCTGAATCCTGATGAGTCCCGACTTGGCGGCCAATACCCGGGCTTGAATCTGCAACATGTCGAGCACCTCGATGCGCCCGACTTCATACTGGGCATTGGCCAGCTCGTAGGCGCTTTCGTTGTTGAAAACCACCGTCTCGAGCAGCTCCTGCCTCTTGGCAAAGATCTTCTCGTTGGCCATGGCGGTCTCGACCTCCTCAAAGGCGCCGAGCACGGTCATGCCATAGGCGGCGACGGCTGCCATCTGGTCGGCAGTCGCCACCTCGAGCTGGCCTTCGAGGGCGCCGCCGGTGTAGAGGGGGGCGACCAAGCCCGCCGCGAGATTGCCGATGAGATCCGTCAAGGATGTGTAACCCCCGGCAGCACTCAAGTTGAAGCTCGGCAGTTTGGCGAGGCGGGCCTCTTCACTCATGTGAAATGCGGCGCGCACACGCGCTTCGGCGGCCTTGAGATCAGGCCGGCGCTCGATGAGGTCCGCCGGCACTCCCACCGAGATCTCAGGCGGCACCGGCAATTGCTCGTCAGCGGTCTCGATCTCGGCTGCAGGGTAGCGACCGAGGAGCACCTCGAGGCCGCGCATGATGGACTCGCGCGCCGCAGTGGCCTGTTGCGCCGCCTCCTCGGCCGAGGCGACGTCGGCGGCGGTCAGGTAGACGTCCTGCATGGACACCTGGCCGACCTCCTCTTTGGCCTCGACGATCTCGAGAATCTCGGAGAAAATCTCGACGCTCTGGTTGCTGAGCGCCAACTGCTGAGTGATCTCGGTTGCCAGGAACCAGGTCTTTGCAGTGGTCGCGGCAATCGACTGTCGAGCGTACTCGAAATCGGCCACCGTCGCCTCCAGACCCGCCTCACCGGCGGCCTTGCGCGAACGCAGTTTGCCCCACACATCGAGTTCCCAGCTCACGGTGAGGGCGGCGTTGTAGGAGTTGCCGGAAAGGAGGTCCGTCTGGGACCAGGTTTCGCCGTAGTTCCCGCCGAGGCCGACCGCCGGTTTCAGCGAGGCGCCGGCCATGCGTGCGAGCCCGGCAGCACGGTCCACCTGGCTGGCGGCGAGTCGCAGGTTGAGGTTGTTGTGAATGGCCTCGTCGACCAGCTCGTTCAGCATCGGGTCGTTGAAGGTGGCGATCCAGCCGTCATCGACGCGCCCGCTGTCCCCGGCGCCGGCCGCCCAGTCATCACGTATCTCCGTGGATTCGGGCAGCGCGTCGTCAACGACCTCGGCGGTCTTCGGCGGCGGCGCCGTGGCGCATGACGTCAGCAGAATCGCACTGAGAAACGTGTACGGGAAAAAACTGTGTCTTCGATCAGACTTTCGTTGCTTCATGTCGGTTGACCTCCTCATCGGTACCCTTCGTCAGACCGGCAGGATGTAGGCGAGCCAGGCATCCATGCGCATCATCACTCGGCGGATCATGTAGCTGACTTCGAACTCGCCGGTGTAAATCGCCGCGGTCCCGGCAGCGCCCGTGGGAAGGGACCTGGCCACCTCCTCGTCGTCGAGCTTGAGGCGCACGAAGTAGGGCGCCGGCATGATCTGTCCCGGAACCGGAAGCGTCCCACCCGGCGCCACCTGGCCGGTGGCGAGGTCCGCGACAATGTGCTCCACCGTGGCGGTGAAGATCTCGCCCGGCCGGACCTTGAAGACCACCTCGGCTTCCTGCCCGGGCGCCACGTGGCGCAGGTTATTCTGATGAATCGAGGCTACGATGGTTGTCTCGGAGTCATCGACCAGCGCCATCGCCACAGTGAACGGGCCGGCCATGAGCATCGAGCCCGGACGCAACGCCAGGTTGGTGACGTGGCCGTCAACCGGCGCCCGCACCTCGGTGTTCTCGAGGTTGAACTCGGCGGCATCGAGCTGCGCCTTGAGGCTATCGACCTGGGTCTCCGCCGCCTCCACCTCGTAAGCACTTCCGGCACGCTTTTCGGCCAGGGTTCGGGCCTGCGCCAAGCGGCGCTCGGCGAGCACCAACTGTGCCTTGACATTGGCCACCGCCGCCTTGTAGGGACGAGGGTCGATCTTGAACAGCACATCACCCTTCACCAGCGGTGTGTAGGCCTCAACCGACACCTCGGTGACGAGGCCCGCGACGTTGGGCACGATCTGCACGGAATGTTTGAGGGCTATGGCCGGTCCCGATGGCGCAGCGAACTGCATCGGAAGGAAGATGCCAACCATCAGCAACAAATTGAAGAGCACCGGCGAGGACTTGGTAAAGGTATTCGACGGCACGATTTTGAGCTTGATGAGAATCACCAGAACGGCGATATAGCAGAGTGTAAGAAAGAGAATCATGACGTAGCTCCTTCCGTAATCACCTCAGGCCCTTCGAACACCGCCAGGCGTTGCTCGAGTTCGGCTATGCGCTCCCTGAGAGCATCGTCAATCTGTTCGCCTGCACCGACAGATGTGTAAGCCCAGATCAACGCCAGAATCCAGACGATGCCGGTCAGAATGCCGAGCCAACCCGCCATGCGGATGGCCTCGGCCTGCGGATGCTCCCGATTGAAGGCG
>JASJGQ010000278.1:0-9668 GCA_033791425.1 Acidobacteriota bacterium
AACAACGGGTCGGAGACCGCGACCATCAGTCGAGTCGAGATCAGCTGGCCCACGGCGGCCTCCACTCTGAAGAAGCTCAAGCTCGACGGAAGTGAGTTCTACAACATCGAGACAGCGCCACCGTCCATGGTTGCGACAGCCGGATGGAAGGGCAGTCTCGACGATCGCAGCCTCGCCCCAGGGGATGATCTTGAATTCAAGGTCGAATTCGACGACGATGCCGTGACCGATCCCAGCCGGTATGCGATCGAGGTCGATTTTGAGGGCGGCTGCTCGGTCGTGTTCGGCGCACCGCAGGCATCGACACCCACGCCGACCCCGACGCCTCCAATCCCCGATCCGACACCGATTCCCCCGCCCCTCGTGGATCCCCCAGATGGATCGGGCACCACCGTGCCCCCCGGGCTGACCCGTAATGTGCTCGACCGGTTTGACGGCTACTCCTATCGCACCAACGAGGGAACCGATGTCTGGCTCGGCGGATGGCAGGAGCTCAACGACGACGGCGCCGCCAACGACGGCAACGTCTACGCGGTCGGCAACGACGGCAGCGTCCGTCTCCACATCGGCGAGGAGAAGGCTCGGGAACTCACCTGGATTGAAGAGCACGGGGCTTCGCGGAAGGTCGACCTCTCCGGCGCCACCCAGGCGTGGCTGAGCTTCGAGTACAAGAGGATCTCCTTCGACGGCGACGACCACGTCCTCATCGAGGCCTCCGACGACGACGGCCAGACTTGGACCACGGTCGGTCGTATCGGCGATGTCTACTATGACGAAGAGTGGCAGACGGCGGTCTTCGACATCTCGGACTTCGCCTCCCCGACGACCACGATCCGCTTCCGCAGCTCCTTCATCAACGACGACTACTTCGACTACATGATGGTGGACAACATCGGGATCGATTTCGATGCCGGTGACGCAGTGAGCGACTGGGCGAGCGGCAACCGCTACCCGAGCGTGGTCGGCGCGGAGCAGCTCCACGCCATGAACATCACCGGTGACGGCGTCACCGTGGCCGTGATCGACACCGGCTACTGGAAGCACCCCTCGATGGACATAGCCGGCAACGGCGCGTCGCGGGTTCTGGCTCAGTATGACGCCATCCGAGACGTCGTCGATTCGATCGGTTCGAGCGTAAACACCGAGGAGAACGGGCACGGCACCCATGTCTCCAGCCTGATTCTCAACTCCGAGCAGTCCACCGATGGGCAGTACCTCGGGGTTTCGCCGAACGCCAATCTGGTGTCGGTGAAGGCCTTCAACGGGACCGGTTCCGGGACCTACCTCAACGTGATCCGCGCCCTCGACTGGGTCGTCCAGAACAAGGACACCTACGGCATCCGGGTGGTCAACTGCTCGTTTTCCGCGCCGCCACTATCGCACTACTGGGATGACCCGCTCAACCAGGCGATCATGGCGGTTTGGCAGGCGGGAATCGTCGTGGTCGCCTCGGCCGGGAACACCGGGCCGGACCCCATGACCGTCGGTGTCCCCGGGAATTGTCCCTACGTCATCACGGTCGGCGGGATGTCGGACAACTTCACGCCCGACGACGACACCGACGACTTCCTGAGTTCGTTCTCCGCATCCGGACCGACCTACGAGGGCTTTGTCAATCCCGACGTGGTCGCCCCAGGCGGTCACGTGTGGGGCTTGATGCCGACATTCTCCTGGATCGCGCAACAGCACCCCGAGTTCCAGCGCGACGGTGACTACTTCACCATGTCCGGCACATCACAGGCAGCCGCGATCGTTAGCGGCGTCGTCGCCCTGATGATCGAGGCCGATCCTTCGCTGACCCCCGATGACGTCAAGTGCCGGCTGCTCTCCACCGCTCGACCCGCAACTGATTCATCAGGGACTCTTGGTTACTCGATCTTCCAGCAAGGCGCAGGGATGGTGGCGGCCGTTGATGCGGTCTACAGCACCGCGTCGAGCTGTGGCAACCTCGGCCTCGACGTCAACAACGATATTCTCGACATCGAGCACTACGGTGGCCGCGCCCGCCAGGCCGCGGACGGCACCTTCTACATCGAGGACCTCTCGGGTCTCGAATGGGACGGCAGCTACGCCTGGACCGAAGCCTATTTGTGGAACGACGCCTACTTCTGGAACGACGCCTATTTCTGGAATGACGCCTACTTCTGGAACGACGCTTACTTCTGGAATGACGCCTACTTCTGGAACGACGCTTACTTCTGGAACGACGCCTACTTCTGGAACGACAGTCTTGCCGAACCCATGGCGGTCAACGTCTGGGTGCCGCAGGAGTGATGGTATGAAGTCGATACACCTTCGACGCACTGTGTCTCTTTTAGCGACAGATGGCGGGCCAAGGACAAGATCCTCTGCTGGTACGGGATTTGCGGATACACATATCGAGGGCAATACGAATTCGACCTGGAGAACACGCGTATGAACGCCAAACACACCATTTCACTCGCAATCCTCGCCTTTTTGATCGTGACCGGCACGTTGCTGGTGCTCGAAAGCCCGACCGATGAATCGACCACATCGGTGATCGTCCAGGCCGCCGATCTCGAAACTGCCGCCGAGGCGGTGCGCTCGGTCGACGGTGAGATCACCCACGAGCTCGGGATCATTCGTTCGGTCGGTGCGCTCATGACGCCGAAACAACTCGAGCGGCTCGAGGGCATTCCTGGGCTGCGGATCCACGGCAACCAGAAGGTCGAAGTTGCAGGGAAGCCTAATAAGCCTCCCAAGACCGAGGAACCGGATCTGGGGACCGTCTTCCCGACGCTCATCGGTGCTCAGAAGCTCCACCAGGAGGGCACCATGGGCGCCGGCGTCACCGTCGCCGTGCTCGACACCGGCTGGGACAACTTCGGGGTGTTCAGCCTCGACACTGCCGGGGAGTGGCGCGTACACGAGAGCTACGACGCCATCAATGACTTCATCGTCGGCCTGCCGTGGCGCGGTCCTGTCTACTACCCGGCGAGCTGGGGTGAAAACGACGTCAACGGGCACGCCACCCACATCATGTCGATCATGCTGAGTGGCGGCAACACCAATTTCGAAGTGCCGGAGGAGGGTCTCTACAACGGCATCGCTCCCGACGCCGGCCTGGTCGTGGTCAAGGCGTTCGGTAGCTCCGGCCAGGGCACCTATGCCGACGTCATTCGCGGCATCGACTGGGTGGTCCAGAATCAGGCGACCTACGACATCCGGGTGCTCAACTGCTCGTTCTCGGCCGAAATCCGCTCGCACTACTGGGAGGACCCGCTCAACCAGGCGATCATGGCGGCCTGGCAGGCCGGCATCGTGGTCGTCGCCTCTGCCGGCAACACCGGCCCCGACCCGATGACCGTCGGCGTGCCCGGCAACAATCCCTACGTCATCACCGTCGGCGCCTCGTCGGACAACTACACGCCCACGAATCCCGACGACGACTACCTCGGGTCGTTCTCTTCCGCAGGCCCCACCTACGAGGGTTTCATCAAGCCGGACATCGTCGCCCCGGGTGGGCACATGATCGGTATGATTCCATACAACTCGACAATCTATAACGACCATCCCGAGTTCTACGACGAAGACCACAACTTCACCATGTCCGGCACCTCGCAGGCAGCGGCGGTGGTGAGCGGCACGGTGGCCCTGATGCTCGACGCCGATCCAACCCTCACTCCGGACGACGTCAAGTGTCGGCTCCTCGCTACGGCGCGTCCCGCCACAGATGGGTCGGGCACCATTGCCTACAGTATCTTCCAGCAGGGCACGGGCATGATCAACGCATTCGACGCGGTCCACAGCACCGCTTCGGGATGTGGCAATCTCGGCCTCGACATCACCAACGACCTCAACGACATCGAGCACTACGGTGGCCGCGCCCGCCATGCCCCGGACGGTACGTTCTACATCGAGGGCCTCGAGGGTCTCGAGTGGGACGGCTCGTACAGCTGGGCCGAGGCTTACTTCTGGAACGATGCCTACTTCTGGAACGACGCCTACTTCTGGAACGACGCCTACTTCTGGAACGACGCCTACTTCTGGAACGACGCGTACCTCTGGAACGATGCCTACCTTTGGAACGATGCGTACTTCTGGAACGATGCCTACCTTTGGAACGATGGCCTAGTGGAACCCATGACGATCAACGTCTGGGTGGAGCAGGAATAGGGAACGGAGTGATTCCCGTGGATCAACTTTTGCATCGCGTTGCACAGGCCGTGGGTCTCGGCGAGAAAGCCGAAGAGCCGCAGCAGGTTGTGCCGACCGGTCCGCGGGCGATCGAGGAAGCGCCCAACCCGGTGGCGCAAGCGCCGCGGCCGCAGAACGTCCGAACTGCGCTGCTCGCCTCCCGCGAGGCGGCGGCCCAGAAGTGGGGCCCCAAGTGGCTCTCGCGTTTCGGTTTCGAGGTCGAGATGGCCTCGAGCAGCGAAGAAATGATGAGCTTGCTCGACTCCACAACTCCAGGCGTTGCCTTGATCGACGTCGCCTGGTGGTCCGCGGCCGAGTCGACAGCGGCGTTCGCGGGCGTGAACGGGACGCCGAGCGTTCCCGTGATCTTGCTCTGCACATCCGAAAAGGAGGTTCGCGAGGGTCTCGAATCCGACGCGGTTGACGTCATTCGCCGACCCTTTGACTGGCGCGTTGTAGGCCGGCGCGCCGATTTCTTCGCCAACGCCTACCAGGCTGAGCTGGAGCTTGCCAAGACCCGCACCAAGCTCGAGGATGCTTGGAAAGAGGCCGAGGTGCAGGCCGAGCTGCTCGAGCGTCGCAACAACACCGATAGCCTGACCGGTCTTCCTCAGCGCCACACCTTCGAGAAGAACCTCTCTCGCGCCTTGCAGGCCCACCTCCGGTCGGGCACCGGTGTGGCGGTGCTGCACATGGACCTTGACCGTTTTAAATCGGTCAACGACAGCTATGGCCGAACGGGTGGCAACGAAGTGATCAAGCAGTTGGCGCAGCGGCTCAGCAACTGTGTCCGGTCGCCGGATTTTGTTGCTCGCCAGAACTCGGGATTGGTGACAGCCTCGCTGGCACGCCTGAGCGGTGACGAGTTCATCATCATGATCGGCAATGTCCGCAGCCCCGAAGACGTCAATCCGATCGCGGAACTGCTTCTCGACTCCGTGTCGCAGGCATTCTCGGTGAATGGCACCGAGGTCTTCGTATCGGCGAGCGTGGGTGTGACCATAGCACCGGCGGACGGACAGAACGCCGATCGCCTGCTGCAGAACGCTGAGCTTGCGACCATCGAATCAAAACGGTCCGGCGGCGGCGTTTTCCGGTTCTACAACCCGTCGTTCAACCAGCTGACGAAGAAGAACCTCGAGCTCGACCGGCTCCTCAGAAAATCGCTCGAGTGTCACGAGTTCACATTGAGTTACCAGCCCCTCCTGGCGGTGGATGACCGGCGAATCGTAGGTGCCGAGGCACTGTTGCGCTGGAATCATCCCGAGCTCGGCCGGGTCCCGCCCCTCGATTTCATTCCTGTTGCAGAGGAAACCGGTCTCATGGTGCCGATCGGTGCATGGGTCATCCGGACAGCCTGCGAGGAGTTGAAGAGCTGGATCGACGCCGGTCTGCCGAAGATGAGGATGTCGGTCAACGTGGCACTGTGCCAGCTTCTTCGCGGAGGGTTGACGGAGATCGTCGAGGGGATCCTGAGCGATGTCGGAGTGCCGCCTGAGCTGCTCGAACTGGAGCTGAGCGAACGCGGCGTGTTGCGTAATACGACCGATGTCGTTCGCCAATTGAATGATCTCAAGGCACTTGGAGTGAGTCTGTCGGTGGATGACTTTGGAACCGGCAACTCTGCAATCGCATATCTCAAGGGGTTTGACCTCGACGTACTGAAAATTGATCGCTCCTACATCAGGGGCATTCCAGGCAGTTCAGATGACACGGCGATCGTCGGCGCGATGGTGGCGATGGCTCATCAACTGAAAATGTCTGTTGTGGCGGAAGGCATTGAAGACGAAGAGCAGCTCGAGGCGCTTCGGGCGATGGGCTGCGACGAATTCCAGGGCTTCCTGGTATCGCCTCCCGTCCCATCTGAGGAGTTTCGAGAGTTGATCGATGCCGATCTTTCTGGCGGAGGCCGCCCGGAGACGACGGGGGATAAAAAATGAGTGCTTTGGATTTCATCCACAGTCAGCACCAAACGAGGGTTATCGGCGCAAGTCGGGCTCCCGCACACGTGGCAATCGCGGTCACGTTGCTGTTGGGATTCCTGTCGATCGCCGTTAGTATCGACGCGGCGAATCTGCCGGTTCGGTTTGACCGCCTGACGGTCGAGGACGGCCTCTCGCAGAGTTCGGTCTTGAGCATGCTGCAAGACAGCGAAGGCTTCATGTGGCTCGGCACCGAGGACGGTCTGAATCGTTTTGATGGCTATCAGTTCCAGATCTACTCACACGATCCTTCGAACAGCGGCTCGCTTTCCGACGACTACACCGTTGCCCTTGCCGAGGACGCGGACGGCAACCTTTGGATCGGCACCCACGGCGGCGGCGTGAGCCGATGGATTCGCGAGACCGACTCATTCGAGCGCTATCAGCACGATCCCGCGGACCCCTCGAGCCTGCCGAGTGACCGGATTCGTACTCTGATGGTCGACAGCCAGGGGCGCCTCTGGGTTGGCACGCGAGATGCTGGACTTGCCCTCTTCAACCGGGAATCGAAGACCTTTGATCGCTATCTCAACGACCCGACCGATCCGTCGAGCCTCAGCGACGGCCATGTCTACGCTCTTGCCGAAGACGAATCGGGAGGCATCTGGGTGGGCACCGACGCCGGCCTGAATCTTTTGAACCGAGACGCTGCGAGCTTTGTGAGGTTCAACAGCGATGCGGCGGATCCAAAGAGCCTCAGCGACGACAAGGTTCGCGCCATCACCGTTGGCCGCAACGATCTGGTGTGGATCGGGACCTATGAGGGTGGCCTCAACAGGTTCGATCGTTCGACCGGAACGTTTGCCCACTATCGCCACGACTCGAACGACCGCTCGAGCCTCAGCAACGACCGTGTGCGTTCGATCCTCGAGGATGACGCCGGTCGGCTCTGGGTCGGCACCACTACCGGGCTCAACCTGCTCCATCGCGACACCGGCGATTTTTCACGCTACGTGTCCGACGAAACCAACCCTCACAGTCTTCCGGGCAACGACGTATGGACACTGCTTCAGGATCGAGGCGGCATATTGTGGGCAGGCACACAGGCGGGAGGACTTGGCAAATGGAACCCGAGGAGCTGGTCATTCGGGCACCACGCAGCCGATCCACTCGACCCAGCGAGCCTCAACCACAGTATGGTGACGGCATTCACCGAGGATCGGAATGGTCGGCTTTGGATCGGAACCTTCGGTGGTGGGATCAACGTCATGGATCGCGCGACCGGAAAATTTACGCACATCCAAAACGACCCGAAATCAGCAAGCGGGTTGCCCTCGAACAGGGTGATGGCATTGCTTCGTGATCGGACCGATTCGATCTGGATCGGGACGCTCGACAAGGGCCTCAGCCGGTACAACCCGACGACCAGGAGCTTTACATATTTCAGGCACGATTCGGAAATTGAAAGTAGCTTGAGCTCCGACGGCGTCATGTCCCTCTTTGAAGATAGCCGCGGCAATCTCTGGGTCGGCACGTTTAAGGGTGGCCTCGATATGTATCGACGGAACACAAACTCGTTCGTCCGCCACCCGCACGATCCCAATGGCCTGGCCGGACCCGCCAGCCCGATGATCACCTCGATCGTGGAGGACACCGAGGGCGCGATCTGGGCCGGTACGGATGGAGGCGGTCTCAGCCGCTTCGATCCGATTTCGGACTCCTGGATGCACTTCGAAAATGACGAGAATGATCCTGCGAGTCTCGGAGCGGAATCGGTTTTCAGCCTTCACGTAGATGCCTCCGGTAGGCTCTGGATCGGAACTGTCGGTGGTGGACTCGCGACCTTGGAGGGTCTCTCAGCGACCACAGGGAAAGCGAGATTCCGCAGGTACTCGGTAGAACACGGACTCGCCAACGACGTCGTCTACGGGATCGAGTCCGATGGCGCCGGAAAACTGTGGCTGAGCACCAACAGGGGGCTGTCGCAGTTTGACCCGCGGACCGGCAAATTCAGAACCTACACCCGCAGTCACGGGCTCCAGGGCAACGAGTTCAATTTCGGCGCCCACTTCAGCAGCCCGAGCGGTGCTCTTGTTTTCGGTGGGCTGAACGGTTTCAACATCTTCTTCCCCGCTCGTTTGCAGCGCTCGACACAGGCGCCGCCGATTGCCCTGACCAATGTCCTCAAGCTCAATCAACCCATCGAGGGTCAGGGCCCAGCGAGCCTTCTCAAGTCTCTCGATCTCGGCTACCGGGACGATATGGTGACGTTCGAGTTTGCCGAGCTGGACTTCACGGCACCGAAGGAGAACGCCTTCCAGTACAAGCTCGATGGCTTCAACACCGATTGGGTGGATGTCGGTAAATATCATCGTGTGACCTTCACAAACCTCGATGCCGGCGATTATGTGCTCCGGGTGAAGGCGACCAGCGCCGAAGGCGTCGTCAGCACTGCAAATCTCGAATTCCCGATGACGGTTGCCCCGGCTCCGTGGGAAACGTGGTGGGCCTACGCAGGCTACGTCATTCTGGCGTGCTTGATTGCCGCCGGCATCTGGCGGGCTCAGCGTAGACGGGTCGAAATGGAGGCCAACTACAGCCAACAACTCAAGGTCGAGGTCGATGTACAGACTCGAACGCTTGCCGATCAGAACAGCCGCCTGGAAGACATGAACAACATGCTGCTCGAGGCGAGCCTCACCGATTCTCTGACAGGTCTTCGCAACCGCCGGTTCCTGTTTGAGCAGGTCACCAAGGACATCGCGATGGTCCGTCGCCGGTACCTCGATCTCGAGGAGGGTGTCGAGAACATCAAGATCTTCGATCTCGCATTCATGATGGTTGACCTCGACCATTTCAAGGCGATCAATGACAGCTGCGGTCACCTGGCCGGGGATCAGGTACTCCTGGAGATCCGTGACGTCTTTCTCAAGGTCGTTCGGGATTCAGATATTGTCATCCGCTGGGGAGGCGACGAGTTCCTGATCATCGCCCGCGATTCCGACCCCGACAAGGCGCGCGTTCTCGCCGATCGCATCCGTGCTGCCGTCGCCGATGCAGTCTTCAGCCTGCCTGACGGGCAAATCGTCCGGACCACGTGCTCGATCGGCTATGCGTGCTACCCCTTCGTTCGGTCGCATCCGGACCGAATCTCCTGGGAGCAGATCCTCACGTTGGCGGACAGCGCCCTTTACGAGGCGAAGAAGGCCGAGCGGAACAGCTGGGTGGGCTACCTTTCCACTCCTGATTCCGCCGAAGAGGCCGATCTGTACCCCGCGGTGCGGGACCGCCCCGAAGACCTGGTTGCCAAGGGTCTTCTCCAGATTCATACTTCATTCGACGACAGACCCCCAACCGAGTTGGTAGGAAACTTCTCGCCCCGCCGAACTCGAGTCTGACAACAGCTTTATACGCAGGGGCTTCGGCTCCTCAACAAAACGGTATTCAAGCGCCGGGGATCGACTCCCCGGCGTCTTTTGTGAAAAGGGGAATGGATCCCAACTCTTCGGACCCTCACCTTGCGCGGGATAGTAGGGTGGCCTGCGGGGAGTACGGCAGCGCGGTCCAGCCCAGGCCTCATAGATCCCT
>JASJGQ010000279.1:0-5255 GCA_033791425.1 Acidobacteriota bacterium
GACCTGCAGGGGCACCGGAGTGCTGGTGCTCGTCGATGGGGATTGGAAGATCTCTCAGTACAGCCTGTCGATTCCGATGCCGAACGATCTTGCGGCCGAATTCACATCAAGGATCATGCAATTTGAAGGCGAAGAAAAACGCTGAGACCGATGCGGCCTCAGCGATGAAAAACTGCGCTTTCCGGATGCCTATGGTGTGGCAGGTTTCTCGAGCTGGTACAGCGTGTTGAACAGGAGCTTGAAGGTCCGCACAGGCTGCGCCCGGTGCTGGGGGTGGAATCCGATCAGGATCACCCTGCCCTTGCCGACTTCAAACTCGACGGCAGCCGCCTTTTTCTCGAGGAGCGCCCCTCCCTCGAGATAGCCGCTGATCAGGATGTCCTTGTCGTCGGCCGGGTAGCGGGCGATCACAGTGCGGCCGAAACGGGCATCGGGCACTCGAGTCTGGAAGGCTGGGGAGTTTCCGAAATAAATCGCCTCCTCCGGGCGCATCCCGAAGGTCAGTGGGCTCTTGGTGTTCATCAGGACCTTCAAGGTCGAACCCGGGCAGTTGAACTGATCCCGCGAAACCTTGGCCAGGGTGTTGGTCACCGGCAGCTGGAAGAGATCGATGAAGTACTCGCTCGAGGAGTCGAGGGCGACGACCGTACCGCCGTTTTCGACCCACTCCTTGATTTGTTTGCCGCCTTTTGTCTTCTTGGCGTCCTTGGTGTCGCCTTCGCTTTCCCATTCATCGATCCCGCCGCTGTACTGCGGGGGCAGGGGAGACCAGAATCTGCTGCGGTAGCTGCTGCTGTCGGGCTTGCCCTTGGCGATGATCGAAGAGCTCACATCCGGGAAGAGCAGGACGTCGACATCGCCGGTGAACTCTCCCGAACGAATCTGTTCGTTGGCGAGGCTGGTGAGCGGAAACTCGTAGTTTTCGAGCACGAAACGGGTCCAGCCTTCGTCCATGCTGGCGACCCAGGGTTTGAAGAGACCGACCCGCATTTTCCCCACTTCCAGGAGATCGGTGTCCGGGGTTTCGGCTACCGGAACCACGGGCACGTGGAGCTCGTCGGCGATCTGATTCAATTTCCACGCTTTGACATCCTCGGCCGAGAGGTAGATATCTCCTCGTTTGCCAAGGGCCGTGTCGGAGCTGAGGCGATTGACGGTCGTCCCATCGGCGAGCAGACGGTTGATCAGAGTGTAGGCGCTATCAGCACCGGCGGGGATGGAATGGCCCGGTGCGTCGGGGTCGACCTTCGGGCGCGGCCACGCCGCTTCGGCCAGCGGTACGAGCGAGTCGCCGACCGGTTGGTCGGCCTCGACGACATCGACGCCCATCGAGAGCGGGAGGGACCACGAGGCGACGTCGTAGGGCTCCAGGATGCCGCCGTCGGAAGCATTTCTGACTTCCGGGTACCGCTGATTCCGGAGCATGGTGAGAAGGAACGGACGGTAGGGTTGTGCCGCCGAGATTACGGTTGTGCCGGCGGGATACACGGCGAAGCCGACGTGGAGAGGTTCGGAAGCGCGAGAGACCTCGATGCCATGCTCGATCAACAGGTCCACCAGCCTGCCGGCGGCGACCACGTCGTGCTGGTCGGGTAGGATGATCCAGGCGTACGGGGATTCAGTGGTTCCGATTTCGAGCGACCATCGTGCCCTGCGATTGAAATTGCTGAGAATCGAGGCACGGTTCTCGGCGTTGGCCTCGAGAAAGGCCCAGGTGGCGACCAGTTCGTATTCGACTATGTCGCGGAGGCGCCACCAACCTCCCGGCCAGGGCGAAGGGAAATTCGAACGGCGCCCGTACTCGGGGAAACCTTTTCCGCCGCCCCGAAGCTCTCCCGGATCGACGTAGATGGGGGTAGCGATGCGCGCGCTTGCCACCTCCGTCAGTAAACCGGTGACGTTCTTCCACCAGGCGGTGTTGCGGGTCCCTCCGGGCCAGTAGCTGTCAAAGATCATGTTGTGACCGACGCCGGTCTTGTCGGCCTCTTCCAGACGGAAGCTCATGTTGGTGCCGAGGACATCAGCCTGCCGGAACACCAGAGAATGGACCTCCTCGTTGAGAGGATCGGTCTGCGGCGGAACGAACATGCGGGGGCCGGTCGAGCCCATCTGGTGTTCGTCGAGGAAGGACTGCGGGAACCAGCGGTGATAGAGCACCTCGTTGACGACCTGGGTCTCTTTCTGGGTGAGCATGTAGAAGTCGCGGTTGTTGTCGTGGCCGACGTAGTGGTGGTAGAGCCACGGCATGCGGCCGCCCTCGTAGTCGGTGCCGAGCCACTCGTTGTACCAGTCGACCACCATCAATTGACCGTCGGGGTTGATCGACGGCATGACAAGGAGGACGGCCTCGTCCATCCAAGCCAATTTTTCGGGGTCCTTGGTGGTGGCGAAATCGTAGACGAACTCGTTGACCATCTGGGTGCTGCCGACTTCGGTCGAGTGGATCGAGCAGGTCACGATGGCGATCACCTTGCCTTCTGCAACCAGCGCCGCCGATTGTTCCGATGTTAGATTTCCGGGTTTAGCGAGCAGTCTGGCGACCTCGCGCAGCCGTTCGAGGTTGGCCTGGTTGGCCGCTGAAGTGAGCACGACGACCTTCATCGGGTTGTCGAGGGTCGACCGGCCGGCGTCCTCGATTGACACCCGGTCAGAGGCTGCCGCGATCATCTCCAGGTACTCCAGGACGTCCGGGTAGGGGATCAGCTTGTGGTCCGCTCCGACCTGATGACCAAAGTGTTCCTGAGGGGTGGGGATGGTGGTCTCGGCCGAAACCAATCCGCTCAACATGCAAACCAAAGCAGCGACGAATACCCTCAATGTGCCCTCCCGCGAGTGACCGGACCCTCCGCGTCGTCGGTCATTGTAAGGCAACCTGCAGCATCGTGCAGTGGTTGGGGAGGGGTCGATAGTAGACTGATGCGACCCGGCCGATGTGAGGCGTTCCAGTCATCGGTCGGTGAGGTTCCCTTGGAGGTCCCATGGCTCACAGTGATATGCGGGGCGGAAATTACGCAGCAGAGATCCAACCAAAAGAGACCTACCGTGACCGGCGGCGGAAACTCCTCGAGAAGACCGACGGAGGCACGATCGTGTTGTGGGGCGCCGGTGACGATCGCGGTTACGGCGACATCGGGACCTTTCGCCAGGGTTCGGATTTTTTCTACCTCACGGGTGTCGAACTGCCCAACGCGATCCTGGTCCTGAGGCCGGGGGACGGTGGGGATATGCTGTTCCTGCCGCCGCGAGATCCCAACGTGGAGCGCTGGACCGGACCCAAATGGGGCCCTGGAGACGAAGCGGCGGACGCGTTCGGCTTTGACGATGTGCTGTCGTCTGCGCCGTCTGAGATCGTGCTCGATGCGCGCCGCCGGCCGGTTCCGGGTTTCGAAGGCCAGCTGCAGGGCTGGCTGTCGGAACCCGATTCGGTTCTGTGGACCGACTACTCCGCGGTTCCCGGCGGTGCCCAGCTGCCGCCGACCCACCGTTTCGTAGCGGGTCTGCGCGACCGGCTGCCGACCTTCGCGGTCACCGACGTGAGCCCGCTGGTGCACTCATTGCGAGTCGTAAAGGACCAGGCCGAAGTCGATCTGATGTCGCGAGCTGTGGCGGCGACCATCGAAGGCCAACGGCGGGCCGCTGCCGTGATCCGACCCGGCGTCGGCGAGGGACTGGTTGACGGCGCGGTGTATGCGGCCTTTCGCGAGGCCGGGGCCGAGGGGCTGGCATTCCCGACGATCGTCGGGTCGGGCTACAACGCCACCACGCTGCACTACGATCAGAACGCGGGACTTTGCAACGACGGTGAGCTGGTCGTAGTCGACATAGGAGCTCGTTACGGCTATTACTGCGGCGATCTCACTCGGACCTACCCGGTCAATGGAAAATTCACGGCCCGGCAACGGGATATCTACGACCTCGTTCTCGAGGCGCACGATCGTGCGGCGGAAGCGATGCGCCCGGGTGTCTCTATGTTCGACCTCCGCAAGATAGCGTTTGGCGTATTCGAAGATTCCAAGGTCCGCGACCTGAATGGCGAGACGCTCGGTCAGTTTTTCATCCACGGTCTCGGCCATCAACTCGGGCTCGATGCCCACGACCCCGGCGCCGCCGACCAGGCACCGCTCGAGCCGGGGATGGTGATCACCAACGAACCGGGCATATACATACCTTCGGCGGCTCTCGGCGTGCGGATCGAAAACGACTTTGTGGTCACCGCCGACGGTGCCAGGAATCTGTCGGCGGCCCTCCCGACCGCCGCCGATGACATCGAGAAACTGATGCAGGCGAACTGACGCTGGAATGAACCAGGAATTAGGAATTAGGAATTAGGAATTAGGAAGGGGCTTAGGAAGCAAATGGTCTAAAGGGGGTCCTCTCTGAACAACTTGAGCAGGACCCCATACAGGTTGCCATGGCGCTGATTGAAACGGAACTCCGATTCTTTCAGATGGAGATAGAACGTGTGCTTAGGGATTCCGTGGAAACTTGAAAGCCGGTGTTTCGCAAAACTCCAAAAGGATTCAATTCCATTGATGTGGTTGTCCTTGACAGCAAACTCGCGGTCAGCGTGACGAACTCTAAGATGCTTCGAGTAGCCAACATCAACCAGGCCGTCGTAGCCAACCCACCCGTCGCTGTGAATAACTGAGCTAAGAGAGACACGTCCGCGTATCACCTTTCGGAGAGTCGATTTAGCTGCATTCGGGATAATCCTCGTGTAGACATTCTCGCCTCGCTTGAGGATGCCGAAGACGATTGTCTTGCCGCCGGCTCCACGTCCTGGCTTGCCCCGAACTCGCTGTGGGCCGAAGTAGGACTCATCCATTTCAACCTTGCCTTCGAAGGGTGACTGAGCCTCGCTGATAACGGCGAGCCGTCTGCGAATCTTGAGAAAAATTTCATTGACTGAGCGGACACTTACACCGGTCATGCGGGATGTGGAGCTCGCCGTCAGGTCCTCGGAAAAACAACGAATAATCTGCCGAAATTTGGCCTCTCCGATTTTCGCCGCTTTGTAGTACTTGTTACTGGCTTTCATTTCAGAAGCTTAACTCCTCTTTCGAGTCGTTTTGCTTCCTAAGCCCCTTCTTAATTCTCAATTCCGGCCCTCCCTCCCACGGGTTAGTTTTGAGTTTTCAGTTATGAGTTTTGAGTTCGCACCCAGCCTCCCCCAGCGTGGACATTTGCACGTTCAGGGCGGAGATTTTGGCCCTCCACCACTCGCGTTCAGGGCATCCCGCGGGCAGGCCCTGAAG
>JASJGQ010000280.1:0-13208 GCA_033791425.1 Acidobacteriota bacterium
CGACAAAAACCTCCAGGGCCTCGTCGGTCGCAACCCGTTGGTTGAGCACCACGCCTTCGTCGGTGGGCAGGACCCACGCGACGCCCTCGTCGTCCCTTTTTTTGTCGCGGCTGATGTGGGATCGCAGATCCTCAGGATCGATGCCAGAGATGGGGGGCATATTCTCAATCGACCCCAGGGCGGCGCGAATTCGGTCTTCGCCCGCGGCGCTCAGGACGCCGTTTCGGCGAGCCAGCCGCGCCGCGGCCAGAAGGCCCCACGCCACCGCCTCACCGTGCAGAAAGTGCCGATATCCGGTGGCGGCCTCGAGGGCGTGACCAAGGGTGTGGCCGAGGTTGAGTGCGGCCCGTTGGCCGGCCTCGCGTTCGTCATCGCTGACTACCCGCGCCTTGACAGTGAGACACCGCATGACGAGCTCCTGCCACCCGTCGGGCGTCAGAGAGCCAAAGTCCGTCAGGGGACTGGAAATCATCTCCAGGAGATCGTGGTCGCCGATCCACGCGGTCTTGATGACCTCCGCCAGCCCGGCCTGCAGCTCGCGCGAAGGAAGTGTGCCAAGGGTCGCAACGTCGACCACCACCAGGCGCGGCGGCCAGAAGGCGCCCACCAGGTTTTTGCCGTGGGCGAGATTGACCCCGGTCTTGCCGCCCACCGAGGCGTCGACCATGGCGAGCAGGGTGGTCGGTACCGCGATCCACGAGATGCCCCGGAGGTAGACCGCCGCCGCGAACCCGGCGGTGTCGGTCACAACCCCGCCACCGATAGCGCCCACGACGTCGCCTCGGGTGAGACCAATTTCGAGCCAGCGGCCGAGGAGACCTTCGACGGTCGGCCACATCTTTTCGGCCTCTCCATCGGCAAGTTCGATCAGGGGTGCGGACAACGACCGTGCAACCTCCTCCGCCCACAACGGCGCGACCGTGGTGTTGCTCACCACCGAAAGGGGAAGACGGACGTCTTCTTCGAGAAAAACCCTCTGAAGATCGTCGATCGCTCCCGGGTGGGCCACGATCGTGTAGTCGCCATGGCTGCTTGAAACGGTCAACCTCTGCATGGCGTCATGGTACTGCAGCCCACCAACGTTCGGCTCATCCGGAAACAGCTGAGACGGCTGTTACAGCTCTGAAGGTGGGCTGAAGCCGACCCTACGAATGCGCCCGCTATGTGGGTCCGAAGTAGGGTGGGCCTTGGCCCACCTTCAGAATTGCTGCGGGTGGGTGGACAATCAACGTTCAACGTTCAAACGTTGTAACGTTTCAACGTTTATTGTGACGGCGCCGGTTGGGCGTGTTCCTCTGCCGTCACATCGCGGCCGATGTGCCAGTTGTCGTCCACGGTGGGCTGCCAGGGTTGGTGCGTCATCAGATAGTCGCCGATCAGATCGGCCATCTCCGCCGACGACCGCCACACGACCTCGGCCTCGGCCAGATGAGGGAAGAGCCCGCCGCCGGACGCGCGGTAGGAGTTGCAGGCCACGGTGAAGGTGGCCTCGGGGTCGATCGGGAGGCCATCGAATCTGAGATCGCGGATCCGCGAGCCTTCCGGCCGGGTGGGGTCAACGCGGTAGGTCACCCCCGCCATGGTGTCGACGTTGTAGTCGGGGATGGCGGCATCCGTGATGACGGTGCAGCCGTTGTCGGCCGCGCACTCGAGGCCGTCGTAGAAGCGCGCAGCGTGTTCGAGGACATCGCGCACCTGGGCGCCGGTCAGGCGTACCGCTACCAGGGTGTTGGGGTAGACATAGAAGGCGTGGATCCAGCGCCAGTTCACCGGGCCCGGAGCCAGCGGTGGAGCATGCGCATTGAGCAGCGCCGCCAACGACAGCTGGGCGCTGGAGGCCTCGAGCTGGACCGCATGCAGGAGATCAATCGCCGCACAGTCTTCGATACGGCAGTCGTCGACCCGGACCTCGGCCGTGACCTCGCCGACCGGTCCGTCGAGGGTCTCGGCGAGGCGCTGGTGGGCGAGAGCGTTGGCCTGGACGATCTCGGCGTCGGCCGCGACCGGCCCAGAGGGGTCATTGCGGCCTTCCCAACTCTCGATCTTCCAGCCGGAGCTTCCGTGGATGAGTTGAAGGTCGATCCGCGTGAGGAGCTGCGCACGGGCCCTCGGTTGCGAGACGATGACCCCGTTGACGAGGCGCGGGGGGATGTCTTTGTGGGTGTGGCCGGTCAGCAGCAGATCGATGCCGGGCACCCCGGTCAGTCGCGAGGTGAAGTTCTCGTGCGCAGTTCCGTTCGGCGTGCCAGTCTCGGTGTCGACCTCGAGGCCGGTGTGAGCGAGCACCACCACGAGGTCACAGTTCTCCTTTTCGCGCAGGATTGGCACCCACTTGCGGGCCGCCTCGTCCATCGGCTGAAACTCGAGGCCAGCGTAGTTCTCGGGCTTTTCCCAACCGGGCACGTTTGGCGTCGTGAGACCGAGAACTCCGATTCTGAGCGCGCCGACCTCTATCACAAGGTAGGGAGGGAAGGCGGGCTCGTCGGTGCCTACGCGGAGGCTGTTGGCGGACAGGAAGGGGAATCGAGCCTGCGCTTCTGCTCGCCGCAGAACCTCGAGCCCGAAGTTGAATTCGTGGTTGCCGACCGCCATCGCCTCATAGCCGATCCGGTTCATGGTGTCGATGGTGGGGCTGGCCTCGCCCCAGCGTACGTGGACGAACTGCTCGAACGAGGACCCCTGAAGGGTATCGCCCGAGTCGAAAAGCAACACCGGATGGCCGGCTTCGGCGCGGATCTCGTCGACCATTGTCGCCACCTGGGCGAGCGAGCCCCGTTGCGACGGCCGATTGGCATAGTCGTTAAATGGCAGCACCGCACCGTGGAGGTCGGAGGTGTGAAGGATGGTGAGCGCTACGCTGTCGGGCTCGGCGGCCATCGCCGCGTTCATTCCCGTGATCAGCAGCGCGATTGCCGGCACCGTCCGGACGATTGAGGGGATTGTGTTTTTCATGTGAGCGCGATCATATCACCGGTGATCACCGGTCCTTGGCAGGTGCCGGGAGTCCGCGTATCCTCGAAATCATGATCAACTGCCTCATGCCTCGACCGTTATCCGGCCGACCTGATCCAGCGCGGACAAGGCGGTCTCCGTGAGACGCCTGCGTCTCTTGACCGGCGGTGAGTCCCACGGACCACGGCTGACCGCGATCCTCGAAGGCCTGCCCGCGGGCCTCACGGTGGCGCGGCAACAGATCGACGGTTGGCTCCAACGCCGCCAGCATGGCTTTGGCCGCGGCGGACGCCAGAGGATCGAAAAAGACGAGGTGACGGTGACCGGCGGTCTCCGCGACGGTCGCACCCTCGGGTCACCGCTGGTCCTCGAGGTGGTCAACCTCGACTGGCAGAACTGGACCGATGTGATGGACCCGTGGCAGGTGGATGCCGAGGCCGCAGCAAAGAGGGCAGTCACCCGGCCACGGCCTGGTCACGCCGACTATTCGGGCGGGGCCGCTACAGATCAGCTCGCAGACATGCGCAACGTCCTCGAGCGCTCGTCGGCGCGGGAGACCGCGGCACGGGTGGCGGCGGGCTCGGTGTGTGCGCAGCTGCTCGGCCGCTATGGCGTGAGCATGCGATCGGCCGTGCTGCGGGTCGGACCGCACGAGGTGCTGGCCGGCGCACCAACCTGGGAAGACCTGGCCGAGGTGCGGTACGACTCGCCGTTGGTGACCCCGAAACCCGAAGACGAGGATCGCCTGGTGGAAGCAGTTCGTGAGGCTCGTCAATCAGGCGAAACCATGGGTGGGGTGGTGGGTGCGGTCGTGCGTGGTCTGCCGCCCGGGCTCGGTTCGTGCGTTCACTGGGACCGCAAGCTCGACGGCCGGCTGGCGCAGGCCCTGGTGTCGATTCACTCGGTCAAGGCGGCGTCCCTTGGCGACGGGCTCGAGGTGGCGTCCCTCCTCGGGTCGCAGGCCCACGACCCCTATGAGTTGGTCGATGGCCGTCTCGAACGCACAGGTAACAGGGCGGGTGGGCTCGAGGGGGGCGTCACCAACGGCGCTGACCTCGTCGTCCGGGCCTTTTTCAAACCGATCTCGACCCTCCGCAAAGGCTTGCCGTCGGTTGATCTGACCAGCGGCGAAGAGGGGGCGACTGCCTGGGAGCGTTCCGACGTCACCGCCATCGGTGCAGCACCGGTGATCGTCGAGGCCATGCTGGCCCTGATCTTGGCCGACTGCATGCTCGAAAAGCTCGGCGGTGACGCCATCGCCGACACCGACGCCGCATGGCAGGCTCTCGCCGAGCGCCTCGCCCCATGGTGGCGGCCGCTGGTCTGAGGGTAAACTGCCCGCCCATCGATCGAGTGAGCCCATTTTTCAGAGCTTCCTCCCCGAGAGGAGCCACCTTTAGCATTGTGTGCCCGAGACGCCCCACGGGTCTGCTGAGGATAGAGGCATCAGACAATGCAAAAAATGGCACCTCCACCGCACGCGGACCGTTTCTGAGCGGTCCCCCTTTCTCCCTGTCCCCCCTGCGCCTCTGCGTCTCTGCCCCCCTGCTCCCCTTCTTCGCCGGCATGCAGTAACCTGCGTCCATGAGCCCTTCAGAAAGACGCGTCGCCGTTGTCACAGGAGCATCGAGCGGTATCGGTGAGGCGACCGCGAGGTTGCTGGCAGCAGATGGCTGGCGGGTTGTGCTGGTGGCACGGCGGGCGGAGCGGTTGCAGGGGCTGGCGGACGATATCGGGGCGGCCGGCGGCGAGGCGATGGTCGAGGCCCTCGACGCCGCCGACGGCCTCGCCGTGGACGCGATGGCGGAGAGGGTTTTTTCGCAGTGGGGGTCGCCGTCGCTGGTCGTCAACAGCGCCGGCGCCGGCGTGTGGCGGTTTCTCGAAGAGACGGCACCGGCACAAACCGTCGAGATGATCGGCGCTCCCTACCTCGCCGCTGCCAACATCTGCCGCGCCTTCATGGCGGGCATGCTGGCGGCGGGCCGCGGACACTTCATCCACATCGGTTCGCCGGCATCCCTCATGCCGTGGCCGGGCGCAACCGCCTACACGGCATCGCGATGGGCGTTGCGCGGTCTGCACGAGGCGCTGTGCATGGATCTTATTGGCACCGGGGTCACCAGCTCGCTGGTCTACTTCGGCGAGGTCTCGAGCGGATATTTCGAGGCCAACCCCGACTCGCGCCAGTACATCCCTGCGATCGGCAGGTGGGTTCCGTTGAGCACCCCGGAAAGCTGTGCCGAAGTCGTTCTCGGAGTCGTCCGGCGGCCCCGGCGGGTCGTCTTCCACCCGTTCCAGCTGCGGCTGATGTGGTGGTTGGCGAATCTGTCGCCCGGGCCGACCCGTTGGCTGATCGCTCGCACCGGGCGGAGGCACTGAGTTCGAGCCCAACCGCGCGGGCATCCGTCCTGCAGAGGTTTTCCCAGAGTGGATATCCCGATTTTCCCGGCTGCATTGCCCGTGAGTGCCCCCTCCGAAGATGATTGCGCCCGATGCATCCGCTCAATTCAAGGAAAGACGAACGCAACATCGTTCGGAGACGGCACGTCCGGCGGACGCGAACGGTGAGGCTTTCCAATCATCCGGATGAACCTGCCTTTCTGAAAGGGTGCCCCGCGACAACATCCAGCATCCAGTATCCGAAACCGGCCGAAGCGCCGGTTGAGTTATTCTTGACCCATGTACGACCCCACGAAATGCGGCGGGTGCGGCGCGCCGATGCTGGAAAACGCAACGATCTGCCAACACTGCGGGTGGGATCTGAGTGCCGTCCTCTCGGTACCGCCGTCGCCGACCGTGATGCAACGGCTTCGAGAGGGGGGTTGGCGCTACCTCGTCTACCCGCTGCTCGTTGCCTTGCCCTTCCTCGGTTTCATGCGTCTGCGGATGACCGGGCCCGGACCGGATCTGGCGACGACGGTGCGCTGGATGGTCCTGGGCGACGGTGGCCGCGCCGCCGAACTCGAGACCATTCACCGTATGCACGAGATCGGCGCGGCGGCCTCGCGTTTCATGATTCGCGAAAACGAGATCCCGCCGTTTGGCGGCGACTGGGCCGATGTTCTTGCGTCATCCTCGACGGCCCGGGTTCGCGGGTGGATCCCGCTTGTCTTCATGGGTGCAGACACCGGGATGGCTCCGCCTTCGGTACGGGAAATGTATGAGGTGCGGGCGGTTGATGGATGGGGCCATCCGTATCGGGTGACGGCAGCGCCGTTGCCGAGAGACCGCGACCCGAGCACGCTGCCAAAGGTCGCCGATGACCTTCAGAGCGGCTTACAAAAAAGCTTCTTCACCAGAGATCGCCCGAACTTCGGCGAGGGCCAGTGGATGCGGTTGGTGCTGGAGAGCGCCGGTGCGGATGGAGACTTCGACACCGCCGATGATCTCTCGATGGTGAGTTATATCCAGGTCGGCTACGTCTTTCGCCTGCTCTACAACCCGGACGAGGTCCAGCAGCGGATCGAACGCGCCTACACCATCGGCCGCCAGTACTTCCGGATCGACGGCAGCGACTACGATCTCATCGATGCGCGTCTGTTGGCGGAGTACCGCTTGACGTCGCTGCACTGAATCCTGACGCCAGTTTTGAGTGTTGAGTTTTTAGTTCTGAGTTCCCGCTCAACCATCAGTATTCAAGGGCGGGCGTGAGTACAGCTCAAAACTCAAAACTAAGAACTCAAAACTCTTCGTTAGTCCCCCAGCGACGCTGCCCACGGCGGGAGACCCGAGGCGTCGTCCTGCAGAGCGCGCACCGACAACGGCCCACGCCGCACGGCTGCCACCGCCTCGGCGACGGCGTGCGCGCCGGGAATGGTCGTGAAATAGAGAACCCCCGCATCGAGAGCCGCGCGGCGGATCGAGCCCGCATCGCGCGCGGCGCGCTGTCCGGCGGCGGTGTTGATGACCAGCTGTACAGCGCCCTCGGCCAGCAGTTCGGGGATGTCCGGGTGGCCCTGACCCACCTTGGAGGCCGTCTGTACGTCGCTGAAACCGGCCTCGCGCAACGCGGCCGCGGTGCCCTCGGTGGCGGAGAGTCCGAAACCGAGTTCGAGAAAGCGCGCCGCCAGTGCCGGCAGCCGTTCCTTGTCGCGATCGGCCAGCGACAGCAGCACCCGCCCACCCTCGGGGAGCCGCCAGCCCGCCGCCAGCGCCGCCTTGGCAAAGGCCTCGCCGAAAGTGCGGCCGCGACCCATGACCTCACCGGTTGAGCGCATCTCGGGCCCTGGCAACGGGTCGACACCGGGGAAGCGCTCGAACGGGAAGACCGGCAGCTTGACCGCGACCTCGGTCGGTACGCCGTCGTGGACGCCGAGGGCGTCGAGGCTCGCCCCGGCGCATACCCTGGCTGCGAGTTCGGCCCACGGGGTGCCGGTGGCGCGGGCCAGGAATGGCACGGTTCGCGAAGCCCGCGGGTTGACCTCGATGACATACACCGTGTTTTCCTGGATGGCGAACTGCACATTGATGAGGCCGCGCACACCGAGGGCCAGGGCGAGCAGTCGAACCTGGCGCCGGAGCTCGGCCTGGAGTTCGAGCGGCAGACTGACCGGCGGTGTCACAGCGGCCGAGTCGCCCGAGTGGACGCCCGCTTCTTCGATGTGTTCCATAACTCCGCAGATGACCACGCGCTCGCCGTCGGCCACCGCGTCGACGTCAACCTCGACCGCACGCTCGAGAAAGTGGTCGAGCAGGACTGGCCGGTCCGGGTCCACGGCGGCCGCCCGCCGGAGGTACTCTGCGAGCTGGTCGTGGCCGTAGACGATCTCCATCGCCCGGCCGCCGAGAACGTACGAAGGACGAACCAAAACCGGGAACCCGAGCTCGTCCGCTGCCGCGGCGGCCTCTTCGGCCGACGTCACCATCCGGCCCGGCGGTTGTCTCAGACCGAGCTCTTCGAGCAGCTCGGCAAACCGGCCGCGGTCCTCGGCGCGGTCAATGGCGTCGCGCGGGGTGCCGCGGATCGGTACGCCGTGCCGTTCCAGATCGGCAGCCAACTTGAGCGGGGTCTGACCGCCGAGCTGGACGATGACGCCGATCGGTCGCTCGGCCTCGCAGATCTCGAGGACGTCCTCGAAAAAGAGGGGGTCGAAGTGCAGCCGGTCGACCGCGTCGTAGTCGGTGGAGACGGTCTCGGGGTTGCAGTTGATCATGACCGCTTCGTAGCCCTCGGCCCGCAGCCCGGCGACTGCCTCGACGCAACAGGCGTCGAACTCGATCCCCTGGCCGATCCGCACCGGACCGCCGCCGAGGATGATGATCGGGCGGCGCGGCGTCGGTTGCTCGTCGCCGTCGCCGAAGCTGCCGTAGAGATAGGGTGTGCGGGCCTCGAACTCGGCGGCGCAGGTATCGACCCTCCGCCGCACCCGGGAGATCCCGGCGGCCACGCGGCGTTGCCGGATGTTTGCTGTTTTCTCATTCACGAGCCGGCCGATATGGGCATCGGAGAAACCGAGGCGTTTGACGGCTGCGAGGACTCCGGGCTCTTCGAGACGGGACGCGATCTCGGTTTCCGACGCCACAAGAGCGCTGATCCGGCGCAGGAACCAGGGGTCGACCGCGGTCAGTTTCTTGATGCGGTCCAGGCTCCAGTCGCGACGGAGGGCTTCGGCGAGCTCCCACAGTCTTTCAGGGGTGGGATCCGCGAGACGCTTTTCGAGTTCGCCATCGTCGGCGGCCGCCACCGACGGCGGGGCCTCGAGCGAGTCGCGGTCCACCTCGAGCGATCGTACGGCCTTGAGCAGGGCTTCCTCGAAGGAGCGTCCCATCGCCGCCACCTCGCCCACCGCCTTCATGGCGGTGCCGAGTCGCGGATCGGCGCCGGGGAACTTCTCGAAGGTGAAGCGAGGGATCTTGACCACCACGTAGTCGAGTGCGGGTTCGAAGGAAGCCGGCGTCGAACCGGTGATGTCGTTCATGATCTCGTCGAGCCGGCGGCCGAGGGCGACCTTGGCGGCGATACGGGCGATCGGGAAGCCAGTGGCCTTCGAGGCCAGGGCGGACGACCGTGAGACCCGCGGGTTCATCTCGATCACAACGTAGCGGCCGTCTACGGGGTTGACCGCGAATTGGACGTTGGCGCCGCCGGTGGCCACGCCGACTGCGTCGAGCACGGTGCGGGCGGCGTCGCGCAGCACCTGGTATTCGCGGTCGGTCAGGGTCTGAGCCGGCGCCACGGTGATCGAGTCACCGGTGTGGACCCCCATCGGGTCGAGATTCTCGATTGAACACACCACGACGAATGCGCCGGCCGAGTCGCGCATGACCTCGAGCTCGAACTCCTTCCAGCCCAGGACCGAAGCCTCCACCAAAACCTGGTTGGAGGGCGAGGCGTCGAGCCCGAGCTTCAATTGGCGTTTGAACGAGGCGTGGTCGTGGGCGATGCCGCCGCCCCAGCCGCCGAGCGTGAAGGACGGGCGCAGGATGGCGGGCAGGCCGATGTCGTCGAGGGCGGCGAGGCCTTCCTCGATCGTGGTGACGGTCACGGCGGGCAGAACCGGTAGCCCTGCCGCTTCCATCGCGAGCCTGAAGGCCTCGCGGTCCTCGGCCAGCCGGATCGATCGCACCGAGGCGCCGAGCAGACGCACGCCGAGCCGTTCCAACACCCCCTGCTCCTCGAGTTTGACCGCCAGGTTGAGGGCGGTCTGACCGCCAAGGGTGGGGATGAGAGCGTCGGGGCGCTCCTTTTCGAGGACCGCGGTGACGGTCTTTGCGGTCAAGGGTTCGACATAGCTGCGGTGGGCGAGCCGGGCGTCGGTCATCACGGTTGCCGGGTTGGAGTTTACCAGGATGACCCGGCAGCCCTCCTCGCGGAGCGCGCGCACCCCCTGCACCCCCGAGTAGTCGAACTCGCAGGCCTGACCAATTCTGATTGGGCCTGCTCCCAGGATACAAACGGATGGTGGTTTCGTCGTCACTGCACCGTTTCCCGTCCAAAATTAGGAATGAGGAATGAGGAATTAGGAATTTCGAGCTCGCCCTGTATCACCGTTGCGGGTGGGTGGGTGGCATTCCTAATTCCTAATTCCTCATTCCTCATTTGTGCTCCCGGCATCGCTCGGCAAATGTCTGAAACAGCTCGAGAGCATCATTCGGCCCGGGGCTCGCCTCGGGGTGGAATTGGACGGCGTCGATGCCGGCGCGCGGCAGTGACAGCCCTTCCAGAGTGCCGTCGGTGAGGTTGATGTGGGTGACCTCGACCTCGCGCGGCAATGACGACTCCTGGACCACGTAGTTGTGGTTTTGCGACGTGACCAGGACGCGGCCGGTCGAGAACTCGCGCACCGAATGGTTGCCGCCGTGGTGGCCATAGGGCAATTTGACCGTCCGCCCGCCAAGGGCGAGACCGAGCAGCTGGCAGCCCATGCAGATTCCGAGGATCGGCAGCCGCCCGACGAGATCGGCGATCACCGCCTGTGCGCCCTCCACCGCCGCGGGGTCGCCGGGGCCGTTGGAGAGCAGCACGCCGTCAAACCCGCCATTCATCAATTCTGTGGCGCCGATCGTCGGTGGCACCACCTGCACCTGGCAACCCTCGGCCACCAGGCGCCGGAGGATCGACCGTTTGACGCCGTAGTCCACAACCGCCACCCTGACCAGGTCGCCGTGTTCGGTCGGTTGCGGATCCGAAGGCGATCGCCACGGCCCTTCGGTCCACGGATAGGCTTCAGTGCAGGCAACCTCGTGGGCGAGGTCGCGGCCATCGGTGCTGCGCGCCGCCGCTGCGCGTTCGGCGAGCTCATCCGGCGGGGTGCCGTCGGTGATCAGGAGACCGGGGACCGCGCCGGCGGTGCGGACGTGGCGGACAATGGCGCGGGTATCGAAACCCCAGCCCACCGCCAGGTCATGTGTTTCGAGCCACTGCTCAAAGCCCTCCTCGGCGCGCCACGAAGACGGTTCGAGATCGAGGTCCTGGACGACGAGGGCCCTGGCCCAGATGCGGTCCGACTCGGCGTCGGCCGAATTGACGCCCACCTGACCCACGTGCGACGTCGTCAGAGTCAGGATTTGCCCGTGGTAAGAGGGGTCGGTGAGCATCTCCTGGTAGCCGGTCATGGCGGTGTTGAAGACCACCTCGCCCTCGACGACAGCCGCCGCGCCAGCAGCCCAACCGGCGAACGCGGTTCCGTCCTTGAGGACGAGATGGGCGGGCCGTGGTTTTTGAAGTAGGCGCGGAAGGTTGTTCTTCGCCGTCATTGCGTCGGCGAAGGGTACCACGGCGGTAGGTTCGAACGAGGAATGAGGAACGAGGAATGAGGAATTAGGAATTAGGAATTAGGAATGCCGCCGCATCATTGTCCCGAGAAGAGGCATTCCCACCACAAATGATCATTCTGGTCACCGAGTGTCGAACACACCGGAAAGACCCCGACAACGTTTGTAATCAAAGGCCACGGCTTTTCCTCTCTCGAACAGATTCTCTTAGCTGTGGCAGCAAGAATTCCTCATTCCTCATTCCTAACTCCTCATTCAATATCGTCTATCGTGGTAACGATGACTGACACGTCCAAGTGGGACCGGATCGATTTCCTGGTGCGGCGGGCGCGCCGCGGCGATCAGGGTGCGTTTCGAGAGCTCCTCGAGGAGCATCGCAGTGCCGTGGTATCGACCCTGTTCGCGTGCGGCGTGCGCTGCGCCGAGACCGCCAACGACCTCGCCCAGGACGTGGCCCTACGGTCGTGGCAAAAGCTCGATTCCCTGAAGGAGCCGCGAACCTTTCCGGCCTGGGTGCGGCGGATCGCGGCCAATGCCGCGCGCGATCACCTGCGACGGATGGCGGTTCGCCGTGAGGACGAACTCGACGAGGCCCTGCACCTCGAAGGCGGAGATGACCCTCACGATCGGGCCGAACGGATGGCCGAGGTGCGGCTGATGCTTGCGGCGCTGGCGGATGAAGATGGCGAGGTCGTCGAACTGCTGACGGCACGGGCCAACGGAGTCTCGGTCGAGACCCTGGCGGTCGAGATGAAGATCACCCCGGACGCGCTCAAGATGCGGGTGATGCGCGCCCGCAAACGCCTCCGTGCGCGGCTCGACGAGATGCGCCGTGGGGCGGCCCCATGATCCGGTCTCTGCGTTACCTTACCCATCCGGCAGCGTCTTTCAATGTGGAGGATCGATGAAAGTGCCCACCTGCCCCGAACACGGCAATCTCGTACTGGATCTGGCCCGTGGCCGGCTGAACGACGCCGATGCCATGGAAGCCGACCTGGTGCGCGAGTCGTGTCCGAACTGTGCCGGGTGGTGGAACACGACCTTTTCCGATCGCGCCACCACTGACGTGGACACCGCGGTGGCTCAAGCCTTTGCCGACTTCACGCCGGTTGCCGGTCGCCGCCGTCACGGGTGGTTGGCCGCCGCCGCCGCTGCGGTGCTCGTTGTGGGTATCGGGACCACGACGATGTTGTGGCGTGGCGGCGAGGTGACACCGCTTGTGGCCGAACAGGGTGCTGCTGCCGAAGCGGTCCTTTCGGCGTTCGACTTCGAGAACGGAGCGTTCGCTCCGACGACCGAAGCTGCCGTCGTGGATGCGTCCGGTGATCGCCTTGAGACCAGCGAGTCCGTCTTCGTCAGCGACCTCGAGAACGGCGACCTCGGCTCCTGGACCTCCCACTCCTGAGCGTCCCCTCCTCTTTGCCCTCTTTTGATCTCGTGAGGCGGCACTGACTCTGTGCCGGATCTCTGGAGAAGGGGAGAAAGGCAGGATGGGAGAAAGGGAGCAGGGGAGACATGCTCCGTATCGTGTGTGCCTATTCTTATCTGTCATTTCGACCGAGCGTAGCGAGCGGAGAAATCTCTTGCAGGGACAACTCCTACTCCTCCCAAAGAAGATCTCGTCGATTTCAAGTGTTCGAGTGAACCCGCCTTTTGGTACGGGCTTCCCGAGAGGAGCCACCTTCATCATTGTTGGCCCGAAGCGAACTGCCGATGTGAACGCTCGGGCATCCAATAATATTGAAGATGGCACCTCCGCCGCACGCGAACATCTGCGTTCATCTGCGTAATCTGCGGTTTCTCCGAATGGGATGTTGGGATGGGCTCCCTGTCCCCCTTTCCCCCTTTCTCCACTGCCCCTCCAAGCCTGTCATTTCGACCGAGCGTCAGTCACGGCGAAGTCCGTAGGACGAAGCCGGAAGCGAGTGGAGAAACCTCTGCCGGCTCCCTTTCGCCCTTTCCCTTGGTGCTGCTATTGCCACTCGCGCTGTCCGATGCTAAAGTTCCGCCCGCGCCAACGTAGCTCAGGGGTAGAGCAGCTC
>JASJGQ010000281.1:0-33133 GCA_033791425.1 Acidobacteriota bacterium
CGGCCCACGGCCGGTCGCGCCGGGCGCGGGCGGCCCCGGGCCGGGCCGCCACGACGGCGCCCCCCCCGCCGGCACCGCGGCGGGACCCACCGCCCCGCCGGGGGGCCCCCCCACCCCACGGTTTGTACCAGTTGGCTTTCACCTTGCTGAGATCGCCGCCGCAAATACCGCCGGACGCGAGGACGACGTGGTCGCTGCGCGCCTCGAATGCGTCCCCTTCGTCCTCGCGGTGCCCGGCGCAGCCGACGACGCGTCCGCCCTCAACGAGCAGGTGATCCACCCGGCGGTTGCAGTGGACCTCGAGTCGGTTGCGGCCGGGGTGGTTGTTGAGAGAGGCGATGACCGCCTCGATGATGGCAAAGCCCGTGCCCCAGGCGATGTGCCAACGGGGGACCGAGTTGCCTGGACGGAAGAGCCCACGCTCGGCCCAGTTCACCACCGGGAGAAACTCGATCCCCCGGCTGGTGAGCCAGTCGAAGATGAGGTCCCGTGAACGCTCGACATACGTCCTGGCCCAGCGACGAGGCCAGTCGTCGGCGGCTCCGAAGTCTGCAAAAGCCTGCCAGTCCGACCACGCTTGGTCCGGAGTGTCCTTGATGCCGAGCTTGCGTTGATGGGGGGTGTCGACAAACATGACGCCGCCGAAGGATCGTTTGGCGAGACCGCCCAGCAACTCGTTCGAATCACGATCCAGAATCAGCACGCTCAGACCGTGATCGAGTGACTCGAGAGCGGTTGCAAGCCCCGCTAAACCGCCGCCTGCAATGACCACATCGGCGCGGTATGTGAGTGTCATCGAGCCTCCTACGCGAGTTGCTGCTCGATCATCCTCACCAACTGGAAGAACAAAGTCAATCGCAGGGACCCTCTTGACAATATGCTGCGCCCGGTTCCAAATCCGGCGTCAACCCGCAAGGACCACAAGCATTCCGCTGCAGAGTTGGGTCAGATCGCTGGTCCCAAAAACGGGCCGCACGAATTCAAAAAACCCGAATTCTTTGAATGTTCAGCCGGCATTGCCCGAAAGTAGTTCAAGCCGCCGCTGCGCTTCCCGTTTGCCGATGCCACGAATCTCGGCCCAGGCCGCCAGGCGATCGGCGTTCGGTTTCGATTTTCCGTTCTCCCAGTTGTAGATCGTGAGACTCGACACACCGACCAGGCTCGCATAGTCCTTGGCCGACAGGCCCAGCCGCTTGCGGTCGGCCTTGACCCACTTCGGTGAAAAGCGAATCGCCTTCCCTGTTGCCGCTACCGGTGGTTTTTCGAGGCGGCGTTTTTCCTGTTTCTGCAGGAACCGCAACGATCGATTCAGGCTGGCGACCTCGGCTTTCAGACCTGCAACCGTGCGGCGCAACTCCGTATTCGACTTCTTAAGCGGATCGACTTGCTGGCGAATCTCCTTGCGGGCGAGCCGGCTGATCTCCTCTCGCAAGACAGTCGCGATATCGGGCATGGCGCCTCCTTTTGCGGGCTGTTGTGCGCCCCTGCACACTACCTTATCAGGTTGCGCATGTGCTGACCACGGTTGTCTCACCCTGGGGTTTGAGGTCACCTGGCGGCTATACTGGATCTCATGAGCGACACCATCGCCGATTCGAAGCCCCCTCGAAGCATATGGAAGCGGGCGCTGTGGATGGCCGACCGTACGCCGGAGGCTCGGAACCGGTATGTGGATTTCCTCAGGGCGCTGTCCATCCTGGCAGTGGTTCTCGGCCATTGGCTGATCTCGGCACCATATTTTGCCAACGGCGCGCCGGCCTATGACCACCTGCTGGACCTGGCACCGTGGTCACGATGGTTGACCTGGCTGTTTCAGGTCATGCCGGTGTTCTTTTTTGTCGGAGGATTCTCAAACGGCGTGTCCTGGGAGTCTGCGCAACGGAGAGATCTCGGATACCGGCAGTGGTTCGACGCCCGGACGCGGCGGTTGATCGGACCGGTGCTGCCGCTTCTTCTTGCGTGGGGCATCATGGTCGCGGTCGCACATTCAAACGGCGTCAGTGACGCCATGATCCGGATCGGCTCGAAAGTTGCGCTGGTGCCCGTGTGGTTTCTTGCCGTTTACATCATGGTCGTGGCTCTGGTGCCGCTGACGCACGCGGCGTGGAAGAGATGGGGCTTTGCATCGGTCGTGGTCCCGGTTGCCGGGGCGGCTCTGGTCGACGTCGCGTTCTTCGCCGGCGGCCTTCGGGCTCTGGGATGGCTCAACTATCTCTTTGTCTGGCTGACCGTTCACCAGTTCGGCTACGCCTGGCACGACGGCCGGTTGGGTGGTGCAAAGACCGGGCTGACCCTTTTCGGCGCCGGGATCCTGGCGCTGGTCGGATTAACGCATTATGGGCCCTACCCACTCAGCCTGGTTGGGGTGCCGAGCGATGAGATCAGCAATACGTTGCCGCCCAAGCTCCCTCTGCTCGCATTGGCGGCGGCCCAGATCGGGTTGGTCCTCACGTTCGAGGCGCCGATGAGGCGGCTGCTGCAGCGTCGGGTGCCGTGGGCCGTCACGATCCTCATCAACGGCATGATCATGACGGTCTTTCTGTGGCACTCGACGGTCATGATTCTGCTGGTGGGGCTCGCGTTCTGGCAGACGCCGTCGCTTCTTGCCCAACATCCGGACACCTCGGGGTGGTGGTCGACACGGCCGCTCTGGATTGCCGCCTACACCGTGGCGACGTTTCCGTTCCTGGTCGCGTTTGCTCGGTTTGAACGTCCGGCAACAGGCGACGAACAACGGCCGGCGACGGTTGGGCTGCAGCTTTTCGGTTGTGGTGTGGCATGTTTCGGTCTCGCCATGTTGGCTCTCGATGGCATCGGCGGCAGCGGTTGGCTCGGTCTGCGCTGGGTACCGTTGGCCCTGCCGCTGCTCGGTGCCGGTCTGGCGGGCTTCGGGCCTCTCGGGCGCATCGGCCGGAGTCTCAGCCGGAATTGATGCCGCCGCACAGCCCGCTGAGTTTGCTGCGCCGGGCGGTGGGTGTGTCTGCTGTCATTGGTTGCCTCCACTATTCGTGTGATAAGGTGCGCCGGCCGAAAACGGCGCGAGTGGATCCTATCCACGGGCCGTCGTTCTTCTCCAGCCCGCTTTCCTCGTTTTCGGTGATGTTTATTCAAAGGAGCTTCAATGAAAAGATCAATACCGTTCGCAGCGGTCCTCGTGGCTGTCCTGTGTGTCGCCCTGCAGGTTTCCGCCCAGGTTTCACCGACCGCCGTCGTCCTGACCGTCAATGACCAGCCGGTCTACTCATGGGAGATCGGGTTATTGATTCCGCAGATCCAGCAGGAGATGGCCCGCCAGGGGATGCAGCCGGAGCAGGAGATGGTGATCCAGGCCTCAATGCAGCGGGTCGTAGACTCCAAGCTCCTGGCCCAGGAGGCGCGGCGCCGACAAATGAAGCCAAACGATCAAAGGGCCAAGGCGTCCTTGGCCCAGATCGAGCAACAGGCCGGCGGTCGCGAAAAGCTGGACGAGGCCGTCAGCCAGCTCGGGATGACCTACGCCCTGCTTGAAGCCAGTGTGATCGAGGCGGATCTGGTGCAGGTCTTTATCGAGGCCACGATCGATCCTCAGGTTATCGTGACCGCTGAAGACGTTGAGAACTACTACAAGGAAAACCCGCAGATGTTCCAGCAGCCGGAGCAGGTTCACGCGCGCCACATCCTCATGCAAACCGGTGCGGAGGCGACCTCGGAGGCAAAAGCCGCTGCACTGGCTAAGGCCGCGGCAGCCCGGAAACGAGCCCTGGCCGGTGAGGATTTTGCTGCTCTGGCCACCGAGATGTCGGAGGGCCCGAGTGCTCCACAGGGCGGCGACCTCGGGTTCTTCGGACGCCAACAGATGGTGGCTCCGTTTGCCGACGCCGCGTTTGCACTCGAGGTCGGCCAGATCTCGGAGGTCGTGGAGACCCAGTTTGGATACCACGTCATCAAGGTCGAGGAGAAAAAGCCGGCATCGACGATGTCGTTGGACGAAGTCAGGCAGCCGCTCGAACAGATGCTCCGGCAGAACCAGGGTGGCCAGGCCACGAACAAGGTCCTCGAACAGTTGGCTGAAAAGGCCACGATCACCCAGGTGGGCCAGGACGCTGCTGCGCCGGCTGCCGCTGACGGTGCCCAATAGGAGGGTGTGAGGATGGTTGCAGAAAATGTAGAGAAGGACGTGGTGGTCGCCATCAACTACCGTCTGACGGTGTCAGACGGGACCGAGGTGGATGCGACCGATGGGCGAGAACCGTTGGAGTACCTGCACGGGCACGCGAACATCATCCCGGGTCTCGAGAAGGCGCTGGATGGCTGCCGAGTCGGTGATGAGCTCGACATGGAATTCGCCCCCGAGGAGGCCTACGGCGTGCGCGACCCGGAACGGGAGATCGAGGTCACCCGTGAGCAACTCGGTTTCGACCCCGAGGTTGGGACGGTGGTGCAGGCGCAACTCCCCGACGGCCGTGAGCAACACCTGATGATTGCCAAGGTGGAGGGGGAGACGGTGACCCTCGACGGCAACCACCCGCTGGCGGGTGAGAATCTGCGTTTCGAGGTCTCGGTCGCGTCAATCCGAGAGGCCACCGCCGAGGAGATCACCCTAGGGCACATCGGCTAGTTCGCGCTCGAACGAGTGTTCCGCGATCTTCCGAGCGATATTCTCGGCGAGGAGAGAGTTGCCGACAGCGGTCAGATGTCCGAAATCCCTCGCGAAGTCGTCGCTGTAATAGGTGTCGAACCCGTTGGCTTCCACCAGGGTTTTGTGGGCCCTTGTTCGATCACCGAGGCGGTCGAAGAGCCGTACCAGTGGCCGCGTCCGGGCTCGATGACGGTGCCGTATGCGTGGGTCTTGCCGCCGTCGTTGATACCCATCATCGCGACCACTATGTTGGGTTTGAATGCCTCGATCTCGGTTTCCAGTTGTTCGACCAGTTCGCCGGTCACAGCACCGGATCGGCCCATGTTGATAGCGACGACCGAAACCCCGAGGTTCTGGCGGTTGAGGATTTTCTGGAGGGCCTCGGGATACCGAAGAATCCCGGCCTCGCCGGCGGTGGTTGACTCGCCGAGACAGAGGATACGGAACTGGTGCTGTTGCCGCAGGCGTTGGGCGTTGTCACGATTCTGCGCATTTCGAACGACAGACCCGGCAACCCGCATCCCGCCTTCAAGGGCTTGCCAGTGCCAACACCGTTCCGAATACAACGAGCGCGATACGTGATAACAGTCTTGCAACTGTGCGAGAGCCAAGCTAGCGTCATAGCTGATACTGCCAGACGGAGGAACGTGACCGAACAAGCATTCATCGTTACTGAGGACAAAACGGAACGGCGCCGCGTCGCCGTGGGTGATGGTTTGACCATCGGGCGCGGCGGCGACTGTTCGCTGGTCATCCAGGATACGGCAGCCTCCCGACAGCACCTCGAGATCACGGGCACCGGGTCGGGATATGCGTGCCGAGATCTCGGCAGCCGCAACGGGACGCTGGTCAACGGCGCCCGGATCACGAGTTGCGAACTCAACCACGGCGACCAGATTCACATCGGTCAGACCGTCTTGACGTTCGAGTTCGGTGCGGCGGAGACCGCAGCTGCTCCGGAAAAGACGGTGTTTCTGCAAACGGTGCTTGACCCATCGGGGCGCGAGCAAAAGCTCCCGGGAGCGTCCCCGTCCCAGGACTTCCTCGAGGCCGCCTACACCCTGATGAACGCGATGGCCTCCAATTTCAACCCGTGCGAGTTGGTGGACACCATTCTCAGAACGACGATGACCGCCATCCGCGCCCATCGGGGGGCGGTCCTTTTTGCCGGTCTCGAGAATCAGCTCTTGCCCTGTTCGGTGTGCGGCAGGGTCCACACCATTCTCGATGGTGAAGCGCTGCCTGCGACTGTCGGCGAGATCGAGATCAGCGAGACGGTTGCCCGGCGGGTGGTCGACCACGGCGAAAACGTGCTGTTTCAGTCGGGTTGGAGCAACAGCACCATCGACCCCAGCGTCAGCATGGCCGCGCTCAATCTGACGTCGATCCTGTGCGTTCCCATCCGGACCCAGGAGAGCATCATCGGGATCCTCTATATCGATACCAATATCGTCGACCATGCCTATACCCAGGACGATTTGCTGCTGGCAGCGGCGGCCGGCAACAGCGCGGGTCTGGCGCTGCAGAATGCCCAGAACCACCAGGCCCTGCTGCAGAAACAGCGGATGGAACAAGACGTCGAGGCAGCCTGGACCATCCAGGAGGGCTTCCTGGTCAGCGACTGGACGATGGATGACCCGCGGTACGACATCTACGGCCGGACGCGGCCGGCCAGGATTGTCGGCGGCGACTTTTACGATTTTGTCCGCATCGATCAGGACCGGGTCGGAATGTTGATCGGCGATGTCAGCGGCAAGGGCATGCCGGCGGCCCTCACGATGGCCCAGATCCTGGCCGAGTTCCGCCTGTGCGCGCCGGGCACAGCCTCGCCGGCCGAAGTGCTCCGTCAGCTCAACGAACGACTGGTGGTCCGCAGCAAGCGCGGGCTCTTCTGTACGATCGCTGCGGTCTCCATCAACCTGGTGAACGGCAATATTCTCGGAGCCAACGCAGGACACCACCCGCTGGCTGTTGTGTCGCGCGACCGGTCGGTCACCCTGTTGGATGCTTCGGGCCCACCCATTGGAATTCTCCCTGACGCCACGTGGTCGGACGAAAGGGCGGTGGTCGAGCCGGGTGACACCATGGTGTTCTACACCGATGGGATCGTCGAAGCGAGGGCCGGCGTCACGATGGGCCCGGGCCGAAGTGAGGTGGTCGAGTACGGAGTGGACAACATGATGGAGGTGGCGCAGACCAGCGCGGACGCCGGGCCGCAGAGCATGATCGAGGCGATCATTCACGATGTTGATCGGTTCTGTTCGCCGCGAGCACCGCACGACGACTGTACTCTGATCGCGTTGAGGTACAACGGCAATGCCTGATGATTTTCGTTTGCAGGTGCGGTCGGATCCACGGTTTCTGAGATGCGTTCGAAACCTCGTTCGCGGTTGGGTCGAGATCTCCGACCTGGAGCCCAACGCGACGGACGAGATGGTGCTGGCCATCGATGAAGCCTGTTCCAATGCGATGCGCCATGCCTACGGCGGCAACCGCGACCGGTGGGTAGAGCTGACCCTCCGGGCCGATGAGGCGTACCTCGAAGTTCGACTGTGCGATCAGGGCGAACCATGTCCATCGGAGTTCGTCCAACGGCGTGAACTCGAGGTTCCGGATCCGGAAGACCTCACGCCGGGTGGGCTTGGCGTGCAGTTGATGCATCGCGCGTTTGACGAAGTCGAGTTCTGTCCCGACAGAACCCAGGGAAACTGCGTCATCATGCGGCGCAAGCGAAAGCAATGAGAGGCGGGATATGGGGTTGAAGATCGAACAGACGGTGAACGGCGCGAAGATACGCATCGCGGTCGCTGGTGAGGTGGATCTCTACACGTCGCCCGAACTCCGATCCGCCATCATGAATGCGGTTCCAGCAACCGATGCCGGACTCGAGGTCGAGCTCAGCGGTGTCGGGTACATGGATTCCTCGGGGGTCGCGACCCTGGTGGAGGGGTTCAAGAGCGCACGGGAGAAATCCAAGACCTTTGTCTTGCTGAGTCCGTCGCCATCGGTCATGAAGGTTCTCGAACTGGCGAGGCTCGATTCCGTGTTCGAGATCGAACGGGCGCCGTGACCGAGGTTTTCGGCGTCGTCGGAAGGTGGGTCCTCGACCAGCTCGCGGCTGGTGCACGGGTGTCGGTGCTGATTGTCGAAACCGTCTCATGGCTCGTTGTTGCGCCTTTTCGGGGCAAGGGTCTCCGGGTGCGGAGCACCGTTGAGAACTTTGTCGAATTCGGTGTTCGTTCGTTGCCGATCGTCTGTTTGATCTGTTTTCTGATCGGCGTGATCATCGGCCTCCAGTCCTCGTACACTCTGGAGAAGTGGGGAGCGAATCGATTCATCGCGGTTCTGGTGGCGGTTTCGGCCATCCGTGAACTGGCGCCGCTCATGACGGCGGTCCTGGTGACCGGGCGCAGTGGATCGGCCATAACCGCCGAAATCGGGACCATGAAGGTCGGAGAGGAGATCGACGCACTCGAGGTCATGGGCCTCAACCCGATCAAATTCCTGGTGGTGCCGAAATTCCTGGCCATGATGATCGCCGTCCCGTGCGTGACGGTGATCGGGATGTTTGTCATGATCCTCGGCGGTTTTGCGGCCGGGGTGTTCATCGTCGGTGTCGATCCGGCGACGTACATCGAAATGACGGTCGATTCACTCGCGGAGAAGGACTTCGTGATCGGTCTGACCAAGAGCTTTTTCTTTGGGATCACGATCTGTTGGGTTGGTATCTATCGCGGATTCGAAGTCGAGGGAGGGGCAGAAGGCGTGGGTCGGATGACGACTTCGTCGGTCGTGACCTCGATCTTTTTGATCATCATCGTGGACCTCGTGTTCACGATTCTGTTCTACTTCGTTTGATCATGACTGATACGGCATCATCCATCATCGAAGTCGAGGATCTGGTCGTCAAATACGGCGATCGCACGGTCCTTGACGGCGTGAACTTCTCGGTACGGAATGGAGAGGTCTTCGTCATACTCGGTGGTTCCGGCTCCGGCAAGACGACTCTGGTCCGCAACCTCGTGGGTCTGATGCGTCCATACTCGGGATGCATCCGTATTAAGGGCGAAGACTTTACGGCGATGTCAGATGACGAGCGTGTCGATCTTCGGAAGAGGGTTGGGATGTGCTTTCAGGGCTCGGCACTCTTCAACTCCCTGACCGTCGGCGAAAATGTCTCGCTTCCACTTTCCGAACACACCAGTCTCGAACCGTCCACGATCGAGATTATGACCAAGATCAAGCTCGAGTTGGTGGGGCTCGCAGGGTTTGAGGATTTTCTCCCGTCCGAGATCAGCGGAGGCATGAAGAAACGCGCCGGCATTGCTCGCGCCATGGCCATGGATCCGGAGATCATGTTCTACGATGAACCGTCCGCTGGGCTGGATCCGATCGTAGCCGCGGGGATCGACGCTCTCATCCGCAAGATGCAGGCGACGTTTGGTCTCACGAGCGTTGTTGTCACCCATGAAATGGAGAGCGTCAAGCTGATTGCCGACACCGTCTGTGTTCTGAAAGAGGGCCGGGTTATCGGGATCGGGCCCCTCGATGAGCTTCTCGCCATGGATCACCCCTATATTCAACAGTTCTTCGCTCGGCGGCCCGACGATGAGTCCGCGGGCGAAGCCGACTACGCCCGATATTTGACCGGACTCGATTGACTCGGTACAACGAGAGGCAGCATGGCAGCAAAAAAAGACGACTTCACCGCGACCGAGATCAAGGCAGGAATGCTGGTGTTGGTCAGCATTGCCATCCTGCTGGCCTTCGTGGCGGGTATTCGGGGATGCCGGCCGCCCGACGCATCGGCCCGGGTTTTCTACGCATCGTTCACCGATATCGGTGGGCTCAACAACCATGCTGACGTTCGATTCGGCGGCGTCAAGGTCGGCCAGGTCATCGCGATCGAACCCGACCTCGACAATCGATCGATGATTCGCGTGACCTCCGAGGTGGCCGGGAACGTTCCCGTCAACTCGGCCAGTGTCGCGACGATCGCACAGATCACCTTGACTGCCGAGAAGCATCTGGAAATCTCCACCGGTGATGCGACGGCGGAGCTCCTTCGCAGCGGCGACGCTCTGGCTGCCCACACCGGGACCGGTGGGTTTGTCGACATTCCGGATCTCGACGGCATGGTGGCCCGGATGGAAGTCCTGCTCGACAGCGTGACGCTTCTGGTGGGCGGCAGCCCGGTTGGCGGCGCCGATCGAGATATCGTCGACTTCGCTGAAGTTGCTGCGGCCCTTCAAGCGACCCTTGACGAGTCAGGTGGCACCTTTCGTGAGGTCAACGGGGTGATCGCCGAGAATCGGGATGGGCTCAACGAGGTGATAGAGCGACTGGCGACGATGGAGGCGACCGCCTCGGTCTTGATGAATCAAATCAATGATGTGATCGCCGAAAACCGGGTGCCACTGAATGAGACCGTCGTGAATCTGGAGCGACTGACCGCGGAGGCGAGCGAACAGCTGGAGGAACTCACGGCATCGCTGGCAGTCACTCTTCAGTACTTCCAAGACATGGGCGGGAACGCCAGCGATCTCCTGGACGAACAACGGCCGACGCTCGAGGGAATCCTCCTGAACCTCGAGGAAACCACGCGCAACTTCCGCCGGCTGTCAGCGACACTTGCCGACCAACCGAGCGCAGTTTTACGAGGCGCCAAAGCTCAGGGCCGGAAGGACGGCGAAACACCATGAGGCCGAGACTCCAACTGATCGTGATGCTGTGTTGGCTGACCGCATGCGCCTCGGCGCCGAAAATCAGCTATTACACCCTGGCCATGGATCCTTCGGGCACGGTGGATGCGTCGGTCAACCTGGCGGTGGAACAGGTACGAACCACCGACGCTCTGAGCCGAAACCGGATCATGATTCAGGCGTCACCCACAAAAATCGAGTACTACGCCACCGATCAGTGGGCCGGTGGCCTGGCCGAGTTGGTCCGGCAAAAGCTGACGGCGGAGTTTGGACAGCCGGTTGAGGGGCGGCGAACCCTCGCAGTGACGGCGGTTGTGCTGTCCTGCGAGCAGGTGGATGCCGTCGCCGGCGCTGAGGCCCGGATGAAAATGTCCGTTACTGTGCGTGATCCTTCCAAAAAGCGCTACCATGAGCCCCTCCTCGAAAAGACCTATGAGGCAACACGGCCGTCGGCGCGCGCCTCGGCCGGAGCAGTCGTCGAGGCCTTGTCACTCTGTGCGGAACAAATTGCTGGCGAGATCGCAGCCGACGCGGGCGCCTTGCGAACAGAATCCTGAGAGAGGTCCCGGCTCGTTATCCGTGAATAGTCGAGTTCAAATCGATCGCCGCCGGACACCGGAGAACGCGTCCCTCCTGGAAAAGAGGGAGGTCTGGGAGAGTCTCCTGTCCGATCGACCGACGACGGATCCAAAGTATTTCTACGACGACGCCGGCAGCGAGCTCTTCGAGCGCATCACGGCCCTCGACGAGTACTATCAGACCCGCACCGAGCTCAGGCTCCTTAAATCCGTGGCCCACGAGATCATTGCAACCGCGCGCCCGCACGAGATGGTCGAGTTGGGCTCAGGCGCGGGCCTCAAGGTCCATCTTCTGCTCGACGCCATTCGAGATCGTGGTCTGCTGACGAGTTGTGTCCTGCTCGACATCAACGAGACCTTCCTCGAGACCTCGGCCATACGGTTGGCCAACGACTATCCGGAGTTGCTGGTCCGCGGGGTTGTGGGCGACTTCACTCGTGACCTCGAGGCGGTGGGGGTTGGACCGCCGCGGCTGTTCGTTTTTCTGGCGGGCACGATCGGGAATCTCCACCCCGATTCCCTGTCGGATTTTCTGTCGATGGTGCGCCGGACGATGGTCGCGGATGATCGTTTTCTGGTCGGTTTGGACCTGGTCAAGGACCGTGAGCGACTGGAGGCGGCCTACAACGACTCCGAAGGGGTCACCGCTGCCTTCAACCGCAATGTGGTCTCAGTACTGAATGCGCGTTTTGGGACGGACTTTGTTCCCTCGTTGTTCGAGCATGTCGCTTTTTGGAACGAACGTGAGCAGTGGATCGAAATGCGCCTGCGCGCCATGCGCCCCATGCAAGTGACCCTGCCGGGCGACCCTCGAATGTTGGTTCTCCGAAAGGGCGAAGAGATCCGGACAGAGATCAGCTGCAAGTACACCGAACAGACGATATCCAAGGCCCTCGACGGCACCGATCTGGTTTTGGAACGCTGGTGGACAGACCCTGAAGCTCTGTTCGCGTTGGCGCTCGTAAAACCGCGGGCGCCGGAACCCGGGGCCACTTCATGAAGGAGGGGTTTCAAGATCGGCTTCGTGAGGCGTGGCGAATGTCTGACCGGATCTTCGACATGGTTCCGCGCGAAAGGTGGCTCCACCGACCGATCAGTCTTCGTCATCCGATTCTCTTCTATATCGGCCACCTGCCGGCCTTTGCGTGGAACCAGATTGGCAGCGGGCTACTCGGGTTGGGTCCCCTCCATCTCGAATTCGACGCGCTCTTCGAACGCGGCATCGACCCGGTGGGCGTCGATCGTCATTCGTCTGCTGTCAGATGGCCTGAGATCGATCAGGTCGTGGAGTATCGGGACGCGGCCAGGGAGCGCCTGCTCAAGATGGTCGGGGAGGTGATCGAACGTCAGAACGAGAATCCGTTGGCTGCGCGGGGCCGCATCCTCAATGTTGTCCTCGAACACGAGTACATGCACCAGGAGACCCTGCAGTACATGTTGCAACGGATGGAGCCGGAGGAACTGCACCGCGATGACGCCGTTTCGCCACCAAGGCTGGGTTGCCAGGTCGCCGGCGAGATCGTCGAAGTCGCCGCAGGTTCTGTCGATCTGGGGGCTGACTTCCAGTCGGTGGACTTCGGTTGGGACAACGAGTTTCCGACCCTCCGGGTGGAGGTGGAGCCATTTGGCATCGATCGTTTTCCGGTGCAAAACGGCGAGTGGCGCGAGTTTGTCGAGGCCGGGGGCTATGCGCGGAACGAACTATGGAGCGCTGACGACTGTTCGTGGCGGCAGCGAATTGGACTTGAACACCCCGCGAGTTGGGAACGAAATGGTCGGAGTTGGCGCTGTCGAACTGTCTTCGACATCCTCGATCTCGAGCAGGTCAGTGGTTGGCCGGTCATGGTGAGTTGCGCCGAGGCCCGGGCCTATTGCCGCTGGAGCGACACGCGCCTGCCCACCGAGGCCGAACTTCATCGTGCGATGTATGGGGCCCCGGGAGGCGGGCAACGCGCCTATCCCTGGGGCGACGCCAGACCGGCGCCCGGAGTCCACGGCAACTTCGACTTCGCCTCGTGGGCGCCGACTCCGGTCGATGCACATCCCGCCGGGGCCTCTGCGTGGGGCCTCGAGGACACGATAGGAAATGCCTGGGAGTGGACCTCGAGCCCGTTCGCCCCCTTTCCAGGGTTCGAGGCCTACATCGCCAGCTACCCGGGATACTCGGTAGATTTTTTTGACGATCGCCATTTCGTGATGCTCGGCGCCTCGTGGGCAACCCCGAAGCCGCTCATTCGGCGCAGCTTCCGCAACTGGTTTCAGGATCAATATCCGTTTATCTTCGCGGGTTTTCGCACCGTTCGACCGATCTGAATCGAGTCAGACCGAGGTTGACAATTCCATGCCGGTGTATCCGGCAGGGCGTATACTCTTGAGGAACCTTCGAGGCGGCACAACCCGGCGGGTGACGCGGCGGGTTGAATCAGCATGGATTGGAAGTGTACCGACACCGGTGACACCGCCAGTCAGCGGAAGAGGGAGCTGGAGATGTCGGACCCGCGGATTATCGTAGTGTCCGGAGGCATGGGAACGACCGGTGAGCAGCTGGCTCGGACTGCCCTGGCGCAGTTCGAGGGTGCCGGGACATCGATCGCGGTGGTGCCGGGGGTTCGAACGGTGGTCGAGGTTCGGGATGCATTGGAACGAGCCGCCGAGGTGCGGGCTCTTGTGATCCACACCCTGGTCGATCGCGAGCTGCGTGAGGTCCTGAAGCAGACTGCTTTGGCGCGGAGGGTTGTGGAGATCGACGCTATGGGCCCGGTTCTCGACCAGGTCACGGCCCTCCTCGGTCGTCAGCCCGCCGGGAGGCCCGGTCTGTATCGCAAGGTCCGTGAGGACTACTTCCGGCGCATCGAGGCCATCGAGTTTGCGGTCCGCCACGATGACGGCCGTCACTTCAACGAGCTCGGGGGCGCCGAGATCGTTCTTATCGGTGTTTCGAGGGCGGGCAAAACACCCCTGAGCATGTATCTGGCCATGCGCGGTTTCAAGACCGCAAACGTGCCCCTGGTCAAGGGTATCGAGGCGCCGCAGGAGCTCTTCGAAGTGCCGCGAGGGAGGGTGGTCGGCCTGACGCTCGACCCCGATCGCCTGGTGAGCTTTCGCCGCCAACGGCAGGGTGGGCTTGGGGACGGGGCGCCCGAGGCCTACTCGAATCCCCGCGAGGTGTTCCAGGATCTCGAATTCGCCCGTACGGTATTTCGTAAGGGGAGATTCACGACCGTCGACGTGACGTCGAAACCGATCGAGGAAAGCGCCAACGAGGTGGTGGCGGCGGTCGCGCGCGATGGTGGGCTGGATGCAGTGTCGCGAACCACGTTCTGATCTGACCGGAGGTGTTCCATGACGTCCAAAACCAATGGTATCGATCGCCGCAGATTTTTGAAGCTGGGAGCTCTGACCTCCGGAATGGCGGTCGGCGGGTGTTCGCGGGCCGAGTCCTTGGCGGGTGATCCCGCGCCGGTCGAAATGCGGTTTCGCGATCTCGGGGCAACCGGGCTCAAGGTCTCCGAGATTTCGTTCGGGAGCTATGGATTCGACAACCCGGCGCTCCTCACAGCAGCTCTCGACCAGGGCATCACCACGATTTGCACGAGCGCCAACTACCAGAACGGGCGGGCCGAAAGCTCGATCGGTGAGGCGATTGCGAATCTCGGCAGCCGCCGCGACGAATTAGTCCTCTTCACCGGTGACACGTTCAAGACCAACGCGACCACGCGGGACGTTCTCGATGCCATCGACGCGAGCCTGCGGCGCCTTCAGACCGACCACGTGGAAATCTATCGCATCACCAACGTCACGTCGCTGGACGAACTCCGAATCGACGCTCTGTACGAAGCATTTGACCAGGCGAAGAAAGCTGGAAAGGTCTCCCACCTCGGGCTTTCGGGCCATCACGGCGGGATGCAGGAGGTTCTCCGGACTGCGGTCGATGATGGACGCTACGACGTCCTGTTCACAAAGTACGATTTCGCCTCGTATCCTGACCAGGACCCGATCCTCGAGGCGGCCGCCCAACAGGGCATCGGAACCATGGTCTTCAAGACCAACGCAGGCAACCGAAAAAACGAAATCAAGGATCTCGAAAAGGGCGGGTTGTCCTTCAAGCAAGCAACCATCAAGTGGGCCCTGAGCCACCCCTACGTGGCGAGCGTGTGTGTCGGGATCACCAACTTCGACGAAATCCGGGAGTACGCACAAGCCGTGGGCAGGGAACTGGACGACGCTGAAGTCGCAATGTTGAGGCGTTACGCGGACGAGATGTACGATCGCTACTGTCGTTTCTGCGGCGAGTGCGAGGGGCGGTGCCCCAACGACGTGGCGATCGCCGATGTCAACCGCTACGCCATGTACTTCAAGTACTACGGACGCGAGAAGGACTCGATGCAGCTGTATGAACTGCTTGGCGACAGGGGAGGCGCGGCCGCTTGCCGGAACTGTGCCGGCCACTGCGACGGCGGCTGTCCTTTCAACCGTTCGGTGCGTCAAGACCTTGTGGACGCTCACCACTTGCTCGAGTTTCGGAGACATGAAGCGTGAAGAGCCGCTTCCAGTGGTGGATTGCAGTGTTTTTCGTCGTGCTCGCGGGGTGCGGTGGTGGCCCAGAGCCCCCGGCCCTATCTGAGGACTCGACCGATGGTTCGGCGCCGCCCCCGCCGGCTGGCTGGATCGTGGTCGAGGGCCCCACCCCCTACAACGCTGACAGCCTCTTCGAGTATCTCAACGGCGGGGCGCCGCTGTACTTGAAGTACGGATTCGAGGGTCTCACCCAGACCCGCTACCAACTCGGCGATGATCCTTTTGCCAGCGTCACCCTCGATATCTACGACATGGGCTCGGAACTGGGTGCCTTTGGGGTTTATCGCAGCATTCTGCCTCCTGGAGCGGATGTCGAGGATTGGGGTGTCGAGGGCTATCTCACGGGCACGGTTGCTGCTGCGTGGCGCGGTTCGGTCTACATCCACGGCGAGGCTGATGACGACCGGCCCGAGCTGGTCGACGTTCTCGGACACGTGGTTTCGTCGGCGGTCGAGGCTGTGGCCGGGCAGGACGCGTTGCCGGCCGTTCTCGAGGTTCTGCCTCACGAGAGTCTGGTTCCCGGGAGCGAACGGTACGTCGCAGCGGATCTCTTTGGACACGCGTTTCTCCCCGGAGGAGTGGTGGCCAGCTATGACCTTGGTGGCGTCGAGGCGCAGCTCTTTTTCAGTGAGTTGGCGGACGCCGCCAAAGCGGCAGAAGCACTCGAACGACTGCGCCGCCACCAAGAGGAGTGGGGTGACGTCGGAGCCGGGATCACCGGTCTCGGGGACGGCGGTTTCCGCTTCGTCGATCCCGGACTCGGTGCCGGCATGGTGGTGCGCGCCGGAGATGTCGTTGCCGGAGTTCATGGCCCTACCGATGCGGACCATCTCGTGCGCGAGTTGCTGATGAATCTGCGCGAGTAGGACATTCTTACAGGGGAGGCCCGAAAATTCCCGCTGCCGTTGGCGTGCTCATGGGCAGATGAAGTTGATATTGGATCTTGGATTCTGGATATGAGGTGAAAACCCATTCCCACCAATCAATGACATCCAACATCTACCATCCGGAATCGTGGCTTCGCGTGGGCCCTCAAAACCCCCACTGCGTCCACACCCAGAACTTGTCCGTGTCGGTGGCCCAATCGTCGGCATCGTAGGCTGCGTATGTCAACGCGAACTTCTGCTTCCACGGTGCTGTGTAGACAACGTTGGCGTCGAATTCAGAGCCCCACGAGGCACCGCCACTGTCGGCCGAAAAATCGTGGTAGACCCCGGTGAGTGCAAACGCACCGAGATTGGCATCGAGGCTGACGAAGACGTCGCGCAGACCATCGGCCGGGGTGACCAGGAATTTGTCGGCCCACCCGTTGAACTTGTGAAGGGTCGCCAGCGGGGTGTTGAAGCTGCCGTCACCCGGTGAGCCGCCGAGCACTTCATAGCCGGCGGCTGCCTTCATTTTTCCGAAAACGAAACCGAGGTCCGCACGAAAGTAGTCCGCTTCGACGGTCTCGGGATTGTCCCCGGTGTCTGACTGTGTCGCGAGCTCGAGACGGTAGGTGAGCCCCAGGGGCTTCGAGAGCGAGGTCTTGCCGGCGAAGGAAACGCCGAAGGTCGCCGTCGACAAACGCCAGAGGCCTTCCTGGTCATAGTCGATTGACAAGAGATAACCGCGCAACGAGCCGATACCAGAAAAGGAGTAGACCCCTTCGAGGTGTGACGTGGACATCGGCCGCGAGGCTGCGGTGACGGTCCGTTGCCGGGCGATATAGGCATATCCGATATCGAGGTTCTTGACGCCGGTGAAATGCGCTTTCGCACCGTCGAACGCCTGGTGGTTCTGGCGAAAACCGACGTTGCCGACAAACCGCGAATTGTCGATGACGATCTCCTGGCGGCCGCCGCGAATCGGCAGGGTGTCCAGCGGCTTCCAGTCGAGGTAGACCTGGTTGATCTCGGTGAGGGGCGGGTCGGGGATGACCGGGCGGTCGGTGACGCCGTTCCATAGGGAGCCCGCGCCGGCATTGTTGTGATCATTGGAAAACCCGATGTTGACGACGTTTTCAAACTCGATCATGGCGGCGAGACGGTGCCACCAGAGAGTTCGGTACCCGAGGGCGGTACGCAATGTCGAGGCCTGGCCGTTTTCTTCGAACCCGGTCTGGTCAACGCCTTCGTAGCGGTATCGGAGATTGAGGGACAATTTGCCCCTGGTCACTGCGTCTCCGAGCGTCACGGGCTCTTCCGCCACGGCGGGTGAAGACGCTGCGACCGCAAAAAGGGCCAGCAGCATAAAGCTCAGGGGAAGGTGGCGTCGGTGAGTCATGGCAGTCTCTTTCTCTTTCCGCCCGTCGAATCGACGGCGCAATTCAGTCGCTCGTGGACGCGAGGAATTCGTCTCTGAGGTATTCGTGCATGGCCCGGTTCCTGGCCTTTTCCGGTGTCGGTTCCAGATAGGCGAATGCGACGTCCTCGCCGTAGGCGAGGATCGAGTGGCAGAGGGTGCAGTCGTCGGGGATCCAGTTGCCCCGATCGTCCTGCAGATCCCGGGTGTGGCATCGGAAGCAACCCGGGGTGTCGCTGTGGCCGAGGAAGGACGGGTAGGCGCCCCATCCGATATTCATGCCGGGGTGAATATTGCGGGCCCAAATGTCTTCGAGCACGAGGATCGCGGCGTCGATACGGTCGTACCAGGCCGATGCCCGGTCGGGATAATTGCGCCGGTAGAAGCTCTCGATCCCGGCGCGGATCCCGCTCTTGGCCGCTTCGAGGGAAGGATAGCCACCCCTGACGGCGGCCAGGGACTCGCGGCGGATGTAGGGAAGACTGCGGTCGATCGCGCCGAGGCGGATCTTCTCGTCGACCGCGCGATCGGGCTGCTGGTAAATGTGCGTGGCGCGATTGTGGCAATCTACGCAGTCCATGGTTCGAACATCCTTCGACTCGACCATTCCCGATCGCAGTCTGGTGTTGGTATATCGCCTCATCGTGCCGTCGGGCTGGAGAGATTCGACCCAGATCATCTCTTCACGTTCGTCGTCGACCGAGGCGTACCGCACAACTTTGCCGGGGCTGATGTGCCAGTGAACGCCGGTGTTGCCGGCGGCGCCGGCATCGATTTTGAGGTTGAGGGTGGTGTAGCGCGGGGTCGAGGCCTCGTCGTTCTCGTGGCTGACCCGGGTCTGCAACCGGCTGCCGTAGAATTTGTTCGGCCAGTGGCACTTCTCGCAGGTCTCGCGGGCGGGACGCAGTTGGTGCACCGGGGTCGGAATCGGCCGTTCGTAGAGGTCGAATGCGGCCGAGACCATCTGCCAGGCGCCGTTGAGTTTCGAATTCACAAGGGCGCCGACGCCTTCACCGACGTGGCATTCGACGCAGGCGACCCGAGCGTGGGGCGAGGCCTGGTAGGTGGTCCACTCGGGGTTCATGACCGAGTGGCAGGCAGTGCCGCAGAATTCTGCGCTGTCCATGAAGTGAAGCATCTTGATGCTCGCGGCACCGAGGATGACGATGTTGGCGAACGTCAGAATGGCAACGGTGCGAAACACCTTCGAACCGGCCACATCACCCCGTACCCCCTCGGCACCGAATCTGCTCTCCATCAGTTCGGTGGTCGTGAGACCGGTGCGCTTCTTTTGGAGAAACCACGCGATGAAGATGATGATCAGCCCGAGCACGAAGAGGACCGGGAAAGCGAGATAAACGATGAGCCCAACGTATGAGTTGGTCACGACTCCTGAGAACATTGCCAACTGCATGAAGACAAAGCTCATGAACACTGTCGTCGTCACCACGACTCCCACTCGACCGAGTCGATCGAGCGAGACCGCACGGATGAAATCGAGGTAGGCGCGGACCATCATCACTCCTCGACGATGAAGAACCTCTGATAGATGGTTTGCATCTCGCCCGAGCGGATCATTCTCTTGAGGTCGGCTGTGTTCTCGCGGATCCACGAGTGCATGGGATCGTTATTCAGGATGTCCTCGATGAAGGCGTTGACCTCGGGGTCGTTGAGTTCCCTCGCCTCGGGCAGCAGGTTGAAATAGAAATGCTGGGCGATCTCGTAAAAACCGTGCCACCAGGTGTAGTCAGGACCCATCATGGCGGCGCCGTGGCGTGCGCGACGACCCTCGTGATGCCACAGTTCCCAATAGGTCCACTCGATCTGATTCGAGAAATTGGCGGGGTTTTCCAACAGCTTCCGTTCGCGGATCAGATTCATCAGATCAGTCGCCGGGATAGCGAACTTCTCGTTGTACAGGCGAACCGAGGCGTCGAACTGGTAGAAGTGACCGTCGCTGAAGGTCGCGGTGTGACAGGCGCTGCAGACGTTTTCCATGTTGGCCCGTTTGATCTGCCAATTCTCTTTGTGCTTCGAAATCGGGGGCCGTAGGGTCCAGGCAATCCTCTGGCCGACGTCGTGGGTGACGCCCTGTTTCTTGGTGGCCGACATGTGACAGCTCGCGCAGGTGGGGGCTGCGGAGTAGTCCACGCCCACGACCCATGAATCCGCGTCGAGATTCATCTTTTCCTTATTGGTGAAGTAGGTATTGCCGTGCTTCGACTCCTCATAGACCTCTTTCTGCGGGTGGTCGGGACCGAGGTGGCACTTGGAGCACGCTTCGGGTTGCCTCGCCTGGGCCTTCGAAAAGGAGTGGCGGGTATGACAGGCGCTGCAGGCGCCGAGGGATCCGTCCGGGTTGATCCGGCCGATCCCGGAGTTGGGCCAACTCCGTCGCGCCAGCCTGTTGGGGCTCTTGGGGTCGATCTCGACCTTGGCGCCGTGGCAGCTCTCGCAGCCGATCACAGCCACCGGATCGCCCGCGGCGACGTGGGCGAGGTATGCATCGGCGGAATCGAGGATCTTGCCGGCGCTGGCGTGGTACGAGTTGCCGACCTCCTCCGCCGCGCGAGGATGGCAGCGACCGCAGTCCGCGGGTGTGACGAGGGTCGCAATCAGCGCGTCATAGTGCTGATATGCATCCTTGTCTCCCCGCTGCGCCTGGTGGCAACTCAGACAGGTGACGTTGTGGGCCGCGTGTTCGGAGTCAAACCACTGCTTGTAGATCCCCGGTTGTTTCTCCTTGTGGCAGGTCATACAGGCGCCGGCGACCTTGGGATCTTCGGCCGCGTCTGCAAGGAAAGCGATGCCACAACAGAAAATCAGGCCGGCAATCAAAGCGTTTCGCATGATCAGTCTCCCTTTTGATTCGGTAGGCAGAATCCTACTCCTGTTTCCGGTCACGCGCCATGGTCGCCGGACCCGCATTTTGCTGCATTGACCAGAGTCAAGATCTCCGGGGGAATTCCGGGTGTTTCGCGTGATGGCCGTTCTGCCGTATTCTGAATGCCGGAGGCGCCGGGGCCGAACGAACCTTGGCTGCCGGTGTGATGCGAGAGTGAAAAGGAGAGCCGATATGAGAATCGACCGTTGGAATTTCTCTTGCGCCACCAGGGGTCTAAGGGTCCCGTTGCACACACTGGTGGCGGTGATGGCCGTCGTGATGGCGGTGGGATGTGCGTCGCTGAAGAATCCACCGGGTACGGTGACCGCCCAGTTCTTTCAAAACTCCGACCGCGTGTGGGAAGGCATTCAGCTCTCGTTGGAGACCCTCGAATACGTTGTCGAGTCATCGAACCGGGACGATGGCGTGATCCGTGCGGCCAAGCCTGCGGACGATCAGACGCCTTGGATCGCGCTTGAAGTCAATCAAGTCGCCAACACCCAGGACCAGGTCAACGTGTATGTCAGGGGCGTGCCCGAAGATCCCTCGGCAGCGCCGGATCAGGAGACACTGGACAAGGCGGCGCAGGATTTCGTGACCGTGCTCAAGAGAAAGCTCGGGAACTAGTTCTCGAGGCCCAATACCGTTCGGTCCGATGTGCAGCCGAAACGGTTGCACTCCAAAGCTGACCTTGGAATTTGTGGTGCGGGCGTCCCGCCTGCACATTCCGACTCTATTGAACACGTATTGAGGCTAGTACCCCTGTTTGGGATCGACCACTGACAGAAGTTCTTCGCCAGCCGCGAAGCGGCGCAGATTCTCCCGGTACAGCAACCACCGCAGATTCGAATCGTCGTCGGACCACGCGGCGAAGTGTGGTGTGATGATCAGGTTCGGAGCGTTCCACAATGGGTGGTTTTCTGGAAGAGGTTCGGGATCGGTGACATCGAGACCAGCGCCCGCGATCCGGCCGTTCACCAGGGCTGCCACCAGAGCATCCGTGTCGACAGTGCCCCCGCGGCCGACGTTGATGAAGAACGCCGTCGGTTTCATGACGGCAAACAACCCTGCATCGAAAACGTCCGCGGTGTCGGGAGTCATGGGAAGACAGTTGACGACGACGTCGGCTTCGTTGGCGTAAGTCGGCAGGTCGTCCCCGAGACCGACGCTGGCGACGAATGGCGGGCCGCTGCGGCGGCTGTTGCGGATGGCGGTGACGCGCATCCCGGCTGCGTCGGCGAGGCGGGCGACTTCGGTTCCGATACCGCCGAGACCGACCACGAGCATGGTTTTGCCGCGAAGTGACGTCAGCGGCGCCGAATCGCCGATTTCCCTGCGTTGCCATTGGCCCTCATTTTGGGCCGCCACCGCGCGGTTGAGACCGCGCGCGAGGGCGCGCGTCAAAGCCATCACGTGTTCGGCGATGACCTGCGAAGCCAGCCGCTGGCCATTGGTGAGCAGGACCTCCCCGGAGGCCAGCTTCGGAATCTTCAGATAGCGTTCGACCCCAGCCGAACCCACCTGAACCCAGCGCAGGCCTTCACCCGTGGTCAGCAGCTCGCCGTTGGCGGTGCCGATCAGGGCGTCGGCCCCGTCGATCATCTCCAGTGCCTCCTGGGTGGTATCGAACGGGACGATCTCAACGCCGGGAGCGACGATTGACAGCATGGGCAGTCGGTCGGGCCAGGAATTTCGCCACAGGACCCTGCGCGGCTTCGTCCAACCTCGGCTGTCGCGGGTCGGCGAGGGCCCTTCGCGGAGCCTCCGGTCTTCCATCAGGGGCCACGGCGGCTGCAGGCCACCGACCTCGGCATACACGGCCTCAAAGGCAGACTTCGCTTCGTCGGCCGCCCCCGCCCGCCACGCCTTGAACCACGGTGCGTCATATGAGGCAGCTGATTGAGCCTGCGTCGCGCCGACCCGAAGGCTCGAATCGATGTGCGAGCGAAGATTGGTCAAGCGATCGAGTTGCCCTGCCAGGAGCTCCGGGCCTCCGGGCGCTCCCCGACCGGGGACGACGGTCGTTGGCTCGAGGTCGAGAAGATCGTACAGGGCCTGTCGCCACGCGTCGGTGTCGGAATCGGAGGTGGCGGCGACGCCGGAGCGGTCGCAGAGGCGACCCGTGATGAGAGTCCTCTCGTGCGGCAGCCAGACCACCGAGTCGGCGGCGGTGGCGCACCGTCCGAGGTTCAAGATGACCACCTGTCGTTCTTCGTGCGCCATCGTAAAGCCGGAACGGACCGTAACAGACGTTTGCGGCGCCTTGGAAGTGGAGGAGGCCCTCGCGTCCGGAACCAACGAGATGTGCGACTCGGGGAACACGGTGCCGTCGCCGGCGCCGGTTTGCACCATGAATTTCGGCCTCTGGATAGCCTGGTGCAGCGGGAAAAAGAGGGCGTCGACGAAGACGCTCTCGCTCCCGACCTCGATATGAACCAGGTTGCGGCCGTCGTCGCGTTCACCGAGCGCGATGCCCTCAGGCAGTTGGACCTCACCGGCGGGGACACTCGCCGCTGAAACGAAGATGCAGAGCAGCGCCGCCCCACGGGCCACATGGTCGAATGTCGTCTTTTTCATTCTCTCATCATACCGGTGATTCCCATTTGGAGATGACGGGAGTCAATGCGGCGGTCAGCGTGTTGATAAAAGATGTGAAGGTGACGAAGGAACACCGACGACTGCGGCGGGAACGCAAGACGGTTCGTGCCATGGTGGGGCTCTACTGTTCGCACCACCACGGGACACGGGGCTTGTGTGGCGACTGCTCGGAATTGGCCTCGTATGCCGACCGCCGTCTGGACCTCTGTCCCTACGGGTCGGACAAACCGAGTTGCGCCAAATGTCCGATCCACTGCTATCGTCCGGACCCCCGGGAAAAGATGCGCGAGATCATGCGTTTTTCCGGTCCTCGGATGCTCATTCGCCACCCGTGGCTCGCGATCATGCATCTGCTGGACGACCGGCGCGCGCCGCCCCCGCTGCCTTCGGTGAAGACCCGGCAGACCAGCGACGAAACCCCCGACACCGATCGCGATAAGCTTGCGCCGTGATCGAAAGACCATCCCAAGGGCGAATCGGGAATGTCCTGCGGATCATCGGGCCAGGGCTGGCCATCGCAGCCACCGGGGTCGGCGCCGGCGATCTCCTTGCGGCCATGTTCGCAGGGGCAGACTTCGGGATGGCGTTGCTGTGGGTCGTGGTGGTCGGCGCCTCGCTCAAATTCGGGCTCAACGAAGGAGTGGCGCGGTGGCAGTTGGCCACCGGCACGACGCTGCTCGAGGGGTGGTGCCGTCACCTGGGGTGGCCGTTCAAGAGCTATTTCCTGGTCTACCTGGTTCTATGGAGCTTTATCGTCGCAGCGGGGCTGATGAGCGCGTGCGGTGTGGCGGCCCACGCCCTGTGGCCAGTGCTCAGCATCACCGCCTGGGGTGTGATCCATTCGCTGGCGGCCCTGGTTCTGGTGGCCTTGGGGCGCTACGGCTTCTTCGAGTCGATCATGAAGATCCTGATCGGTCTGATGACGGTGACGCTGTTGATCAGCGTGGTGTTGGTCGGCCCGGATCTCGGGTTGCTGGTCCGCGGGCTGGTGCCATCGCTGCCTCCCGGCTCCGCAGCAGCCACCTTGAGCCTGATGGGTGGTGTCGGGGGCAGCGTCACCCTGCTGGCCTACGGCTACTGGATCCGCGAAAAGGGGTGGAGCGACCCGTCGATGCTCGCCACGGTTCGTATCGACCTGGCCGTGGGTTATGTGCTCACCGGTTTGTTCGGCGTGGCCATCCTGGTTCTGGCGGCCACGGTTCTCAGCGGGGGTGACGGGATGCCAGCGGGGAGCTCGGGGCTGGTGGCGTGCGGCGACGCCATCGGTGAGGCTGCTGCGGCGCGGTTCGGTTCAGCGCCGGGGAACGCCGCGGGCGTGGTTTTCCTGATCGGAGTCTGGGGCGCGGTCTTTACCAGCACCCTGGGAGTGTGGAACGGCGTGCCCTATCTTTTCGCCGATTTCGTCAACGCCCTGCAAGGGCGATTCGATGCCGTTGTCGATACCACAGGGACCGCCTACCGGGGTTATCTCCTCTATCTTGCCTTACCGCCGATGGCGCTGCTCTTCCTCGGCCGGCCCTTGTGGATCATCAAGGTCTATACCCTGACAGGCGGGCTCTTCATGCCGTTGCTCGCGGCGAGCCTTTTGTGGCTCAATTCACGCCGAGATCTGGTCGGTCGAATGCGCAACCGGGTGTCGGCAACGGCAACCCTGGTTCTGGCTTTGGTGCTGTTCGGTTTGATCGCCATTCGGCAGCTTATGGATCTCGGCTGAGGCGAAAGTCACCCGGAGTTGTTTCTTTTCTCGAGATCGCGTTCGAGTTCGTCAAAGGCAACGCCCAGCCGCCTCGCGGTGCCGACTGCAAGTGAGGTCGTGGCAACCCCCGGGACAAATCGGTAGGTTGCGCCACGGTCGGTGTCGACCTCCACCTGAAGGAAGCCGAGGTCGGCGACCGTCGGACTGCGCTGCATGGTGTCCGCAAAGTCGAGGAAGTGACTGGTGACGAATGCGATCGGGTCGATCTGGCGCAGGAGGCGCAGCACCACGTCGACAATCTCGATCGCTTCGGAGGGATTGGTGCCCGAACAGAGCTCGTCGAGGAGGATCAGCGAGCCGTCCGGAACGGTCTCGAAAAGCGTGCGCAACCGCATCATTTCGGTACCGAGGCGGCCTTCGGCCTGATCCGCGCGATCGAACTCGACGATGGAGGCAAAGAGCCCCTTGACCAGGGGCAGACGCGCGCGCGCGCAGGGGGCGTAGAGCCCGGACTGGGCGAGGACCTGCAAAATGCCCACAGCTTGCAGCAGCCGGGTCTTGCCACCCGAGTTCGGTCCCGTGATGAGCATGATCGGGGCCGGTCCCGCCATGCAGAGATCCGTGGGCACAGGGCGCGGAGTCAGGCTGAGAAGAAGCGGGTTGAAAAGCCCGTCCACCTCGAGAACCGCGCCTCCAGAAAGTTCGGGGAGACACACGTCGAGGCCACGATCTCGTGTCTGGGTGGCAAAGGACCGGGTTGCGGCATACAGCTCGAGGTGGCAGACCAACTGTACGACTCGCGCCATGGCCGGCGCCACCTCCTGGAACACCCCCATCACCATACGTTCGGCGAGCTCGCCGCCTTGGAGGCTGTAGCGACGGAAAATAATCCTCAGGCGGTCCCACCACCGGCGCAGGGGGCGGCGAAAAAACGGATTCGTTTTCTGTTCGCGAACACCCAGGATCTCGAGGTGTCGGAGCCTTCCGTCGGCGCCGACCACGGCCGCCAACTCGATCGACGCCATGCCGTCGTGGTGATCGAGGAGAGCGGCCATCTTTTCATAGGCCTTCGAACTCTTGATCTGCTGCCCGACCGATGACAACCGCTGCAGCCCGGAGCCGGACAACTCGAACTCGGCAGCCATGAAATCGATCACCGAACGAAAGGCGCGCAGGACGTCGAATCGGAAACGGGTCGGCTCCAGCCGCGCGTCGTCCCGCGACGCTCGAAGCAGGGTGAGGAACCGGAGAACCTTTGCAAGAAGCTGGTCAATCGCCCGCCGGAGATCAGCGTTTCCTTCGAGCTCGCGAAGAATAGCCTGGCGGAAGGAGATGGTCTCGAGGTCGGTTGGTGGTGTGGCCAACACTCGCTCGAGGAATGCCCGGTGTGCGGAATAGTTGGTGTTCTCGAACCGGATGACGAAGCAGTTTTTTACGAAATCGGCCAGGAAGAGATCATCCGCGAAATTGTCGGCGTCCCACTCGGTCGTCCCGGCAGTCATGGCGTCGAGGTCGCGGTCGATTTCGCCGGCGCTCGCGCGACCGAGAAACGCGAGCTCGAGAAGATTGAGAAGAGTCTCGACATCGGGCCCCGAATCGGTTCCGGGGGAGAGCAGGTCGGGCAACGGCACATCATCGAGCTCACCGGGCAGGCGGTCGCCCCGCCCGATTCCAAGAACTCCCAAAAGTGAGCCCAGCAGCTGGTGACCGCCGCGCGAGCCGTTCTCGTCGGCGACTCTGCTGCCAGGGCCGCCCTCAGCGCGACGCCGCAAATAGGACTTGTGGACCACCATCTTTCAGAGTCTACCCCGATCCGCCATTCAGGGGATCGCCAGTACCGGCCCTGGTGTCGACGGTTGAACCCTCGACCGTGGCACAATACGCGAGGTGAACACGCCAACCTCACGAAGTGATGCCCTCGAGCTCGATCAAAAGGACCCGATCAGGGGTTCCCGCGAGAGTTTTCTCCTACCGGAAGGCGTCATCTATCTCGATGGAAATTCGCTGGGCCCGCTGCCGGCGGCCGCCGTCACGCGCATCGACGAAGTCGTGCAGCGGGAGTGGGGGAGAGGTCTTGTTCGCAGTTGGAACGACGCCGGGTGGATCGACCTGCCGGAACGGGTGGCCGGCAAGATCGCTTCGTTGATCGGGGCGACGGCAGACGAGGTCATGGTTGCCGACTCCACCTCGATCAACCTTTTCAAGCTGTTGGCCGCCGCTCTTCGTCTGCGGCCCGGTCGTCGGGTCATCCTGTCAGCTCTCGAGAACTTCGGCACCGATCTGTATGTTGCCGAGGGACTAGCGATTCTCCTGGGCGACGGTGTCGAACTGCGGTTGGTGCCCACCACCGGGATCGAAAAGGCCCTGTCTGCCGACGTTGGAGTGCTGATGCTCACCCACGTCGATTTCAGGTCGGGCGAGATGCACGACATGGAAAGGGTCACGAAGACGGCTCACGAGGCCGGTGCGCTCGTCCTGTGGGATCTTGCTCACTCCGCAGGGGCGGTTGAGGTCGATCTCGACGCCTGTGGCGCCGATCTCGCGGTGGGGTGCGGCTACAAGTACCTCAACGGAGGCCCCGGGGCGCCGGCCTTTGCTTTTGTCGCCCGCCGACATCACGAGGCCCTGGAAACACCTTTGTGGGGTTGGATGGGGCACGCTGCCGCATTCGACTTCGATACCACCTACAAGCCGGCGCCGGGGGTCAAGCGCTTACGGGTTGGGACTCCCCCCATTCTCAGCCTCGCGGCCCTCGAGTGCGGCGTTGAGACGATCGCTGCGATCGGCGTCGAACGGCTCCGCGCAAAGTCCGTGGCGCTGACGGAACTGTTCATGGCCCTCGTCGACCAGCAGTGCGGCGGCTACGGGTTCGAACTGGTGTCCCCTGAAGAAGCCTCGCGGAGAGGCAGCCAGGTCTCCTATCGACACCCTGACGGCTACGCCATTATGCAAGCACTCATCGCCGGAGATGTGATCGGCGATTTTCGGGCCCCCGACATCCTTCGTTTCGGTCTGGCTCCGGCCTATATCCGACATGCCGATGTCTGGGATGCGGTTGCGGCGCTGCGAGGAATCATGGAGACGCGGGCTTGGGACCACCCCGACTATCGGGCGCGGGCGCGGGTGACCTGATCGAGATGGAGGCATCATGGGTGCGACGGTTCGGGGACTTTTCGGGCTCATTTTGGCGGCGGCGGCCTGCGGCGCCCCAACCGGGGCGAAGATCACCGTGATGACCGCGGCCGACGCCCTTGCCCTGCCGCGTCCCGCAGCCGACCATCAACTGTCGTACGGTGACGACCCGCTCCAGTTTGGCGAGCTTCGCCTGCCCGCGGGCGACGGCCCGTATCCTGTTGTCATCGTCATTCACGGTGGGTGCTGGCTGGCGGAGTACGACCTCGGCTATATCTCCGGTTTCGCCGACGCTCTGACCGGTGGAGGCGTCGCGACCTGGAGCATCGAGTACCGTCGGGTGGGCGATGAAGGAGGCGGTTGGCCGGGGACGTTTGCCGACGTGGCAGCGGCGACCGACTATGTTTCCACTCTCGCGGCCGAGTTCAATCTCGACCTTGACCGGGTCGCCGCAGTCGGCCACTCCGCCGGCGGCCACCTGGCACTGTGGCTCGCAGGACGCAAGTGGTTGGATGGGGAGGACCCTTTGCGCGGTGAAGTCCCATTGCCCTTGAACGGCGTCGTGGCACTGGCAGGTATTCCCGATCTTGCGGCCTATTCGTCGCCCGATGGCTGCGGCGCGGCGGTGCCCGGACTGTTGGATGGCGACCCATCCGATGTCGCAGACCGGCTGCAGCGCGGTTCGCCCATCGCCATGGTCCCTTTCGGTATAACGCAGACTCTGGTTATCGGCGAATTGGATCCGATTGTTCCCGCGACTCAGGCAACCTCATTTGCCGAAGCTGCCCGTCAGATGGGTGACACGGTCGAGGTTATCGAGATCGCGGACGCCGGCCATTTCGAACTGATAGACCCTGTAAACCCGGCCTTTGGGATCGTTCAGGCGGCGATTCAGGCGGCACTCGAACCGGGTTGGACCGAGTAGAGCGGCCCTTTTAAAATCAGTCGAGGCCGACTGAAAAGAGACGGTCGAGATCGTGCCGCGAAAAGGTCCGGAAGGCGATGAGGGTTTCTGAGGACAACAGGCCCTCGACCTGCAGCAGCTGCTCGGTGACGAGGGTCGCGATCTGCTCGTCGTCACGAGCCCGGATCATTACCACCAGGTCGTACTGGCCGGCCACCGAATAGACTTCGGACACGCCGTCGAGCTCGACCAGCTGTTCCGCCACGCTGTTGATCTTCGCGCTTTCGACGTTGAGCATGACGATTGCATTGACCATATGATCTCCCTATCCGGCACCAGTTGCGCCGCCGGCACATCATAACCTTCTCCAGGGGGCGAGTGAATGAGAGACCTGGATCGGCGACAATGACAGCCATGAAACGCTCACTCCCCGCACCGGGACCGTTGATCGATCGCTGGGGTCTCGATTCGGAGATCGTCTTTCTCAACCACGGCTCGTTCGGTGCGGTTCCCAGGACCGTGCGAGACGAGCAGCTGAGAATTCGGGATCTGCTGGAGGCCGAGCCGGTCCGGTTCTTCGAGAGGCGGTACCAGGTCATGATCGACCGCGCCCGCGCGGCGTTGGCCGAATTCGTGGGGGCGCGGTCTGACGATCTGGTGTTTGTCGCCAATGCCTCAACCGGGGTGAATACCGTCCTTCGCAGCCTCGATCTTCGGGTTGGCGATGAACTGCTGACCACCAACCATGAGTACAACGCGTGCCGCAATGCCCTCGAAGCCGTTGCTGCATCGGCTGGCGCCTCGGTGACAGTTGCAGAGGTACCTTTTCCGCTGCGTTGTGAGGACGAGGTTCTGGAAGCGATCCTCGATCGGGTGACGGCCCGCACCCGCCTTCTCCTTGTCGACCACGTGACCAGCCAGACCGGGCTTGTCTTGCCGGTCGCGAGTCTGGTTCGCGAGGCACAGCTGAGTGGCGTGGACGTCCTGGTGGACGGTGCTCACGCACCCGGCATGGTGGATCTCGATGTGGAAGGCCTCGGCGCCGCGTATTACACGGGGAACTGCCACAAATGGTTGTGTGCCCCAAAGGGAGCAGCCTTTCTGTATGTTCGAGAGGATCTTCGCACGACGGTTCGTCCTTTGGTGATCAGCCACGGCGCCAATGCCTCGACCGCCAGGCGTTCGCGGTTTCACCTCGAGCACGACTGGACGGGTACCTGCGACCCTTCCGCCTGGCTGAGCGTGCCGTCGGCCATCGCCGAGCTTTCAAGCATGGTTGAGGGCGGATGGCCCGTTGTTCGGGAACGAAACCAGGCGCTGGCCCTGAAGGCGCGCACCGTGCTGTGCGAAGCTCTCGGGGTCGAGCCGGGCTGTCCGAACTCGATGATCGGCAGTATGGCAACCGTTGCCCTTCCTGATTCTGCCGGCGGCGAAAAGAAGGACGCCTTCAGCAGAGACGTCCTCCAGAACGGTTTGTACCGCGAGTGGGCGATCGAGGTCCCGGTGATCCCGTGGCCCTCTCCGCCGAAACGCCTGCTCCGGGTTTCGGCCCAGCTCTACAACAGTCCTGCGCAGTACGAGTACCTCGCAGAGGCGCTGCTGGCGTCAAGGCCTTGATCACAAAAGTCTGATTTTCGTGTATTGAGCGGGAATCGTCCGCCGTTCTGCCCGGTTCCATAGATGGAGTCTGCGACTGCGACTCATTACATATCATCAATAATCCGACGACCATCCAGGAGGAAAAATGGCTTTCAAACTTCCCGATCTGCCCTATGACGTCAATGCCCTCGAACCGAACATTGACGCGAAGACCATGGGCATCCACCACAGCAAACACCATCAGGCCTATGTCAACAACCTCAACGCTGCCCTCGAGGGACACCCGGAGCTTGCAGACAAGACCGCGATCGAGCTCAGTGCCGATCTCAACGCCATACCCGAGGACATTCGGATGGCGGTCCGCAACAATGGCGGTGGACACGTCAACCACTCGCTCTTCTGGACAGTCATGAAGCCCAAAGGTGGAGGGCAACCGTCAGGAAGTCTGTCGGATGAAATCAACAGCGCCTTTGGCTCGTTTGATGCCTTCAAGACCGAATTTTCGAAGGCTGGGATGACCGCTTTCGGGAGCGGCTGGGCGTGGCTCTGTGTCGGGTCGGATGGCAAGTTGTTGGTGACGAAGACTCCGAACCAGGATAATCCGATTTCAACCGGTGCCGGGATTCCGATCCTCGGACTCGATGTCTGGGAACACGCCTACTACCTCAATTATCAGAACCGACGCCCGGACTACATCGAGGCCTGGTGGAACACGGTCGACTGGGACCGGGTTGCCGGCTATAACACCGCCATCAAGGCGGGTGGCAAGGTCCAGGACGCTGCAGACTGGGCGAAGACGCAGTGGGATCACCTCGGGAGCATCCTCAACAAGCTCACCGACTGATATTCGAACGATAGGAAACGGCGCGAGCCGTCGCCGCCGGACGATGTCCGGCGGCCTTTTTTTAAGGTTTTTACGAGATTCCAGGGTATGATGCCGCTCAGACCATTGGTCGAATAATATTTTTTGGAGGAGAGAATCATGGGAAACATGGGGAAATGGGCCTTTATCGTGGGGTTCGTGATCTGCGTTGTCGCGGGGCTTTTGATTGCCGAGCCCTGGATGTTCTGGGTGCTGGCGGTCCTGGGTCTCGTCGTCGGGTTCATGAACGTGACGGCTTCAGAGACCAAGGGCTTCCTGCTTGCCGCCATCGGATTGATGCTTTCAGCGACGTCGGTCGTGACGATTCCGATGATCGGCACCGCAGTCACCGCCGTGCTCTATAACGTCGTGACCTTCATATCGGCGGCGGTTCTGGTGGTCGCCTTGAAATCCCTTTTCGAAATCGCCAAGGACTGACGAAGACCAAATCGAAAAACCCCCGGAACGCTTTGCGCTCCGGGGTTTTGTTGTTTGTTCGAAATTCAGAATGTGAAAGTGGCCCCGGCCGACAGCATATAGAGGTCGTCGGCGCCATCGACGTCAAACAGTTCGCCTTCGATTCGAACGGCGAACGAACCCAGCCTGAGCGCGACACCGAGGCCATAGGCGACATCCGTACCGCTGTCTGAATCAGCGTCTACGAGGTCACCCAACGTTGCAAGGATGTCAGCGTCCCACGATATGAGCCCGATTTTGGCAAAGACGTCGACCGGGCCGATCGGCAAGATACCAAGGGCAAAGGCATCCCAACCGGTGAGGCCGATATCAACCTTGATCGGGTCGTCCTCAACAGTCCCTACGGTGTCGGAAGGATTTCCAAAATCGACGTAGCCCGCCTCCACCGCAAGAAAATCCAAGATCCGGTAGCCGGCAAAAATTTTGTAGGTGGTGTCGCCGTCGGAAAAACTCAGATCACCGAGGTCGGTGTCGAAGTCGTTGATGTCGAGAGACGAACCGCCGATGCTGCCGCCGATATAGAAGCCTTTGTCGGTCGCCGTGGCGGGTGCCGCCGTAGCGGCCAATACGAGGACAATCGCAAGGACAATTTTCTTCACGAGTTGAGATCTCCTTTCATTGGGTCACCGTTGGTCCCTGATAGTACGCAGTACCTGAACAGTGGTTTTGTGACGAGGTGCACACATCAGGAGGGTCAGCCTGTGACGGCTGTGCAACTGCGGCGCGATGGGCTAAGGTGATTCCCGGTGAGAGCATCGATCGAAAACGCCGCGGGCGCCATCGCCCCATTCGTCAGAAAGACCTCGTGCCGAGCATCGGCCGTTCTTTCCGAGATGGCCGCGTGCGAAGTGTTTCTCAAGCTGGAAAACCTTCAGGAGACCGGTTCGTTCAAACTCCGCGGCGTCATCAACAAGGTGCTTTCCCTGACCGAGGATCAATCGAACCGTCTGCTGGTCGCAGCGTCAACAGGCAACCACGGTATGGCCTTTGCGCATGCTGTGGAACTGTTCAATCTGCAGGGCAAGCTCTTCATCCCGCGGACGGCCTCCCGGGTCAAGGTTGACCTGCTCCGCGATACCGGCGTCCCTTTCGAGATGGTGGGGGACAACTGCGTCGAGGCGGAGGAGCACGCCCATGCGTTCGCCCGTGCCGGTGGCCACGTATGGATTTCACCCTATAACGACCTCGAGGTCATTCGGGGCCAGGGAACGGTCGGCGTCGA
>JASJGQ010000282.1:0-12573 GCA_033791425.1 Acidobacteriota bacterium
GCCAGCCGTCCACCTTTGCCAACGCCGCTCGGACAGGCGGCGTCGAGGGCTGACGCGAGATCGTTCATCGCCCCTTGCGCCTCGTCGAACGCTACCGACGACGCCAACAGGCGAACGCCGCAATTGATGTCGTAGCCGATGGCCCCTGGAGAAATCACCCCGGAGGGCAGTTCGGTCGCGGCCACCCCGCCGATCGGAAAACCGTAACCCTGGTGGACATCGGGCATGACCAGCACCTCGCCCACGACCCCGGGCAGGGTGGCGGCGTTGACCGCCTGCTCCAACGAGGCATCACCCTTGATGGCCTCGAGCAGCTCGCGGCTGGCGAAGATCCTGACCGGGACCCGCATGTCGCTGCGGACGGTGGTCGGGATCTCCCACTCCCAGGGGCCCCGCCTCACGAGATCTCTCAGCTGAACCATCGATTGAATTCACACGTCAAAAACGACGTGGGTCCGTAGACCGCTCCCGCTCTTGCCGATTCTCAGGCTGTGAAAGGTGACGGCTTTGATGTCTCTGCTGCGCGTGATCATGAAACCACCCTCGAGGTGTGCGACCAACTGGGTGTCGTCAACCTTGAGCAGGAAACCGTCGAAGGCCAGTTCCTCGGAATCGGCGAGATACAACAGCTCTTCGAGGAACGAGACCATGAGCTGTTCCCTATCGTCGGCCTGAACCTCCATCTGGTGGTGGCGACGCGAATCCTCGGAGACCTCGACCGCCATCAGCTCATACATGCCCCGCGCCGCCTCCTCGAGCACCGCGGCCATGTCCGGGCCCCACACCTCCAACTTCAGGTCGGCTGTGTGCTCGACTTCGCGATGGCCCTGTTGGGGAGGTTTCACCCCCGAAGGGTACCACCTGCAGGATGAGATGAGGGATGAGCTTGGGGAGGTGTATCCTGAGCCGACATGACTTCCAGTCGCCGACCATCTCGCAGCGCCCGGCGCCTCGCGATCTGCTTCATCGCGTGCGTCCTCTGTGGGCCGGCCGTTGTCGCGGACGACCGGGTGGCCTTTATCGGAGTCGCCCTCGACACCGAGACCCGCGAAGCCGACCGCCGTCTCCAGGCCTATCTCGAACGCCGCGCAGCACTCTCGTTCGCCCCCGAGGAGCTCGAGTACGGCCAGGTCATTGAGCGACTAGCCACCTGGAACCGCGACGAGGGCGTCTTCGTGGCCCGAACCACGCCCTACGTGCAGGTGGTTTCGGAGATGCTCGGCGCCGACATGGAGATCCTCGCAACTTATATCAGCGATGCCACCGGCACCACCACCTACAACTCCTACCTGGTGGCCCGTCGAGGGGACCTGCCGCCGAACCCGACTCCCGCCGACGTGGTCACGCTGATCACGGAGTCGCCGCGGCGTCTGCGATTTATCCACCACAGCCTATTCTCGACCTCGAGTTTCTTCCTGCCGTCGCTCCACTTCCGCGCCAACCACATTTTCCACATGAATGAACCAACGGAATCGCTGGCTGCCATCGACGTCGCCCAGATCCCGGAGAACTCATCGAGCGCGTTGGTGCGTGCCGTCGCGCGCGGCGAGGCCGATCTGGCGGCGGTGTGGGACGGTACCCGTACCCGGTTCACGTCGGGCGAGGCCAGCACGGCGGATCTCGCCCTCGGACGGGAGGTGGTGTTCGTTCGGCTGCCGTCGGCGATTCCCAACGATCTGCTCGTGTGCTCGCGATGGGCGCCGCCGGAGCTCAAGGAGCGGGTGCGGGCAGCGATCCGGGAGATGCCTGCCGACGAGATCGCGGTGGGCGATTTCAGACAGTGGCGCGACATCATCGATGCTCCGGAGGCGCGCAACGCTCTGGCACACCTGCGCTGGCTGGCCCGGGAGCAGGCGGCCCCGGTGACCGTGGATGTCCGCAGCGCCGGCGGCGACCGCGCGGCGACTCGCGAAATGCTGCAATCCGCAAAACACGCGGTGCGGCTTTCGGGTATGGAGTTCGTGCTCTACGACGAGGACTTTCACGAGCACATCGACTACGTCTGGACCATCGACCGGATCCACGATGGCGCCGCCCGCCTCCAGAGCACGATCCCCGGCACCGACGTCGACGACCAGGTCTTTCCAATCAGCTTTCGCGACGCCCAGGACCTGACCGAGCGCATCGTCACTCTCATGCAGGGCCGGCTCCATCGCATCCGCTACGTCTGGCCGTTCAGCGGACGCCAGCCGATCATCATTCGCGACACCACCCTCGCGCTGCCGCCGGGTGACGAGGTTCCCGTGCAACGGATCACCTGGCTCGACCCCGAACGCAACAGCTTTCGCGCGGGCCCCGTTTTCCCGGCCCAGGTCAGAGCCTCGAGCCCATTCGTTCACGAACTCGAGGCCGACGATTTCCGTCGCGCGGGCGAGAACGGCGTTGAGCTCGATCCCCTGAGCAACGTGTCGTTTCGGGTGTATCAACTGCGCGCGGTGCCGCCAAACACCCTCCACCGCATCGCCACAGGAGCACTCGTCGTTTTGCTCGTGTTGGCCGCCGTAGCTGCAGTGTGGACGTTGCGCAGCCGCCGGGGTTCCGGCGCGCGGGAGGACGAGGAGACCATGCTCTCGTGACTGTTCGTGGAAACTCACCCGTGATCGGCCAGCAACTGGCTCACTACAAGGTGCTCGAAAGGATCGGCGGCGGCGCCATGGGTGAGATCTTCCTCGCTCACGACACTCGACTCGATCGGAGAGTGGCCCTCAAGGTCCTGCCGCCCGAGTCGGTGAGCAATCAGGAGCGGCTCCAGCGCTTTCGCACCGAAGCCCGAGCCGCAGCCGCCATGAACCACCCCAACATCGTCACCATCCACGGTGTCGAGGAAGTCGACGGCATTCACTTCCTGGCCATGGAGCTGGTCGAAGGGCGCACCCTGCGCGAGGTGATTCCGCACGGCGGGCTTGCTTTCGACGAGTTTCTCCGGATCGCCGCCCAGCTCACCGAAGCCGTCGCCACCGCCCACGCCGCCGGCATCACCCACCGCGACCTTAAACCCGACAACGTCATGATCACCCAGACGGGCCGGGTCAAGGTACTCGATTTCGGGCTTGCCAAGCTGATGGACGAGAGGCGAAACACGGACTTCGAAGGCGCAACCCTGATCGACGCTCCACCGCCGGAGGACGATCGCCTGACCAGCGACGGCATGCTGATCGGGACCATCCCCTACATGTCGCCCGAACACGTGACGGGAAGCCACATCGACGGCCGCTCCGATCTCTTCTCCCTCGGCATCATCCTGTATGAGATGCTGACCGGCGAGCGGCCATTCAAGGGCCGCAATCCGGCCGCGGTGATGGCGTCGATCCTACGAAACCAACCGCGATCGATCTCGTCAGGACGTCACGACATCCCCGAGCACCTCGAGCTCGCGATCGGTCTGTGCCTCGAGAAGGACCCGGCTGAACGCCTCCAGTCGGTCGAGAGCCTCTATGAACAACTCCGCATTCTCAAGCGCCAGTATTCGTCGGGAGGGTCGGCGGCCGACGCGGCCCTCGCCGCACGATTACCCGGTGCGGGCCCCGGAGGGCCGAGCGTGGCCAACCGGGCACGGGCTGCGTTCATTCGCCACCGCGTGCCGCTGCTTCTTCTGGCGGGAGTCTTTCTGGTCAACCTCGTCGAAACGACGATCGAGACCGCGGTCCGCCAGCACTCCGGAATCGGCCGCGAGTTGGGATTTCAACTCGCTCGCGCGGCCCATTTCTTCGAGGGCGGCATCACCTTCTCGGGTTGGGAAGCGGCCTCGCCGCTGGTGGTCTACGGCTACTCGATCGCATACTTCTTCGTGCTCTTGCTGCTGGTGCTGGGCACCGGCTGGGGGCTGGCACGTCGAGCCAACCCGCGCCCCTTCCGAATCTTCGCCCTGGCGATCGCCATCGACTATGCCGTCAGCCTGCCGTTCTTCCTCTTCTTCCCGGTCCCCGAACGGTGGGCGTGGCCGGACTCGGGGGCGATCTTGTTGTCGGACCTGTGGGCGCCCCAGCTGATCGAGATCTTTCGCCCGTTCTCCGGGCTCGACAACTGTTTTCCGAGCTTCCACGTCTCGCTGACCACCGTGGTGGTGGGTCTGTGCTTCACCGAACGACTGCGCTACCGCTGGGCGGCGCTGTGGTTGGGCCTACTGGTGATCGCCTCAACCGCGGTGCTCGGTATCCACTGGCTGACCGACATCATCGCAGGGCTTGCTACGGGGATCCTCGCCCTTGCCGCAGCCCGGCTGCTCGAGGACCGTGTCGGATGGGGACGATCGTCAAGCAGTCACGGTGAGCTCACCACAGCGAGCTCCCGCAGCGCGGCAACCAGTAGGTCCACCTGATCTCCGGTGTTGAAAACCGACAGCGAAATCCGGAGGCCGTTGAGCCCGTGGCTCATGATGGGCCGGCAATCGAGGCGGTGTTTCTCAGCGAGGAACGTCGCAGCCTCCGGCGCAGCCAGGCCGATGACTTCGATGGTCGTGATCCCTCCGTCACACCTGGTACCGCCTCGATGGAGCGAGAAAGCATTGGTCTTTCTGAATCCTGTCTCAGAAGAATCAAACTCTGTCTGAATGACGTCGAGCAAGGTCTCGAGCGCTGCCCGAGTAAGGGGACCACCGCGATTCGTGCCATGATGGCGGCATGAACCAACCCGCACGACCTGAGCCTTCGTGGCGTCCCTGGCACGACGACGAACCGATCCGGCTCGGCATCTCGTCCTGCCTGCTCGGCGCCAAGGTCCGTTTCGACGGCGGCCACAAACGCGACCGCTATCTCACCGACATTCTCGGAGAGTGGTTTGACTGGGTGCCGGTGTGCCCGGAGCTCGACATCGGTCTCGGGGTGCCACGACCCACGATCCGTCTCATCCAGGGGGAGGTCGGCCCGCGGCTCGTTGAACCGAAGTCGGGTGACGACCTGACCGAGAAGATGGAGACCTACTCCCACACCAAGGTCGACGAGCTGATGGCCAAAGATCTCGACGGCTACATCCTGAAGCGTGCGTCCCCGAGCTGCGGCATGGAGCGGGTCAAGGTCTTCGGGAAAGGCGGCATGCCGTCCAAGGATGGTGTCGGAATCTTTGCCCGCGTGCTGCTCGAGAAATGGCCCAACCTGCCGGTCGAGGAGGAGGGGCGGCTCAACGACCCCCACCTCCGCGAACGTTTCATCGAACATGTCTTCTGCCGCCACCGCTGGCGAACCCTGGTCCGGCGCGGGCTGTCGCGTCGCCGCCTGGTGGAGTTCCACACCGCCCACAAGCTTGTGCTCCGGGCCCACAACGAGGCCGGTTACCGACGGCTGGGACGGATCGTCGCCTCGGCCGGTTCGATCCCCGATGACGAACTTTTCCGATCCTATGAAGAAGAGTTCCACACGGTGTTGCAAACCCGCGCCACCCGCAAACGCCACGCCAATGTGCTCTACCATGCCTTCGGATACCTCAAGCGGGTCCTCGAACCGGCGGAGAAACAGGAGCTTCTGGCCCTGATCGAGGACTACCGCAACGAGACGGTGCCGCTGGTGGTGCCCCTCACCCTGTTGCGCCACCACGTGGCCAGGCACGGTATCGACTATCTGGAGGGCCAGCTCTACCTCGAGCCGCACCCCCGGGAGCTGATGTTGCGCAACCGGGTGTAGGAAAACGTTCGATCGTTTGAACGTTCAAACGTCGTCCCGTTGTCTCCTAGCGGAAACGCCCGATCACCCGGCGGAGGATCCGGCCGGAACGCGTCGCGAGCACGCGCTCACGAACTCGCCAAGTCAGCGTTCCATAAGCACGACCGAGCTGATCACGGAGCGTGGAGCTTTCCGACTCGAGGGCCGCCGCGCGCTTTTCAAGCTGATCGCGCGACCGGCCGAGCACTCGGTTCTCTGCAGCGGGGTCCTTGATGCGAGCTCCGGCGGCGTTTTGCTCATCCTCGTGTTCGCTTTCGAGTCGGGCCAGATCCTCCGCCGCAGCCTCGGCGCGACGACGCCAATGATCCGCAACCTCGGCCGCCTCCGCGACCCGGAGATGGAAAAGATCGTTCTCCTTGATTCTCGGTGCAAGAGTCCGAATATAGTCGGCCGCCGCCCGCCCCTCGTCCTGCGCTGGGAGGGTCCGGCTCCCGGCACATGATCGGTACAGGGCGATCAGGCGCTCGACCGTGTCCGACAAGCTCGCTTCACTCCGTACGCGGGCGCTGACCGCAGCGGCTTCATTGCGATCGTAGCGGGCCAATTGCGCTCCGATGGCGTCCGCTGTCAGCGGAGATGAAAGCGCCTGGAGACCGAAATTGAGGGGTCGCAATCGATCGAAGTTCTCTGTGTCCACCAGCGGCCCCAATCCCGGAACGTCACACAAAATGACCGCACACCCAACGGCTATCGCCTCGAGCGCCGCCCGGGCCTTGGCGAATACGAGGTCGTATTTCGGGAGCAGAGTCTGTGGGGAGGCGGTCGGGTTGCCGGACGCCAAACCGACCACGTCAAGATCCACCCCCGCCTTCAAACAAGCCCGTTCGATCTCCTCCGCTATCCTCCCCGAGCCCGCATGGTTCGAGTACAAGAGTGCCCGTCCGGGCGCATCAGGCAAGCGCTGCCGGGGACGAAAAAGGTCGAGATCCACGAAATTCAGAATGATTTCGATCTTGTCCGGGTGAACACCTGCCTCGTCCACGATCCGCTCCCGGCACAACTCATCGACCGCGATGTAGCGCACGATTCGCGGGTGGACGGGGGGCGCCTCCTGCCACGGCGCCCACCCATGACAGACGAATACGGCGGGCACGGCAGGGAAATGCGAGAGGGCGGTCATCGTTTCGAGGTGGTGATGGCCGTGAATGATCTGGGGCGGTTCGGTGATCCGGGAGAGATCGTCCACCACTGGTACGGTGGCCGCTTCCAGTTCGTGCGCCACCTCCCCCAGGATCTGGCTGTAGACCACGGGCCGGTGCCCGCGGGCGAGGAGGGCGAGGGCGAGATCCCGCACGTAGACTTCAGTGCCCGCGCGTTCGGCCAGCGTGTTGTTGGTGATGAGAATTCTCACGGATTCACCGACTGTGCTGTACCGGTCGACCCGAGCGGGCGTTCTAGCGCCCTCGCTAGAGGAACGAGGTGATCCCGCAGCCGGATGACGCGGTCGTAGACCCCCTCTTCCATCAGCCGTTCGCCGTGGGCCTCCCATGCCGGCTGTGGTTCCAGCCCCAGCTCGACCGGTGTCCTTCGGATCGAGTGGTAGAGCGTCTCAACCCGGAAGGCTTCTGCACTGCGCAGCCGGAGAAACTCATCGACCTCATGACGAACCACGGTCGACCCGTAGGCCCTGGCGGCCTCGATCTTCCGCTTCAGGGTCTCATCGGATGCCGCGAATGCCGCAGCCTCCTGCGGGTTGCCGGGGCGAGCATCGCCCGGCCCGAGATAGATCGGCATCTCCAACAGATCCACCTCGGCGCCCCGCCCCCGACACGCTGCCACCGCAGCAGACGCGACGATCTGAACCACGTCGTGCATGAGTATGCGGCCTTCGTATGCGTCGCAGATCGCTGTTCGCACGCCCAGGCTGCACCACGTATCGACAAGCTCTTCGAACAGTTCAAGGAAGGGATCGAAGCGACCCTCGAACAGCGCCTTATACAGCTCGCGATCCGTCCACCGTCCGAAAACGGAGGCTCGAGTTCCCAGACCGCGGTCCAACAAAACGCCGGACGCTTCAATCCGTGGGTCGGCATTTCTTCCGGAACCGTCCGTCACTACGAACACCAACGGCTGGAGCGTCGCCAACCACCCGAATGCCATCAACTCGTGGCCGGGATGGGCCACCACCAGCGCGACCGGCCCTACGATATCGGCCCCACGGACCCGGCCTGCCGGGTCGTCGATGAGTACCTGGTTGTTGGGAGGTGACGGGCTCATGTGGCCGAATCATGACCGGTCTCAGTCCGGTGGTCAAGATGTGAGGCATCCTCGCCGGAAGCCCTCAGAATCTGTCCTCGAGGGTTCCTGCATATCCGGTCATCTCGACGTAGCCCTCGCCCCGCGTCGAGCCAATCGCCGTCACGGGTCCTTCCCAATAGACGACGCCGGTTGTGGCGCTGCCGTCGAGCTCGGACGCTGTCAACAGCGAACTGATTTCAAGGTCGATGCCCGCATCTGGAACGCGCAGTCGCCATCGTACGGGGTAGCGGGCGCCGGTCGCCGGGCTCTGCCACCAACCCAGGACCTCCAACTCGACGCCGTCACGATCGAGGCGCTGAACCCCGCCATTGGGACCGACCAGGGTGCCCGAGGAGCGCGGGTCGGCGGAGCCATCGGCACGGCGCAACCGGTAGACCATGAGATCGCGGCCGTCGTCAAGGCGGAGGCTGAACCAGTCCCAACCCGCCACCCCCTCGCCGAGCTGGGAGGTGCCCCACTCGTGGTCGAACCACGCCGTGCCGTCGATCTTCAGCAACGAACCCTCTACCTCGAGTTGGCCCTCCACGGCGAGGCGCGTCCAGCTCACATACGCAGAAGCGTTTCCCTCGTCGGCGCCTTTGCGCGAGTAGCCGCGATCCCCGTGCAGAACCAACTCGCGCTGCGGTCGCAATTCGAAGTCCACACCAACGCCAGTGGCCGCATCCCGCGCCTGAACCGAGACCACGCCGGCCTCGTCGGTTTTCATCTCCCAGTCGTCCAGCCACACATCGAGCCCGGTATCGGAAAATCCGGCGAGACCACCGACACTCCGGCGCAGGCGCTCCGCATGGTGGAAGCGCTGGTTCGAGATGTCCGCCACGGCGAGATGCGCCGCAACGATCTGCCGCGCGCGCAGCCGCGAGCTTCCTGTTTCCGGTTCGGACGGGTCGAGGCCCTGGCGGAAGAAGGTCACCTGGAAGCCGAAACGGCGGCCGTCGTCGGCATCGACCAGCCCGGTCACGTACCACCACTCGGTCCGGTAGTCGGGGTGGGCGCCGTGGTCCCGGGGGAAGACGAGCTCGGGCGGGCCGGCGACCTCGAGCCAGTCCCCAGCAGCAGCGCAGCTGGCGGCAAAGAGACTCACCAAGATGAAAAACAAAACACGCCTCATCGGCGGTCAGCCCTCCTCTCGCAGGACCTCGGCCGGCTGCAGCCGCGACGCCGCCAGCGCCGGAGCGAGACCGGCCAGCAGGCAGGCGAAGACTACCCACCCCGCCAACGGCACCAGGGTCGACCACGGCAGCACCAGCTCCAACGACCAGCCGAAACTCTGCAGATTGACCACCTTGACCAGGATCACTCCGACCACGAGCCCGGCCACCGTGCCCTGACCGGCCGCGGCGACGCCAAGCAGACCGGCCTCCGCCACCACCATCCGCATGACCAGGGAACGCGAGCCGCCCAGCGCACGCACCGTGGCGAGCTCGCCGCGGCGTTCGCCGACCAGGGTGAAGAGCACGGTGACGATCGCCACCACCGACACGACAGCCGCTACCAGATACATGGCGGTGGTGATGGCAAAGGTGCGCTCGAAGGCCCGAAGCACCGCCGACCGAAGCTCGCGGTTGACCAGCGCCTCGACCAGGAAGCGGCCCCGCATGGCCTCGAGCAGGCGTTCTCGGGCGGCCTCGGGGTCGCTGCCCGGCGGCAGAAACAGGGCCATGTCCTCGGGCCCGCGATCGGGGAAGTGCACCAGGAAGTCCGTGCGGTCGACCACGACCAGCCCGTGCGACCGCGAGTAGTCGGTGAAGACACCGACGACCTCGCGCTCCAACGTGCCGCCCGGAAGCTCGATACGCACCCTGTCGCCCTCGCGGATGCCGAATCGGTTGGCAAAGGGCTCGTTGACCACAGCGCCCCGACGTTGATACGCCTCGGCAAAGACCGCGGCAGAGTCGCGACCCGGAAACGGGACGCTGCCGAAGTGTTGGACCACGTCGAACGCGGCCCCGGCAAAAGCGACCGGGCGGCCTTCGTATTCGACGTTGACCGAGTAGAAGGGATCCACAACTTCCGGTCCGAAGATCGCTTCGGCAACAGCCACGACTTCGGGGTCCAGATGACCGACCCACACTCCGGTCGAGGCGGCCATTGGCCGCACCCAGACATCGGCGCGCATTCCGGCCTCTGTCCAGTGCTCCACGGTGGTCCGGAACGACGTCACCATGGTGGCGATGGCCACCGCCAGCGCCACCGCCACCGCCACCGCGCCCGCGGCCCAGGCGGCGCGCCGCCGGCTCGCCGAAAGCGCTGCTGCCGCCAGACGCATGGCCACCGACGGTAGGCGAAGAACCGGACCGTGGCCGATCCGAGAGAGCAGGTCGAGCAGCAACCCGGAGCCCGCCAGGAGCGCACCCATCACCAGGAGTGCGGCCAGCAGTGCGGCCACCGGGAGATCGCCCCACGCCGGCAGCAGGCTCAACAGGACCACGGCCACCGCCGTGGCGAGCAATAGCCCGATTGTCCGCCATCGAGCTGAGCGATCCAGCCTCCGCGGCACCGCGGCACGCAGCCCCTGCAGCGGTGGGGTCGAGGCCACTTCGAGCAACGGCAAAACCGAAGCAGCCAGGGCCGTGGCAACCGCCAGCGCCACCCCGAGGAGGGCCAAACCGGGCTCGAACCGGATCTCGGATGCGGGGATGCCGCGCACCACCGAAGCAACAGTGAATCTGACGCTGGCCAACGCGACCCGCGCGCCCAGGAACCCAACGATCACACCGAGGGCGCCTCCCACCAGGCCGATGGCCGTCGCCTCGGCCAGCACCACCGAGGCCACCCGGGCGCGCGACGCCCCCATCGACCGCAAAAGCGAAACCACGAATCGCCTTTGAACCACCGAGGTGGCGAGGGTGGTGGCCACCAGGACGCCCCCCACCAGCACCGAAATGGCCGACAGAGCGACCAGGTTGAAACGTAAAGACGCCAGCATCTGCTCGGCGAATCGCCGTCGCTCGGACGGCTCCGCCACACTCACATCCGACGGCAGCAGTTCCGCCGCACGAGCCTGCAGCAGATCCAGATCGGCACCGCTGCGGGGCACGAGCTCGATGCGGTCGAGCCGGCCCACTCGTCCCAACAGCTCCTGCGCGGCTGCCACATCCATCAAGATGACCCGCTCCCACACCGCTGAGAGCTCTCCACCGTCAAAGATCCCAGCGACCTCGATCGCGCCGGGCCGGCCGTTGGCGGACACCGTGAGCGTGTCGCCCAGGGTCACCTGCAGTTGATTCGCCAGGGCCCGCGAGATGACTGCGCCGAAACCCAGCAACACCGAATCCAGTGACGACCGGGCGGTCCCTCGATCGAGCACCGGCCGCACCTCAGCGTCGAGTAGAAAATCGACCCCCAGCAGCCTGACCCCGTCGCCGAGCTCGATCAGCAGAACGCTCTCCTCCACCACCGGCACCACGATGGCGTGGTCGGTGATCGGACGGAGGTTCGCCAGCAGACTCTCCGGCAGCCCACCGGGCCGGGTCACCTCGAACCTGGCCGCTCCGGCCACCTCCTCGACCCCCTCGGCAAAAGAAGCCACCGCGGCCCGGCTGGCGGCAACCGTCGACACGACCGCCGCCACTCCGGCCGCCACTCCGAGGACCGTGACGGCGAATCGCCACGGTTGGCGAAGCAGGGGGCGCAGGAAGAGCGCACGAAAGATCATTGCGGGGAAACCGTCATCCGACGATCGGCGACACTCATCCCACCATCCGGCCATCGGCGAGCTCGAGCACTCGATCCGCCAGCGACGCCACCGCGCCGTCGTGGGTGGCCAGCACCAGCGCCGCCCCTTCCTCGCGGCGCAACTCGGCGAGAAGCTCGATCACCGCCGCCCCGGTTTTGGAGTCCAGGTTGCCGGTGGGCTCGTCGGCGACCACCACCTGCGGACGGTGGACCAGGGCACGCGCCACCGCGGTGCGTTGCTGTTCGCCGCCGGAAAGCTCGGACGGGTAGTGACGCCGACGGTGCTCGAGGCCCACTCGGCGCAGGAGCTCTTCGACCCGCACGGAGTCGCGCCGGCGGTCGAGCGCCAGCGGCAGCGAAATGTTCTCCTCCACCGTCAGGTGGGGCACCAGATGGAAGGCCTGAAAGACCATGCCGATCGAGCGCCGGCGGAGCTTCTCGAGATGCGCCTCTGGCGCCGAACCGACGTCCACACCGCACACCCGGACGGTTCCGGAGTCGGGCCGGTCCACCGCCGCCACCAGATTGAGGGCAGTCGATTTGCCGCAACCGGAGGGGCCCACCAGCGCCACCATTTCTCCGGGCCCGAGGCCGAGCGACAGCCCCGCCAGAGCATGCACTTCCTCATCGCCGCGCCGGTAGGTGCGGCTCACCTCTTCAAGCAAAACAACCCTGTCCATCACTTGATCGCAACCGCCGCTCGCGCCAAAGCCTTCCGTCATGTCCCGGAGAACTCTCCCAGGGGCCGGTAACAGAAGACGAAATCGCCATCACCTACCACCACTTTGAGCTCGGCCCCCCGGGGTACGGCGTACTCGACATAGCCGGGCATCTCGCAGTCACCGTGGCACTCGCTGGCGTGGGCCGGGCTCTCACGGTCGGCGTCGCGGTCGTACCACGACAGGCAGATGGGTTCAACGAGCGCCTGCACGGCGGCTTCATCGGCGAGTCGTTTGGCGGTCGCGAAATCGATCCGGGCAGC
>JASJGQ010000283.1:0-5559 GCA_033791425.1 Acidobacteriota bacterium
ACCTTCGTTTGCGCCGGCCTGGGTCGCCCTGTCTCGCCTGTACTCGCAGCTGGGAGAAACGTCGCCTGCGGCGATCGTCGCAGCCGAAACGGCACACCGGCTCGAACCGGCCAACCAGGATGCCACCCGAAGCCTGCTTCGGCTCTATCTGCGGTTGGACCGCCGCGACCAGGCCGCCGGGCTCATCGAAGACTCGCTTTTGCGCAACCCGGGGGCGCGCGGCGAGGCATGGATGGCGCTGTTGCACAATGATCTCCTCCGTGCGCGAGGGCTCCTCAGCGACAACCATGCGGACGCGGCGACGGCTCGAATCGATGCCGCCGAAAAGGACGTCGACCGTGCGGCTCGACCGCAGATTATCGCGCGGGGTATCGCCGACGTCAGGATGTCGATCAGCCAAAACGAAGGGGCCCGAATCTACGATCTGGCGTTTGCGGAGTACGAGCGCGGCGATCTACAGGCCGCCAGGTCCCTCCTCGAACAGGCTCTCGAGAACCTGCCCGAAGAGGGACCGATCACCAGGTCCTGTCGACACCTCATGAACGTCATCGACCACCCCGAAGAATACGCCCCTCCTGAAGAGCCTCGAATGTCGCCGACCGGAGAGGAGATCGACCAGCTCAATCGAATGCTCGCCGCAGGCGACCTCGCGGACGCCATCGACTTTCTCCGGGCCATCGCGGACCGGTCGTCAGGCGCTCGGAACCGATGGATCGACAACAAAATCCTCGAGCTGCAGCGTACCCTCGACTACAACGACTATGTCGAGATCTACAACGCAGCGGTCGAGTTCTACAACCGTCAGGAATTCGACCGCGCTATCTCCCTGCTCGACGAGTTTCTGGCAACACAGCCCGAGGGCCCGCAGGCGACGTCGGCACGATCCTTGAGGAGCGACGCGCAGCGCGCGATCGTAGAGAAATCAAACGGCCCCTGAATCACACCAGCTCTCGAGAGACTCCCGGCAGCTCTCCTCGAAATCGAGGAAGCGGACCGCGAACCCGGTAACCTTTTCGCGACGTGGCGCGGCGTGGCGGGCCACGACGCCCGAACCTCGAACAGCATCGCCGTTCGGCAGCGTGAACTCGAAGACACAGTCGCTGCCGATCGACAGCATCGGCGAGTCGGTCACCAACATCCCGGTCTTCGAGAGGTTCACCACCCACCCCTTGAACGCCTGTTCGTCCTCGATCCTGACCCGGACCCGAGCCGAGATCCTCGGTGAGAATCGCGGAGCCACCTGCAGGAGGTGAGCGGCTCCCTGCCCGATGACCCCGAGGTGTTCCTGTCCCGAAAAGACCAGATGAGGACTGCCCTCGGCCCCCGTTTTCGCCTCGGTCATCATTTCAGGGATCGTGAGCAGAAGCAGTGACGCGTCCCTGCTCGAACTGTTGCCTCCGTGAATGATGGCCACGAACTCCCGCAGCTTGAGATCAGGGAGTGGATATCGGCAGATGACGAGGTGGAACTGCTCGCGAACTGCGCGAGTCGCGGCCTCTTCCCCCTGTGCAACCGCTTCGATGGCCAAAGTGCTTCGTTTGAGGACCGGACCGATCCGATCGAGGGTCTCAGCGTCGAGTGCGACAGCAAGAATCCGTTTCGCGTCTTCCACCGATCACTCCACCCGAAAGGGGCCGGTTCGAGCCGGCGTCGACTGCACAAATGAAACCATCACATAAGTTTAGCGCATGATCGGGAACAAAAGAAAGAGGGTGCGGGTAGTATGTCTTCAGATAGTTCAACAGGGAGGATTTCATGATCGAGGTCGAGCGACTGCGTAAGAGCTTTAACACCCTGGTGGCCGTGGACGATGTCTCGTTCACCGTCGGCGAGGGTGAGATCTTCGGCCTCCTCGGCCCCAACGGGGCCGGCAAGACGACGACCATCAACATGATCTGTGGCGTGCTGAAGCCGGACGCCGGCCGCGTTCTGATCGGTGGCAAGGACATCTGGCTCGAATCGAAGACCGTCAAGCAGGGCCTCGCCGTCGTGCCGCAGGAGATCGCCGTCTACGAAGACATGACCAGCCGCGACAACCTGAATTTCTGGGGCTCGTTGTACGGGCTACGGGGCGCCGACCTGAGGTCGAGGGTGGATGAAGCGCTGACCAGGGTCGGCCTCTCCGATCGCGCAACAGAAAAAGTGAAGGGTTTCTCGGGCGGCATGAAGCGGCGGCTCAACCTCTGTATGGGTCTCCTCCACCGACCGCGGGTCCTTTTGCTCGACGAGCCCACGGTGGGCATCGACCCGCAGGCGCGGCTCAATATTCTCGCGGTGGTTCGCGAGGTCGCAGCTGCCGGCACGACCATCCTCTACACCACCCACTATATGGACGAGGCAGAAGATCTCTGCGACCGCATCGCCATCATCGACCACGGCAAGATACTGACTGTCGGCACCCTGGACGAGCTCACCCGGCTGGCCGGCGAAGCGGAGGTTTTGCGGCTCAGCGGGGACTTCGACGATGACGTCGCCCGCGAGCGCCTCGATGCCGTTGCCGGCGTCCGGGTGCTCAAGGCCGACAACGGAGTGGCGGTGTTGTCGGTGGATGCCGACGGACCGGGGCTGCTGGCGGTGCTGCCGAAGATCCTCGAAGCGAATCTCGAGGTGGACGACGTCTCGATCCAACAACCCAACCTGCAGAGCGTCTTCATCAGCCTCACCGGCAAAGAGCTTCGCGACTGATGGCGGCCCTCGCCATCGTCCGCCGCGACCTCATCCGCTACCTTCGCAACCCCGTGCGCACGGCAATGCTGTTTGCGGTCCCGCTCATGCTGTCCGGGATCTTCGCCCTGGTCTTCGGCGGCGGCGGCGCCGACCAAATCTCGATCAAGGTCCTGCTCTTTGACGAGGACGAGAGCCTGCTGTCGAAACTCCTCGAGGGCGCCGGCGGTTCGTCGGAGATGGACCAACGACTCGAGGTCATTCCGGTCGGTGAGGAGGGCGACGAGCTGATGGAGCGCGGCGAAGCATCCGCGCTCATTCACCTGCCGAAATCTTTCACCAGCGATTACCTGATGGGCCGGCCGACCACCATCGACGTCGTCAAGAATCCATCCGAGACGTTTCTCCCGAAGGTTGTCGACGAGGGCGTCGGAATTGGCGCGGTGGCGCTGTCGGCGGGATCCCGTGTGTTCCGGAGCGAACTCGAGACGATCGGCGGTTTCGTGGGCAGTGAAACATTTCCAACAGACCTCGCGGTCGCGTCGGTGAGCACCGGTTTCAACCAGAAACTGAAGAGTGTCGAGCGCTTCCTGATGCCGCCGGTGGTCGAACTCGAGACCCTCACCCTCAGCGAGGCGACAAAAGATGAGGATGCGCCCGAGTTCAATATCCTCGCCTACTTCCTGCCGGGCTTTTCGGTCATGGGCATCCTTTTTCTGGCGCAGTCGGCGACCCGCGACATCCTCCGCGACCGCGAGCAGGGACTGGTTCGCCACCTCCTGACCGCTCCGGTCACGACCGCCGACTACGTTCGCGGCAAGAGCCTCTCGGTCCTCCTGGTGACCACCGCGGGGTTTGCCGTCCTGGTGGCCATCGGGATTGCGGCTGGAGTTCAGTGGGGGTACGCCCCCGCCGCGGCCGCCATGATCGTGGCGTCGGCTGTCATGGCCAGCGGAGTCCTGTTGCTCATCACCAGCTTCGTCAACAGCGAACGTCAGGGCGACACACTGACCACCATCGTCATCATGGTGTCGTCGATGCTCGGCGGCGCCTTTTTCCCGATCTCGCAGATGCCGACCTTCCTCCGTCCGATCTCGGCCTCGACCCCGGTCTTCTGGTCGGTGGACGGCTTTTCGAAGCTCACGATCGGCGGTGGAGGGTTTGCTGACATTGCCATCAACCTCGCGGTGCTGATCGGAGTCGGCGGTTTGTGCATGGTCTTCGGTTCGTTGCTGCTCCAACGCAAGTTGGCACGGGGGGTGGTGTGATGCGCAAGATTGTTGCGATCGCCCTCCACGATCTCCGCCGGACCCTCGCCGACCGCGGGGCGGTGATGTGGATGTTTCTGCTTCCACTGGTCTTCGCGACCTTTTTCGGTCTCGTCACCGGCGGTGGCAGTTCCAACCCCTCAGATGCCCAGGCCAGCCTGACCGTGGTCGACAACGACGGCGGCGTGGTAGCGCGCGATCTGCTCGAAGATCTTGCAGGCCAGGGCGTCGCCATCACGGAGTTGTCGCCCGGGGAGCGAGAAGCCTCCGAGGATCTCGTGCGAACGCTGGTCATTCCCGCCGGTTTCAGCGAAGGCGTACTGGCCGGCGAGCAGCAGACGCTGCGTCTGGAGAAGGAGCCCGGTACGTCTGAAGAAGCAGCGTTGGTTGTGCAGGCCCGCATCTTCACTGCCATCACCCGTCTGATCGGCCGCACCGTCGAAGCAGCACAGGGGGTGGAGTCAACCGACCCGGTCTCGAGTCAGGCCTTCACCGACGTGGTTGTTTCCGACGATCTGGTCTCGGTGGAATCCAGTTTTGCAGGAAAGGCGACGGCCCATCCCGACGGCTTCGCACAGTCCATCCCCGGGATGGCCGTCATGTTCGTCATGCTGGTGGCTCTGACCTACGGCGCAGCCACCATTTCGGCCGAGCGCGCCAACGGCCAGCTTCGGCGTCTGATCACGGCTCCGGTGACGAAGACACAGATCGTGGCCGGCAAGATCGGCGGTCGGTGGATTGTCGCGGCCGCCCAGATCACCGTATTCGTGCTCGTCGGTGTCATCGCCAACAAGCTCTTCGGTGTCCAGGTCGGCGACCGCCCATTCCAGATGTGGCTGCTCTTGCTGCTCTACGGGCTGGTCGTGGCCCCGCTCGGTATCGCCGTCGGAGGATGGTTCAAGGACCCCGACCGCGCCGCCAACATCGGCGTCATGGCAACCATGGCGATGGCAGCCTTCGGCGGCTGCTGGTGGCCCATCGAAATCGTGTCGAAGCCGCTCAAGATCGTTTCCCTGACGATTCCCTCGGGTTGGGCGATGAGGGGCCTCCACGGGATGATCTCCTTTGGCCGGGACCTCACGGACCTCGGGCCCGAACTGCTGGCCCTTGCCGCCTTTGGCGCGGTCTTTTCGCTCCTCGCCACACGGTCGATTCGAGTGGATTGAGATCGGAGAGTCGTCGATTCGACGTCACAGTCTGTTCGATGACGGGCAACGCCAGTGTGAACGTGGTACAAACTAGGCATGGTCGACGACTTCAACACTGCGGCCGAACTCGAATTGGCGCGCCGCCTCGCCGCCTCGGGGCGTGATCCCGGAGAGGCCGACCGTCTCGCGCGACTGATTCTGCTCTTCCTGATCCTCCCCGACCCTCCAGATTGCGCGACTTTATTTCCGCGCTTCCTGGAACTCAGACGGGGCCTCGAGTCTGTCGTCATGACGGGTGGGGCCGAGGAGCTCGAAGATGCCTTTCTCGAGCTCTACGCCCACCTTCACATGAACGATGCCCCCTACACCTCGGACGAACGCCGACGGCTGGACGAGGCCGGTGGCTACTGGAACCACGCCGGCGGTCTCAGTCCCATCCTCAAGGCCGGTCCGTGGATCGGGCCCGAGACGGTCAGCGC
>JASJGQ010000284.1:0-9074 GCA_033791425.1 Acidobacteriota bacterium
TCAGTTGCCGGCTGGTGACCGGGCGAACCCACCAGATCCGCGTCCACATGGCGCACACCGGACACGCCCTGGTTGGCGATCCCGTCTACTCGGGGCGGCAGTGGCGCAACCTCTCCGATCCGGCCGTACAGCACACCTGCAAGACCTTTCCACGCCAGGCCCTGCACGCGCAGCGTCTCGGTTTCACCCACCCGGTGACCAGGGAAGAGGTCGCGTTCGAGGCCCCGGTCCCGGCGGACATGAGGGAACTCATCGAGGTCCTGCGCGACTCGCGCTGAACATTGAAACGTGAGTATCTGAAACCCCGATGCTCTCGGTTGCATTGCCCGTGAGTGCCCCCTTAGAGGATCTTTGCGACCGCAACACTCTCTCGTGTCAAGGCGAGGGGATCGCAAATGGCACGTCCGGTGAACGCGAACTATGAGGCTTTTTCGGGCGTTCGAGTGAACCCGCATTTCAGCGCTTCTTCCCCGCGAGGAGCCACCTTTAGCATTGTCTGCCCGAAGCGCCTATCCGGCCCGCTTCCTGAAGTTCAAACAATGCAAAAGATGGCACCTCCGCCGCACGAGGGCCGTCGCTCAGCTGTGGAGGGCGTCCCGGAGCCGCCGGCGCATTTCAGAGGAGACCATCGGATCGGTGAGAGCGTTTCGAAGGTCATCTTCCGTATCCACATCGTCGAGCTCGTCGAGCTCGACCCACGGTGTGCCGAGTTCCTCCAGCCTCTTCCTGGTCGCCGCCAGGGTGCCCGGGCTCGACCACGGCATGCCGGTCCACAGATCGACCCCCGGCCGCCGCTGCGCCACCAACCAATAGCCACCGTCAGCTGATGGGCCCAGCACCGCCGGTGCGCGGTCGAGGGCGTCGGCGGCGGCAAGCAGATGTCTGCCGTGCAAACGCGGGCAGTCCGATCCGACGATGATCACCAGATCGGCGCCTTCACCAAACCGTCGATTGAAGGCGTCTTCCATACGCCCGCCGAGATCGCTCTCGGGCTGTACCTCCCAGCGCAACTCGAGGCCGCCGATCCACTCCTCCGACGGTCCTTCCGCCAACGACACCACCGCATCGAATGGGGAGGCGGCAACAACTGCGAGGGTCCGCTTGAGAAGCACTGCGTAAAGGCGCGCCGCTGCTCGCTCACCGACGGCCGCCGCCAGTCGGGTCTTGACCCGTCCCGGCCTCGGTTCACGAGCGAAGACGACGACGGAGCCCTTCACCGAGCACTCCCGTACCACCGGGCGAGCGTCACGGGTGAGACACCGAGGCTGAAGAGCGAGGGAAAAGTGAGCATCATGAGGCGCGCTCGAACGGGGTACCTCGCTGTGCGTCGCGCCTCCGTCCGAATTTCCAGCGGCACCCTGCAGATCCTACCCACCCGGCGGCAGCCACGGGCAAAAACGAGGTCTTCCATCAACGGAATGTCGGGGAATCCGCCAATGCGATCGAACACCTCGCGGCGGACGCCAAATCCCTGATCTCCGTATGGCAACCGTCCTCCCCGCGCGCGGAGATCGAGCGTTCGCATCCACAGCCCGCTCACCGCTGACGAAACCTGTTGGCCCGGCAATTCCGTACGCAGCCAAAAGCACGCCAAAGAGACTGTCGGGTCCGCGAGAACGTGTGTCAGGGCATCGTGCCAACCGCGCGGCAAACGACAATCGGCGTGGAGAAAGAGCAGCAGCTCAGTTGTGGCCGCCGCAGCTCCGCGGTTGAGCTGCCCCCCCCGACCTACCGGCCCCTCGACCACCGTCGTCCCTCGAGCAACGGCCCGCTGGATGGTTCCGTCGGTGCTGCCGCCGTCCGATACGACGACCTCGACATCGGTATGGGCGCCGATCGAGTCGATGCACGTGTCGATGGCATTCTCTTCATTGAGCGTTGGAATGATGATGGCAAGTTTGGGCATGCAGAGAGATTCTATATCGTCTATGATTTCCGATCATGGAACGAATCGCTCCACTCACCGAGATCTCGTCGGAGGGCCTCTGTTTTACCTACAAAGAGGGGCCTTTTGAGGAAGAGGGCATCCTCCTCAAGTTGGATGACGGCCAGATCCGGGCTTACAAGAACGAGTGTCGCCACCTCCCGATGAAATTGGATGATCGCGAACCGCGCGACTTCTGGGACCCGACCCGGACCTATCTCGTGTGCAATTCCCACGGCGCCCGTTACCGGCCCCTGGACGGGCTGTGCGTGGGCGGTCCCTGCGAGGGCTCGCACCTGCGGCCGCTGCCGATCGTGGTCGAGGACGGCGTCGTCTATCTCGACACGTCGCAGGTCGGGGGATTCTTCGCGGTCTGAGGCCCTCTCCCAGTCTTACATCGACCGTACGAACTCATCCATGCGGTCAAAGGCCTCGCCGATCGAGTCGACGCTCCACAGCAACGGCTGGTAGGAAGTGATCGGGTAGGCCGTGTCCTTGGCCTTCCTGGGATCGAATGGCCGGATCTCGACCGCCCCCGAAAGAGCGTGCTCGAGCTCACCAAAGCTTGACAGTAGCCCGGCTCCGTAGGCCCGCAGTTTGCCGCCTTGCTTCAACACACCGTACTCGATGGTGAACCAGTAGAGGGTCGCGAGCTGCTCCACCTGTTCGTCGTTCGCCGTCAACGACCCCTCTCCGATCTTCTGCGACAGATCGGCGAACTCGGGGATGGCGAGCATGGGCGCATGTCCCATGAGTTCGTGGACGATGTCCGGTTCGGGTGTGTAAAGGGGCTCGGAGTGGTGGCGGATGTACTGGGTCGCGCAAAAGACCCGCCGCGACAGAGCGCCCAGGAACTCGCGTGCCGACACCAACCCCGCCACCGGCTGCAGCGCAAAGCCCGTTCGTTCGGTGAGAAAGGCGCTCACATCTGCCAGTTGGGGCACCTCATCACCAGCGTAGCCGATGGCGCCGGAGACCTCGAGAAATTCGCGGCAGGCGTGGGTGGGGTACAACGCTGTCAGCTTTTCGAACACCGTTGACCAGGTCTCTCTCTCAGACTCCAAATACTCGGCCCTCCTTGGCGGCTCGCCGGATCCCAAAGGAGGTGCGAGAAGGGCGATTTCATCCCTGCGGCGACGGTAGTCTGGGTCGCTGAAACCCGGATGGTCGGCCTCGAGCTCGACGATATGATCGCGCATGATCCTCCCCGCTTGTGCGTTCGCCAGCACTATGCCACGCCGACGAAAAGCGGCGCAAGGCAGAATGCGGCACATCTTTTGGTTTTTATTGGTTAATGTAGGGGCCGGAGGACCGTTTCATGGTTGACGACGAAGGTCAGGAGGCATCAGTGGAAGCAGCTCTCGCCAACCAACAAACGGACCCGGGCGGGTGGCTCGAAGCCATCTACCGCAAACACGGGCGAACAGTCCTCCAGGCCGCCTACCGCGTGACGGGGAACGCATCCGATGCGGAAGACGTGCTTCAGACCGTGTTCGCCCGTCTCGCGAGGCGTCCCGAATCGCCGGATTTCACGACCGGATCGGGCGCCTACCTGAGACGGGCCGCGACCAACGCCGCCCTCGACATCGTCCAGTCGCGATACGTGCGATCGGGCGTCTCACTTGAAGTGAGCGACGACAACGTGCACCGTGATGCCGCCCCGGCGCCGGATCGCCTGCACCTCGGTCGTGAACTCCACGAACACCTTCGCCGAGCCCTCACCAAACTCAGCCGGCGCGGCGCGGAGATTTTCGCCTTGCGCTACTTCGAAGGCCTCGACAACGACGAGATCGCCGAGCACCTCGGCACAACCCCCGGGACCGTGGCCGTCACCCTGCATCGGGCGCGGACACGACTCAAGACCGAAATGGCCCCGTTCATGGGAGGACTCCAATGACCGACAACACCCGCGACACTGACGAAATCCTCGACCGCGCAGCGGCCGAAATCGCATCCCAGAGCCTCGACGCCGAGAACGAACGGAAGATCACCGACCGCGTGTGGCAGAAGATCGCAGGCGCTCAAGCGGTTCAGTCACCGCTGCGCTCGTGCGACGATTTCCAGCGCGAGATCCCGGCCCTCGTTGCCGGCGAGCTGCCGGAAGCCCGCGCTCTGCTGGTGAGTGATCACTCCCGTGAGTGCATCGCGTGCCGCCGTGCACTCATGGCCGAACGGGGCGAGCTGCGCGAGGCCCGGCCCACGAGAGTGGCCTCTGAACGATCGCGCACCGGGCGTGTCTTCATGCGTGTGGCCGCTGCGGCCATTCTCATCTTGGCCGGTATCGGCTCGATGCACCTCGTCGGCAACTTCATGGCCGACCGGAATCTCCGCGCCACCGTGGCGTCGGTCGACGGATCGTTGCAGCTCGTGAACGACGACGGCACCGCCGCTCTCGAATCGGGTCGCGGCATCCTGGCCCACCAGGTCATGCGAACCACCAAGGACTCCGGGGCGATGATCCGCCTGGCGGACGGTTCGATCGTGGAAATGAACGAACGCTCCGAGATCGCCCTCCGGGCCTCACGGCGTGGCACGACCATCGATTTGCAACGGGGCGATGTCATTGTTCATGCCGCCAAGCAGCACGGCGGTCGGCTCTTTGTGGCCACTGCTGATTGCGAAGTGGCCGTCAAAGGCACCATCTTCTCGGTCAACCACGGGCTCAAGGGCTCGCGGGTTTCGGTCCTCGAGGGCGAGGTCGAGGTTCGGGAAGGAACGGCCAGCGCTCTTCTCAGACCGGGCGATCAGATCACCACGAACGTTCGCCTGCGCACCGTTCCCATCGAGCAGGACTTTGCCTGGAGCCGCGATGCGGAGACTCACCGGCAGCTCCTTCTCGAGCTCAATTCATTGCGGAAGGCAGTTGCCGCGGTGGTGGACCAGGCGCCCCCGCGAACCTCGACCTTCCTGCTCGACCTTGCGCCGCCCGACACCTTTGCATACGCCGCCATGCCCAACATCAGCGACGGACTCGCCGACGCCCGCGCCGCATTCGAGGAGCGGCTGGCCGCCAGCCCCGTCCTCAATGAGTGGTGGCAGACCCAGGTCGTCGAGACCGGTGCCGAGAGCGAAATCGATGAGATGCTGAAACGCCTTCAACCCATCGGCGAGGCCATCGGAAACGAGGCCGTGGTCGCCGTTCCCAGGACCGTCATGGAGGAACAGGGCATGCCCCTCTTCATGGCCGAGCTCGATGACGCCGTTGCTATCCGGGCCCAACTCGAAGCCCTGGTCGAACAGGCCAACGCCGAATCCGGCGGCGACGCAGAAATCGTCATCATCGAAGATCCGCGCACCGCCCCTCCCACCGAGGGTCAGGTCCTGCTGTGGGTCGAGGGCTCTCTCTTTGCGGCCACCTCTGATCTCGACAGCCTGCGGGCACTGGCAGCAAGGATCGACAACGCCTCGGTAGACACCTTTGTCGGCACCCGTCTCCATACTCGCCTTGCCGAAGCCTATGCCGATGGCATTTCGTGGTTGCTCGGTGGCGACGTTGCGGCTGCCATCTCCGAGGCCGTTGCAAAGATGCCGGCAGACGAGGCCGATATGATGCGGCGCCTCGGGCTGCTCGACATCACGACTCTGGTGGTCGAACGCCACCGCGACGGCGACTGGTACGCCACCGACGCCGAGCTCCTGTTCTCCGCCCAAAGGAGCGGCATCATGTCGTGGCTCGCCTCCCCCGCACCGATGGGCAGCCTGGAATTCGTCTCGCCCGACGCCTATATCGTAGCGTCTGCGGTCAGCCGCGACCCGGCGGAGATGTTCGACGAACTGTTGGCCATCGTGGCCGAGAGGGACCAACAGGCGTGGGCCGAGCTGCAAGATTTGCAGCAGCAGATCGGCATCGATCTCCGCGAGGATCTTGCGGCCACTCTGGGCGGCGAGGCAACATTCGCACTGGACGGACCCATGTTGCCGGTGCCCTCGTGGAAACTGATCGTCGAGGTCTACGACCCCGCCACCCTGTTCCACACCCTCGGCAGCGCCGTCGCCCAGCTCAATCTGGCCCTTGCCGCCGAAGGCGAGGCGCCGGTTCTGCTCGACGAGCAATCATCCGCGGGCCGCACGTATTACACGATTCGTCGTGAGGGTCTCGATTGGCCTCTCGTCATGACCACCATCGACGGCTATCTCGTCGTCGGACCGAGCCAGGGCGTGGTCGACCAGGCGATCGCCCAGCGCGCGGCCGGGGTCAACCTGCCGGGTTCTGATGCTTTCCGGGCTCTGCTTCCCGCCAACGGCTACAACGACTGCTCGGCCCTGGTGTATCGCGATCTCGGGTCGTTGATGAACGCAGTTCCCACCGAACTGCTCGAGGAGTTCGAGGTAGCAGGGGCGTTGGGCGACGAGCTCAGCACCGGGCTGGTGTGCGTGCTCGGTGGTGAGGATCGGATCACGGCCAGCGCCACCGGCGGCAGCCTCCTCGGAATCGGTTCGATACTCGGGATGGCCACCGCCATCGGCGAGGCTACCGGAGCTGAGGCGAAGATCGACCTCATGGAGGAAATTGCGGCCATCGAGACCGACGACGCTGTATCATCCCTGGGATGATCGAACATCAGACCACTTCGCCACCGGCGATCGAGCTCGACGGTCTCTCCGTCTCACTCGGTGGCCGGCCGATCCTGACCGATCTGCGCGCCTCTTTGAAGGGGCGCGCGATCGGCCTCCTCGGCCCCAACGGTGCCGGCAAGACAACCCTGCTACGGACGATGCTGGGCTTTTACCGCCCGTTCATCGGCGATGTGAACGTCCTTGGGCTCTCGCTCAGAGGTGAGGCCAAACAGCTGAGAGCCAACGTCGGGTACATGCCCGAGAACGACGCGTTTGTGGCGGGCATGACGGCCATCCACTTCGTGCGTTTGATGGCCGAGCTCAGCGGTCTCCCGCCCGAGCCCGCTTTGGAGCGCTCGCACGAGGCGCTCTTTTATGTCGGCCTCGGCGAAGCGCGCTACCGCAAGGTTGGGACCTTCTCCACCGGCATGAAGCAGATGGTGAAGCTGGCCCAGGCACTGGTCCACGGGCCGACCCTACTCATGCTCGATGAGCCCACCAACGGTCTCGACCCACCGGCCCGCAAACGAATGCTGGACCTCATCCGCGACATCCGGGACCGCGGCGAGACCCATCTCCTGGTGTCGTCACACCTTTTGCGCGATGTCGAGTCGGTGTGCGACGAGGTGATCATTCTCAAACAGGGTCTGATCGCCGCCACCTGCGATCTCGAGGCGGAGAGACGGGCCAACCGTTCCTTTGTCGAGATCGAACTGCAGTCGCCGGAGCCGGCGTTTGCCGAGGCCCTCACCGAACTCGGCTGCGAACTGGCGGTCCAGGACACCACCCGGCTCAAGCTGGTGATGCCGGGCGATCGTTCGGTGCGCGATCTCTATACCGCCGCCGAAAGGCTCGGTGTCGGCATCCGTCACCTCGACATCAAACGCGACTCGCTGCAGGACATCTTCCTGCGCGCCATGGAGGTCAACCATGGCAGTGTATGAACGCACCTGGAAGCCGTACAGCGGCCCCCTGACCCCGGTGAGGTCCCGTTTTCTGGTGGTGACCCGATACGCGATCGCCGACGCCTTTGCGTCGAGGCTCTTCACCGCCTTCTACGCCATCTGCTTCCTGCCGTCGCTGGTCGGGCTGTTCTTCATCTATCTGAGCCACAACGTGACCCTGCTCGAAAAGCTGGGCATGCCGATGGATCTCATGAACGCACTGACCTCGCAGTTCTTCATGGTCCTATTCGGGTGGCAGGCCCTCCCTGCGTTTCTGGTGGCACTCATCGTCTCGCCGAGCCTGATCTCCGCCGACCTCGCCAACGGCGCCCTGCCCCTCTACCTCGGGCGACCCATCGACCGCCCGGACTACGTGCTCGGCAAAGCGGCTGTGCTCGCCATTCTGCTGTCGCCCATGACCTGGGTGATGGGGTTGACCATCTTCGGTCTCCAGGCCTACCTGGAGGGCGGGTCGTGGTGGATTGACAACTACCGGATCGCGCTCGCCTATTTGGTCGGCCACCTGACGTGGATCGTGGTGATCTCGATGCTGACCCTCGCCATCTCGGCCTGGGTAAGGTTCAAACCGGCCGCTCGCGGGGCCCTCTTCGGCATCATCTTCATCCTCGCCGGCTTTGGGACGGCGGTCAACGGGGTGACGCGCACATCGTGGGGCGATCTTTTCAATCTCGTTCGCTCCATCAACAGCGTCGTCCTGTCACTGTTCGGCGCTCCGACACCGAGCGGGCTACCGGTGGTCTTCAACTGGTTGACGCTGATCACGGTCACTCTTCTCAGCATCGGACTGCTCAACCGCAAGCTGCGGGCCCACGAGGTCATCACATGAGCGGCGACCGCATCGTCTTCAACGGTGTCTCACGTTTCTATGGTGAGGTCCTCGGTGTCAACCGCATCAACCTCGAAATCGCACCGGGCCTCACCGGACTGGTCGGACCCAACGGTTCCGGTAAGAGCACCCTCATGCACCTCATGACCGGTCTTCTGCGGCCGAGCCGGGGAGAGATCACCGTCCTCGGCGTGCGACCCGACCAACCCGAAGAACTGTTCAAGCTGGTGGGCTATTGCACCCAGTACGACAACTTCCCGGGCGGAGCGACCGGGCTCTCCTTTCTGCTCCATGCCCTGGCCCTGCACGGCTTTCCCCGGGCCGAGGCTGAGAAGCGAGCGTGGACAGCGATCGAACGGGTCGGGCTCACCGACGCCGCCAAACGGCGCATTGCGGGTTACTCCAAGGGGATGCGCCAACGCATCAAGCTCGCCCACGCCCACTGCCACGACCCCCGGGTCCTGGTGCTCGACGAGCCTCTCAACGGGCTCGACCCGATGGGACGGGCCGAGATGATCAATCTGTTTTCAGAACTCGCCAAAGGGGGCCGCCACGTCATCGTCTCGAGCCACATCCTGCACGAGGTCGACGTCATCTCCGACGGGGTCATCATGATCCACGGCGGATCGGTCGTCGCCGAGGGCGCCATCCGCGACGTGCGCGGTGAAATCACATCCCACCCGATGCAGGTGCTGATTCGCTCCGATCGGCCGAACATCGTCGCCTCGAAGGTCTTCGAGCTCGGCCACGTCGTGGAGGCGAAGGTCCTCGACGAGCGCAGCCTGCTGGTGCGGACGCGCGA
>JASJGQ010000285.1:0-15154 GCA_033791425.1 Acidobacteriota bacterium
GTCGACCACCAACGGCTCCTCATACCGCAGGGTGTAACAGCCAGGCTTCTCCCGAAAGGCAAATGTCGGCACCACGGCTGCACCGGTCTTTACGGCCATCCGGGTGAGGACTGTGTGAGTCCATGCCGGGTGGCCAAAGAACGGCACCTCCACGCCCTGGCCGGGCTGCACCCTCTGGTCGATGAGAATGCCCACGCCGCCGCCTTTCTTGAGTTGGGTCAACATCTCGCGCACCATGTTGCGCTTGCCAAAAACATGGTTTCCGTAAAGCTTGCGAAGACGGTCGAGTTCGCGCTCCAACAACGGATTGTCGAGCGGTCGATTGACGACTGACACCCCGGCTTCGAGCCGGAGACCGGTGACCAGCCCCGCCACCTCCCATGAACCGAGGTGGGCGGTGAGAAAGAAAATGCCGCGCCCGCGCGCCACGGCCCGCTCGACGTTTTCCCAGCCTTCGATCTTCACCGTTGCCGACAGCTCGTCCGGCTGCAGACCCTGGATCCGGATCGCATCGAGGGCGGAACGGGCGAAGTGACGGGTCACGGCGCGGGCCAGCTCGCGGCGCTCGACGGCGGTCTTTTCGGGAAAGGCCAGCGCGAGATTGAAGTCGATGATCTCTCGTCGCCGTCCTCCGATCATGGAGTACACATTGCCGAGGACATCGCCCACCCGCGCCAGACCGGCAGGCGGCAGGACCCTTGTGAGACCCCGGGCCATCCGGTAGGCCGCGAACTCCACCTGGTTGCGAAAGTTCGACCGGTCCTTGCTCACTCCGACACCTCCGGCAGGAGCCGCCACAAGCCTCTCCAGCTCCCCTCAACCGGAACCATTTCTACCTCCGCCACCCAGACGGCCGCGTTGTCCGGCAGCTTGACGGCGTCCTTGGCGGTGGTCACCGCGATGGCTTTCACGGCATCCGCCGCCGCCGCCACCTCCGCGACCTCGTGCTCGGCATAGGCGTGGTGATCGGGGAACCACCGTTCGCCCACGACTTCGGCACCGGTTCCGCGGAGAGTGTCGACAAACCCCTCGGGCCGCCCAACCCCGGCAAAGGCGTAGACTCTCCGCGCCTCAAGTTCGCCGGGCTCGACCCACTCACCGTCGGGGCGCCGCAGCCGAGTCGGCACAACACGCGAGATAAAGACCTGAAGCGCTGGTGCGACCCGATCCACCTCGGCCTCGATCGCGGCCACCACCGGCCGCCAGTCGGCCGGCACCTTGGTGATGATGACTGCGTCGGCCCGCCGGAGGGCCGCGACGGGCTCGCGCAGACGTCCTAGGGGTGGCAGGCGGCCGCCGCCCCAGGGGTCGCCGGCATCGATCAAAACCACATCGAGGTCGCGCTCCAGACGCAGGTGCTGGAAGCCGTCGTCGAGGACCACGACATCGGCACCGAGCCGCACCGCCTCTTTCCCACCGCGCTCCCGATCGGCGTCGACGACCACCGGGACACCGGGCAACCGTCGCGCCAGTTCCAACGGCTCATCGCCGACCTCATCCACCCGTTGCCGCGGTGTTGGGCCCGTCACGACCGCCAACCGGTCGTCACGCCGCCCATAGCCCCGTGTCAAAACGGCCGGGCGGCGTCCGAGGCGAATGAGATCGCGCACCAGAGCCGCCACCGTCGGCGTCTTGCCGGTGCCGCCAAAGGTCAGGTTACCGACCGAAATCACCGGCACCGGCAGTTCGGTGCGCCGCAACCACCCCCGCCGGTAGGCAGAGCCCCGGGCTGCAACCGCTCCTCGGTACAAGGGTGCGAGGGGCAGCAGGAGGTATCGCCAGGCCATGGTCGTCAAGAACTCCCTACCAGCTCGAGCAGGGCATCGACCGTCCGTGCGGTGGCGCCGCTATTGGCCTCCACCACATCACGACCGGCGGCGCCCGCGGCGCAAGCCAGTTTGACATCGTCGAGCCACACCGCGGCTGCTATGCGCAGCTCGCCGGTGTCGGCCACCAGGCGCGCTCCGCCGGCCTCAGTCATCTCCTGATACACCTCACGAAAGTTGTGGACGTGGGGCCCGCTGAGGACCGGTACGCCCCACACCGCCGCTTCGAGGGGGTTGTGACCGCCGGTCGGTGCCAACGAGCCACCGACAAAGGCAAGCCGCGCCAACCGGTAGGCGCGAGCCAACTCGCCAATGGTATCGATGAGAAAGGCGTCCGCATCGGCCGACACCTCGCCCGGCCGGGAACGGCGCCCGAAAACCACGCCGCGCTCGCGGAGCAGACCGGCGACCGCGTCGAAACGCTCGGGGTGGCGGGGCGCGAGGATGAGAAATGGGGCGGCGCCGTCGGCGTCCAATCCAGCCAATGCGTCGAGGACCTGTGCCTCTTCACCCTCCATGGTGGAGCCGATGACCACGATCGGCCGGCCGGCGGCGATCTTCAGAACCTCGTCGGCCCACTCCAGAGGGCGTTCGTCCGCCCCGAGATCGTACTTGATGTTGCCGCACACCTCGACGCGACCGGGGGCAACACCGAGACCGACAAACCGCTCGGCGTCGCTTTCGGTGCGGGCCAGCACTCTGGACAAGGGCTCGAGCAGGGACCGCAGGGGCCGCGCCACCCGCCGGTAGGCCGCCAATGACCGCTCCGACAGCCGGGCGTTGACGACGGCCACGGGCACCGAGCGCGAACCGGCCTGGTGAAGCATTTCGGGCCACAACTCGGTCTCCACGAGCACTACGAGGTGGGGCGAGGACGCATCGAGCACCCGCCGCACGGGGCCCGGCAGATCGACCGGACACGGAAAGACGGGCATAGAATTGCCCAGGGTCCGGCGAGCCAGATCGAGACCGGTCGCGGTTGTCGCGGTCACAAACAGCCCCAGTCCAGGGGCCCGGGCCTGAAATTCCGCCGCCAGACGTCGCGCGAGTTCGACCTCGCCGACCGAGACAGCCTGGATCCACACGCCGTCCTTTGGAAGATCCGGCAGTCGGGTTCCCAACCGGTCGCGAAACCGCGGACGCCTCTTGCCGGTCATCATCTGACGCACCTTCAACACGGGGATCGCGATCGGCAGCATCACGCCCGCCAGAATCCGGTACAACCAAAGGCTCGGACTCGCCATGCCGCCTAGGATAAACCCTTCACCCGTCACCCGCCGGGTCCGCCGCCATCGATATGGTCACGAAGCTCACCTCGAAGGTCGGATTCAGGCGGGAGCCGCGTACTCCGTCTCGCCATCGGGCACCAGAAAGGTCCCGCCCTTGCCCTCGAGGGCCATTTTGAGGCTGTCCTCGTTGGTGATCAGGACCTCCTTGCCTGTGGCTTCCACGAAACCGATCGAGGCCTGGATTTTCGGGCCCATCGACCCCGGCGGGAACTGGTGCGAGGCCAGCATCTCCCTGGCCTTGGCCACCGGCAGCCGCCGCAACCACCGTTGGTTGGGGCGGCCGAAGTTTTCCGCCACCATCGGCACCTGGGTGAGGACGATGAAGAGCTGGGCCTGCAGCTCGCGGGCGAGGATCGAGGCCACGTAGTCCTTGTCGATCACCGCCTCGACGCCGCGGAAATAGCCACCCACATCCTTGTAGACCGGGATTCCGCCGCCGCCGCCGGCCACCAGGACCGCACCGTTCTCCACCAGCCGTTTGCAGAGGTGGCTCCCGAGGATTCGCTGCGGCATCGGCGATGGGACGACCTTGCGCCAACCCCGACCCGCGTCCTCCACCATCTCCCAGCCGTGCTCCTGCATCAACAGATTGGCGCGATAGGCGGTGAAATAGGGCCCGACCGGTTTGGTCGGGTTCTCGAAGGCCGGATCGTCACGATCCACGACGACCTCGGTGAGGACGGCGGCGATTTCCTTCTCCAGCTGTTCCTCGTTGAAACGGTTGCGCAGCTGGTTGGCCAGCATGTATCCCATCGAGCCCTGGGTCTGGGCCACCGCGACATCGAGGGATTGCGGTGGGATCTTGGTAATGGCCTCCTCGACCTGGATCATGATGTTGCCCACCTGGGGACCGTTGCCGTGCACGATCGCGAGCTCGTAGCCGCGGTGGATGATCTCCACCAGCCACCTTGTCGCCTTCCAGGTGAGGGTGAACTGTTCCTCCTGGGTGCCGTGGTCCTGCGGCCGCAGGAGAGCATTACCGCCAAATGCGATCACCGCGATTTTCTGATGGCTCGGATCGAGTTCGATGCGATTTTTCTCAGCCATTCGCGCCTCCAACCCGCTGCATTGCGGGAACGGCCATTCTCCGTTTCACCCGCCCGGGTGTCAACAGAGCAGAATTCTCAGTTCTCGATTCTCGATTTTGAATGACCCCTATCCCCCACGCGGTTCTCGGAGTCGGGTTGGTTGGTTGACTGAAATCTCGGTGCCCGAAGTCGGTTATCGCGGTTGCAGCACGAGCACCCGCTCGCAGCCACCCGGGTCGCGAAGACGACGGGCCACCGCGAGGCCTACCTCGGCCGCTAGATTACTCACGGCCGCGGCCTGGCCATCGCCGATCTCGAGTACCGCACCACCGCACGACCGCAGAATGCGCTCGAGATCACTCAACAACCGCCGTACGAGGTCGAGACCATCGGTCCCTCCATCGAGCGCCGATCGCGGGTCGTGGGCGACTTCGACCGGCAGCCGGTCGAGATTCCCGCTCGGGATATAGGGGAGGTTGGCCACTACGAGATCCCAAGGCGGGCCCACCGCGGTTGCCAGATCGCCGAGCCACAATTGGAGCTCGATGCCGTGACGCGCCGCGTTGCGTCGCGCGATGGCCAGCGCAGCCGACGACCGGTCGACCGCCGCCATGCGGTACTGCGGGCGCTCTGCAGCGAGGGTCACGGCGATGCAACCCGACCCGGTCCCCACATCGAGCACTCGTGCGGTTGGAGCCAGCGACAGCGACAGGGCGACCTCGATCAGAATTTCGGTCTCCGGCCGCGGCACCAGAACCGCTGGACTGACCTCGAAGTCGCGCCCCCAGAAACTGCAATGGCCGGTGAGGTGGTGAGCCGGTTCCCCGGCCGCGCGGCGCACCAGCCAGGACCGGTAGCGCTTCTCAACGACGGTCGGGACCTGCTGTTCCGGGTGGATCCGCAGACGGATCTCGTCGACCCCCCACGCCGCAGCCAACAGCCACTGCGCCTCGCGCCGGGGATCGGGAATGCCTTCCCGCCGAGGCAGCACCGAGATCCCGACCTGGAGTGCTTCGTCGATGGTCACGAAGCGTTCCGAATCGAGAATTTCGGATCTCGGATTTCGGATCTCGGATTTCCCACCAGCCCCCTGAATTGGCTTTTGGCGGACGGGGTCAGGGAATTGAGAATTGAGAATTCAGAATTAAGAAATGACATCCGTCGTCCTGCCGTCAGCTCAACTCCTCTTTCAGCCGCTCGGCCTGAAACTCCTCGATCATCGGTTCGAGCAACAGATCGAGGTTCCCCTCGAGGATCTCGTTCAGCCGATGAACCGTGAGCCCGATGCGGTGGTCGGTCACCCGGCCCTGCGGAAAATTGTAGGTCCGGATTTTTTCCGAGCGGTCTCCAGACCCGATTTTGGACCGCCGGTCGGCGGCCCTTTCGGCGTCGCGTTCTCGCTCCTGAATCTCCAGGAGCCGCGCCTTGAGCACCCGCAATGCCTTGGCCTTGTTCTGGATCTGAGATTTTTCGTCCTGGCAGGACACCACAAGTCCGGTTGGCTGATGGGTGATGCGCACCGCAGAATACGTGGTGTTGACGCTCTGGCCGCCTGGCCCGGACGAACAAAAACGGTCGATGCGCAGGTCCTTCTCCTCGACGGTGATCTCGACCTCTTCGGCCTCAGGCATCACCGCAACCGTCGCCGCGGAGGTGTGGATCCTGCCCGAGGCCTCGGTCGCGGGAACCCGCTGGACACGATGGACGCCCGATTCGTATTTGAGCCTGGAGAACGCTCCCTCACCCTCGATCACGGCGACCGCCTCCTTGACACCGCCGAGACCCGTGTCCGAAACATCGGTCATCGACATCTTCCAGCGCCGCTCTTCGGCGTAGCGTCCATACATGCGCAACAGCTCGCCGGCAAACAGCGCCGCTTCATCACCACCGGTTCCCGCTCGAATCTCGAGGATGACGTTGCGCCGGTCGTTGGGGTCGGCGGGCAGGAGAAGCAACCTGAGCTGCTGCTCGATGCCATCGAGGCTAGTACTGAGTTCCTCGATCTCAGCCTCGGCCATCTTCCGCATCTCGTCGTCATCTGCCTGGTTTACGATCTCGCGGGCGCCCTCGAGCTCCTCACTGATCGATGAGTACTCCTCGAAGGCGCGCACGATCGGAGCGAGTTCGGCAAGCTTGATCGCGATTTCCCGCGAGCGATTCCGGTCCACCGCCACCTCGGGGTCGGCCTGTTCAGCCAGCAGTGCCACGTGCCTTTTTGCGATCTCCTGGAGTCGTTCAAGCATGGTATTCCCCCGTTCCGGCCGTTGTGGTGAGGTGATGGACGATGACCACAAACGAAAACCCGCGCGAAAGAACTCTCGCGCGGGTCCACATGGCCGCCTTGAGGCGGCCGGAAAAAGCTACTTGGAGGTCGCGGTCTTGCCGTAGCGACGCTCGAACTTCTCCACCATTCCGGCCGTGTCCACCAGCTTCTGTTTGCCGGTGTAGAACGGATGGCAGGCGCTGCAGATCTCGAGCCGAAGCTCGCCGCTCGTTGACCGGGTGGTAAAGGTGTTGCCGCACGCGCACCGCACCTCGACCTCGTTGTACTCGGGATGGACTCCTTGCTTCATTTCACACCTCCGCTCGGTCAGTCGGACCGAGGACGCAAGATTCTACACCCAAGCCGCAAATGGCGCAAGCCCAAGAGAACACACGGGTTCGAATTCGGAATTCGGAATTCGGAATTCGGAATGCCGCACGACCCTTTCAGGAGATCCGATACAGGTCCAACCGGAGGGAATTCAAAATTCAAAATGCGCGCGAGGCGCGTCAGTCGACTCTCCACACTGTGTCGATCACGGTGCCATCGACCCACTTCACGACCGCTACCGGCTCATCGGATCGCACCGGCTTTGCGGGAACCCCGCACAACCGGTCGAGCTCCGCCTTGAGGTCGTTGATCGGACGGATCGGCAGGTCCGACCCGTCGACAGCGTCGAGGAGGTCCTTGCGCCTCGGATTGATCGCGATCCCGCGTTCGGTGACCACCACGTCGATGAGCTCGCCGGGGCCGCACAGAGTCGTGACTTCGTCGACGATGACCGGGATCCGGTCGCGAAAGGAGGGCACCAGGAGCATCGAGCAGCGCGCGGCCAGACAGTTCTGCCAACCGCCGATACCGTGCAGCATGCGGCCGTCTGAGTGCGTGACCACGTTGCCGTTGAACTCGAGGTCGACCTCGGTGGCGCCAAGCACAGCCACATCCACCATCGAGGCAAAGTTGCCCTTGCCGTGGAAGTTGTAAGACGTGAAGGGCGAGGTGTCCTGGTGACGAGGATCATCGCGCATCGACCGCACACCGTCGAGGTCGAAGGTCTGGCCATCGAGAATGACCTCGATGAGTCCCTCCTCGAGCATCTCCACCATGTGCTGGGTCGAACCGCCGCGGGCGAACCGGGCGGTGACGCCCTCTGCGCGCATGAGTTCGGCCAGATACATGGCGAAGGCGAGAGTTGTGCCACCGGCGCCGGCCTGGAAGGAAAAGCCATCGCGCATGATGCCTGCCTCGGCGCAGAAGCGGGCGGCGAGCTGGGCGATCCGCCTCCGGTCCGGGCTCTGGGTGAGGCGGGTGGTTCCGGAGACGATCTTGGTGGGGTCGCCGATCGAGTCGACCTCGACCACCAGGTCCACGTTGTTGCCCTGGATCTGCCACGGCAGGCAGGGAAAGGGCACCAGGTTATCGGTGACCACAATGACCTTTTCGGCGTAGACGGAGTCGGCGAGGGCAAAACCGAGCAGGCCGCAGGCCGCCGGGCCGTTGACGCCGTTGGCGTTGCCGAAGAAGTCAGCAGTCGGCGCGGCGATCACGGCAATGTCAATGTGGACCTCGCCATCCTGGATTGCCTGCCAACGGCCGCCGTGTGACCGCAGGACGCCGAGCCCACGCATCTTGCCCGCCGAGCAATAGGCACCGAGGGGGCCGTTCATCGAGCCTTCGATGTGGTGGATCACACCCGAGTCGAGGTGTCGGATCTGGTTGGCGTGAACCGGAAAGGAAGCGGAGGGAAACCACATCAGATCCTTGACACCCATGTCGGCGGCGTCGTCAAATATCAGGTTTCCAATAGCGTCGCCATTGCGCAGGTGATGGTGGGTCGAGACCACCATGCCGTCGGACAGGCCTACGGCCTCGAGGGCCTGGCGAAGACTCCCCACTCGTTTGTCGCCGTCTGCCGGGTAGTCAACACAGCTGGCGATCCTTGGCGCGGCCTTGCGCCCTTCGGGCCGATAGCCCCCGACCCCTTGATACGGCACGCTCGCGCGCCCGTTGACATCAACGGGCACCAGCCGGCCCGCACCGTTCTTTTCCAACTTTGCAGCCATTATCGGACTCTCCCGTCATCTCCGCACGCTGAACCGGGTGGGCGGAAGGGCGTTCGCCATTCCTAATTCCTAATTCCTAATTCCTAATTCTCCGAACTGTCCCATTCCGCATCAAGAACTCCTCCGGCCACCGCCAGGTTGACCGTTCGAAAGGCCTGCTTGACCACCGGCGGGTCCACCATCTTCGAGCCGACGGCCACGGCCCCGAGCCCGCGTTCTTCAGCCTCGCGCGCCGCCCGGACCACCCGCACTGCGCGTTCCACCTCCGCCTCTGACGGTGTCATCTCACGGTGGACCACTGGGATCTGCCGGGGATGGATGCAGCCGATGCCGTCGAAACCGAGACCCCGCTCGCGCCGCACATATGCCGCCAGCCCCTCCTCGTCCTCGATATCGGAAAACACCGAGGCGATCGGTTGAACACCCGCCGCGCGGGCGGCGTAGACGGTCGTCTGGCGGGCGAGAAAACTCTCGGTCCCCTCCGTTGTCCGCGGTGCCGCGAGCTCGGCGGACAGATCCTCGAGACCGATGGTGACCGCCACCACCGATGGATCTGCGGCGGCGATCTCGAAGGCGTTGTGAATGCCGCGAGGCGATTCCAGGATCGGCATCAAGAACGGCGCTCCGTCGCCGCAAAAACCGCGAAGCACCTCGGCGGCGCGCCCGACCTGTGCGGCGGCTTCAACTTTCGGCACCAACACCGTGTGCGGGTTGTGGCCGGCGATGGCTGCCAGGTCCTCTTCACCGGCGGCACCCTGGTTGATACGCACCATGCGTTCGGAGCCTCCCCAATCCAGGGCCACCAGGGCGTTGCGGACCAGGATCCGGGCTCCGTCCTTTTCGGCCGGAGGCACCGAGTCCTCGAGATCGAGGATGATGCCGTCGGCGCCATACAGCCCACCGGAGATCATCAGCTTGGGCTGGTTGCCGGGGATGTAGAGACGGCTGCGGCGTAACCGTTCCCGGTGGCGCGGTGCGGCGGCACCGGGCGCGACCTCGGGCAGAACAGCCGGACCGGCAAGACCGGAGCGCCGCAGACAGGTTTCCACCCGAGCCAGGATGACCCACTCGAGGGCCCCGGCGTCGACGACTGTCAGGCGACCCGTCGTCAGACCGAATGCCGCCGTCACCCGTCGCACAGCCGCTTCGATGGCCTCGCCGTAGAGGTAGTCCACCTTGGACGTGAGGTCGAGAACGAGCGCATCCGGACCGGGTTCAAAGGCAATGTGCAGGTCAGAACGGACACGGACGCCTTCAGGACCAACCGAAGCCGCCTTGATTTCGGGCCCACCCATCGTCACCTCCTCAGCTTGCCAAAGTCTCCGTATCAGAGAGCTTGAATAATGACATCTGTCATCTGGCCGGTCGTCGCGGCCCCCTGGCTGATGGCCTGGGCTCCGCCCCGCAGCTTGAGCATGTCGTAGCTGCTGACACGACCGTCCGCAACCACCGCAGCCACCGCCTTGCGCACCCGGTTCCCGATCTCGACCTCGCCCAGCCAGTCCAGCATCATGACCGCCGACATCACCATGGCGATGGGGTTGACGATCGAAGGATCGAGTTCGGCATACTTCGGCGCCGAGCCGTGAGTCGGTTCGAAGACACCGACGTCACGACCGATATTGGCCGAAGCAGCAAAACCGAGGCCGCCGACGAGACCGGCGAAACCGTCCGAAATGATGTCTCCGAACATGTTGCCGGCAACGATCACCCCGTAATCTTCGGGGTTCTTGGTCAACCACATCATCTGCGCATCGATATTCGTGTCCCAGAGCTGGATGCCCGGGTAGGCCTCGTGCGCTCTGCGTGCCTCGGCCAGCATCATCCCGGAGGTCTCGCGAATCACGTTCGGCTTTTCACACACGGTGACGCTCGAATAGCCGTGCTGTTCGGCATAGGCAAAGGCCTGTTCACAGATCCGCCGGCACTTGGCGCGGGTGAAGATCCGGGTCGAAACGGCCAGGTCCTCCCGCGGAACATCGCGAAAAGCGGCAAAACGTGGGTGGGTGTCGAGGGCGTCCCAAACCTGATCGGGTGGGTTGGTCCACTCCACGCCCCCGTACAGACCTTCGGTGTTCTGGCGGAAGATCACAGCATCGACCTTGGGTTCTTCGGGCGAGCCGTCGGCCGAGCGCCGGATGAAGTTGAGCGGGTTGCCGGGGAAGGTGATGCACGGCCGGATCGACACATCGAGATCGAAACGCTGCCGTAGACCGACGATCGGAGAGTAGTAGACAAAGCCCTTGTCGCGCAGCTCGGGTTTGATTTCGGCCGCCGCCTTGTCTTTGGGCTTCGATGTGATGGCGCCAAAGAGCGCCACCTTGTGCTCGGCAATCAGCTCCACCGTCCGTTCGGGCAACGGGTTGCCCTCCTCGACCCAGTGCTCCCAACCGATGCCGGCCTCGATCCAATCCGCCTCGAAGCCGGCCGCATCGAGCACGCGCACGGCCTCCGGCAGTACCACCTTGCCGATCCCGTCTCCGGGCATCAGAACTACAGATCTCTTTGCCACGTCACGGCCTCCTGTTGTTTCAAATTCTCGGCGTCCGCCTCTTCTCGACTGCAAGCACCGAGCACCGCATACCATACCAAGAATGGACCCAAACGGAAGGCCCCGTAGCTGAGAATTTGCGGCGGCGAATCCTCAGTTTCGCGACCAGATGTTGAAGCGAAGGATCGACCACACCGCGGCAACACCGTCCTTCCACCCAATCTTCTTACCTTCGGCGTAGGTTCGGCCGTGATAAGAGATGGGCACCTCGTAGACCCTCACTCCCAGGCGCGCCACCTTGGCGGTGAACTCGGGCTCGAAACCGAAGCGATCGGACTTGAGGGTGATGGTGTCGAGGACCTCGCGCCTGAAGGTCTTGTAGCAGGTCTCCATGTCGGTGAGGTTGAGATCGGAAAACATGTTGGAGAGCAGGGTCAGAAAATTGTTGCCGATGGAGTGCCAGAAGAAAAGCACTCGATGGGGGCCGCCGAGAAACCGAGATCCATAGACGACGTCCGCCCGCCCGTTGACGATGGGGTTCAGGAGGGCCGGATAGTCCACGGGATCATATTCGAGGTCGGCGTCCTGGATCAGGATGATCTCACCGCCTGCTGCCGCAAACCCGGTGCGCAACGCAGCACCCTTGCCACGATTTTCGGGGTGACGGTGGCGAATGACCGTGACCGTTTTTCGGTCGTCTCTGGCCTGCGGCTGCCACATCTCGAGGACCGCCCAGGTGTCGTCCTCCGAGCGGTCATCCACGAGGACCATCTCGAGCGCGTTAAATTCTTCGGGCAGGGGCGCCGCAGCCACCCTGTTCAGCAGCTCTTCGACCGTGGCTTGCTCGTTGAAGACCGGAGTGATGACAGACAGCTTCATGTGCTCACCCAAGAGTACCGCGAATTATTGCGCTCCGGATTCCGGATATCAACACGGAGTCAGCCTTCTGCTCAATCCACCACCCGCAGGGGGTTCTCGGTGAGAAAGGCGGGCTCGATAATGTCCACCAGGACGCTCCCCTCCATATACTGGGCCACCGGAAGACCGAGGAGATAGCACAGGGTCGGCGCGATGTCCGGTGGTGTCGCGCGCGGCCCCCGAATCGCCCCATCAACACCGTCCCCGAAAACCACCAGCAGACCGTCCGGGCAGGACTCCGCCGACGTCTGCCATTTACCACCGCCTCCAAACAACCTTTTCATCCGCTCGAAGGACCCGGGTGGTGCAAAGCCGTAGGGCGAAACCACGGCCACGACGGATTCCTCGCGGGTTGCATCAAGCAAAAGCCCGAGCTGTTGGTCCAGGAGCTCCATCACGAGCTCCATCAGCCGGCGCTCGCGCGTGTGCCTGCGCCGCAGCGGTTCGTGGAACCGGCGGACGAGGGCCAGCGTCTCGAGGTGAATCCAAACATCCTCAACACCGGCGGCAAGGCCCTCGCGGGCTTCATCAATCCGAGTCTGGTCGCGGACGATGGCCTCCCAGATCTGCAACCGCCGCTCGGGGAACGGCGCAAGCGCAGCCTCCAGCGAGGCATTCATACTGGGTTCCAGAAGACCACCCCTGTCGAACAGCGGCGTCGGTCGCAGTGACGGATCGTCACCCCACGAACCGGGCCACCCGAAGACGTCGGTGGAGACATCGGATGCCTCGAGGCGCGCCCACAACGGTGCGACGGTCGTTGGGGGCGGCGGCACCCTCTCCGCCAGGCCCCAGGGCAGGATCACCCTCGATCCTTCCGGTGTCCACGGCAGGAGCCGCAGCGTCTTGGGAAAGACAATCGGAAGGTCCCAACCCCAGTGAGCCTTGACTCCGTGCTGTCCGGGGTAGGTGCCGGTGGCAACCGATGTCCACAAGGCCCACCTGAGATAGGGGCGGTGCGGCTCGATTCGCGCCCAACTCCCGTCCTCCCGCAACCTCGCCAGCGTCGGCAGGTTGGATCCAATCGCGTCGGTGAGAAGAAACTTCGAGTCCAGCCCTTCGAGTCCGATCACCAACAGCGGCCGCGTCGGCGTCCCGAGCGGCTTCGCCGCCACCTCGAGATACTGTCGGGGCGGAGTCGGCACACCGACCACCCGCAAGACCGGCAGCATGAGAACGATTACGGACAGGACGATTCGCAGATTCTGACCGCTGCCCGCTCGACGCACCAGCCACCCTCCAGTGAGAGCGAGAATGGCCGCCAACGCCCACGCCACTGCGTCCTGGACAAGCACGCGGTGGGCCGAGCCCTGCAAAAGGTGAACGTGAAACCTCGCATTCACGGCACTCAGGACCGACCCCACGGCAAATATCGCTGCGGTGAGTTGGGGCGTGAGCCATCGATCGGTACGGGGGCGAATGCGCTGGACAATGGCCAGAATGATCAGCAGCGGTACACCGATCATGAGCATTCCCCACGAGGCCCACAGTGGCATGCCGACGATCACGCCGCGCATCTCCTGTGTGACCTCGGGGTTCATGCGCAGGACCAGCGCTTCGGCCACCAGACCGGCGGCCGCTCCGGTCATCATCGCATCGATCCAGACCTGGCGGTACGTCACACCACGCATGGTACCGCGACTCCCCGCGGGTGTTCCCGCTGACCCCTGAGAGATGACGTACACTCACCGGCGGCGCACACGGTTAAGAGATGAGGAGAAGCCATGCAGGTTCGAGACTCTCTGTGCATCGCACTCGACGGCAGCGACCGTCAGTGGATCCTGGCCACCGCCGCCACCCTCGCCAACCACACCGGCTGGCTCAAAATCGGCCTCGAGGCCTTTGTCGCCCACGGGCCCGCGTTGGTGTTAGAGATCGCCGACCTGGGCCCGCAGATATTCCTCGACCTCAAATTGCACGACATCCCCGCCACGGTGGAAGCGGCGGCGGCGAATTGCGCGGCCTGTGGCGCCGCGATGTTGACGGTCCACGCCGGAGGCGGACGCCGGATGATCGAGGCGGCAGTGGTCGGAGCCCACTCGGGCGCCGTCGCTGGACCACCAAAGGTCGTCGCGGTCACTGTCCTCACGAGTCTCGACAGCCAGGCCCTCGAGGAGCTCGGCGTCGGCCGCTCTCCCGAGGATCTTGTCCTCAGCTGGGCCGACCTTGCCCGCGGTGCCGGCGCGTCGGGGGTTGTCACCTCGGCCCGCGAGGCATCCGCACTCCGCACCAAATGCGGTGACGGTTTCGTCATTGTGACCCCGGGCATCAGATCGAAAGACGCGGCCGTCGATGACCAACGGCGAGTCGTTGCGCCAGCCGCGGCTCTGGCTGCCGGCGCCGATATTCTCGTGGTCGGTCGGCCAATCACCCGCGCTCCCGACCCGGTCGAGGCCGCGCAGCACATTCTCGCGGAGATGTCAGCGGTCGAGTAGGTTGCGGTCAGAATTGGATCAGCTGACGGTCGTGATAGTGCTTCTTATGCCACACATAGGTGTGGCCGGGAAACTGGATGGGGAGATCGTATTCGACGGTAATCTTGATGCGTTTGGATGTCCGTTTGATCGTGACGTCTTTCTTGGTGACCGGAAGATCCAGAGCCTCCGATTTTTGCAAAATGTCCGCCAGAATCCGCGGGTCCTTGTACTCTCGCCGGTTGGCACGATCAGCCAGGACCGAGATCTCCTTGTCGAGTTCGCCAACGTTGATCACCCACGGCGTCACCTTGATGGCGATCAGGACCACCACAAGAGTCACCACCATACCCACCAGGCAACCGATGGGCACATCGCCCCGCTGGAATCGCCACGTCTTCATGGATCAGCCTCCGACTCTGTTCACCAAGATCCTATCACCGATCGGCGCGGCCCCCTGAGTCGAACAAGAAGGCAGAGTCCCCCCTCATCGGATCAAACGGAACTCCCGTTCCCACCGGGTCTTTGTGAAGAAATTGAAGAACACGCCAGCCAGCTGTTTGATCCGGTGTCCGAAGCCCCGCCATTGCCAGTCGTTGCGCCCCGCCTCGTACGACCAATAGATGAGCACCGCGCGTCCTTTGACATAGTCCAGTGGGACAGGCCCCCAGAAACGAGAGTCGAGAGAGTTGTCACGGTTGTCGCCGAGACAGAAAATCGTTCCCGGCGGCACCGTAAACGGCCCGAAGTTATCCCGGGTGCGGGACGAGATCGGCACCGCCGGCGTGTCGTCGTAGACTCTCGAATCCTTGTGGATCACCATTGGTTCGGTCTTCGGCTCGCCATTGATATAAAGCTGTTG
>JASJGQ010000286.1:0-6794 GCA_033791425.1 Acidobacteriota bacterium
TCGCAGGAGCTCCGCCCGCAGCACCGGCATATTTTTGGGATCACCCGAGCCGATGAAGAAGTGGCATTTGTCGGCGCACGCGCCGCAGCGCACGCAGATGTCCATGAAGACCTTGAGCGACCGGTACTTCTTGAGAAGGTCCTGGAACCCGTCGTGGATGATCTTCTGCCAATCTTCGGGGAGCTTCCAGTCGGCGTCGGTGGGAGACCACTCTCGAGCATTCGGCATGCCCATGTACTTGAGGTTCTTCGCGGCGGCCGGGTAAGACCAGGTGCCTCGCCGCGCCTCGAAGTCGACGGCCGGGTTCATCCAGTTTCTTCGCGGTGGAGCGTGATCGATTTGGATCAGTTCTTCAGGCGTCTTTTCCGCCATGGCTCACTCCTTCTCCAAGGCGTAGCCGGACGCCTTCATCTTGTCGCGGAACTCGTCCTCCCAGGCCGCGTAGGAGCGCCCCTGAATATCCGGATTCCACGGATTGATGTGGCGACGGACACGATTGTTGTTGGCGAGATTTCGAGTCGGGCTCAAAAATACGCCGGGCGCGTGCAGGAGCTTGGAGAACGGAAAGTAGATCAACAGCGCGCTGACCAGGAAGACGTGGACGAAGTACCAAAGACCCACCCCGACCGGCGGCACCATCTGGAACGAGGCCCACCCGGCAATGGCCGCCTTGACCTGCACCACATCGACTTTCTCCACGTGGCGCATAAGAAAACCGCTCAATCCAATGCCGAGCAGCAGATACAACGCGAAGTAGTCCGACGGCAGGGAGATATAGCGCACTTTCTTGTCGTACAGACGACGCACCAGTAGGAACGCCAGGCCTGCCAACATCAGAACTGTCGTGATGTAGAAAACCGGGAGGCCGACCTGGAAAAAACCGTCAAAATCCTGGAGGTACGCGACCCACACCGGGACCGGTTCGATAAAGAACCGGAAATGGCGCAGGATGATGATCAGCATCGCCCAGTGGAAGGCCATTGCGGCCGCCCACAGTGTCTTGTCGGCGATGTAGTTCACCTTCTCCTTGTGGGCGAGGAGCTCGACCCTGTGGTTCCGGAACAATGAACGGAAGAACAAGACTTCGAGCGCCATGCGCCCGATGACTCCCGGGAGGCCGCTTGGCGCCTCGAGTTCGTTGTTGTGGATCCACGGCAGGGACTTGGCCTGTCCGCAGGTCGTCGGGATCCGGAAAGCTACGGGCGACTGCGCCCACCGCACGACCCGGTACACGATCCCACCGAGAAACACGGCGAAAGCGATTCCCGGGAGGATGACGCCAAGCCCGATCCGCAGGCTTTCTCCGCCACCCGCCCCGGCCGCTGCCAGCAGCACCAGAACGGCTACCGCGATGAGTGATATCAACGCTCCCATGCGTCCGATCCCTCCTTTCTCTCGGTCAGCGGGACCGGGAGACACACCTCATTTCGATGCGGTCTCCGATTCTCGAGCCCGCTTTTCGCGCCACTCCTGCATTCGCTCGAGTATCCCCAACGACTGGTTGCGGATCTCCTTGGCACGAATCGACCACAATTGTTCTCGACAACTCATGTAGACGTCAAAGGCAACCAGCCCGAGACGGTCCACACTGTCGTCGAATGCCTTCGGAACCTCAGAACCGTCCGCAACGACGTCGCGGACGATCGTCTTGAGGTCGAACACGAAACCGAGGGCGGCCGGCGGCTTGAATTCCTGTACCGCGCGCACGCGGATCACGAGATCCAAAGCCTGGCGCAACTCCTCGGGATCGCTGCCTGCGATGACGCCATCAACTATCAGGGCAAGGCCTTCACGCAGGCTCGCCCCAACCGGATTTGCAAACCGGTTCGGCTGCTCCTTGAGAAATGTCGCGGTCTCCTCCGGGTACGCGTTGATCACCGACTCGATCCAGCGATCAACCACGGCACCCCGGCGTGCGGCCAGTTCATCCGCAAACATGCCAGTCCCCCTCAGCGTGTCGAATCGCCGTGCTGCCCCCGTCAACGACGGGGGCGGCAGCGGTGAATCGAATTAAACGCAACCGGTCGGTTTCGGCAGACCCGCGACCTTGCAGGCGCCCTTCGCCGGGCCCGACGGGAACAGCTCGTAGATCTCCTTGAGCTGGAAGCCGGTCTGCTTGCAGAGCTTGCGGATCATGGGCGCAACACCGAACTGCAGGTAGTACTCGCGCAGGTAGTTGACGACCTTCCAGTGGTTGTCGGTGAGGTCGTCCACACCCTCGGTGGTGCCGAGTGCGGCCGCGACATTCTCATCCCAGTGTTCCGGCTCCTGCATGAAACCATCCTCGTCTACCTCGACAGAAACTTCACCCATTTCAAACAATGCCATCTCAGTCCTCCTTTGTTGTGTCCGGAGCCTCGGCTCCGCTGATCTCGATTAATGTGACGTTTTGCTCTTTTTGTTTTTTGAGGTGCATTTTTTCCATGGCCTTGACAAAGTCCTGGGTCGGCCGGTGACCGAGCTCGATGGCCCTCCCCAAGTGGCGCTCGGCTGCGCCGGCATTTTTCAGCGCCATATAGCCGATTGCGGTGTGATAGTGGGCGGCAGCATGATCCCGATCGAGTTCCAGAACTCGCTCGCAGCAACGCACCAGGTTCTGCGGATCATTCAGATAGAGGTAGGCCTGACCCATGTTGTAGTGAACGATTGGCAGATCATCACGAAGTTTGGATGCTTCCCGATTGGCATCGAGGCATCCTTCGAACTCCCATCTCATGAGTCGAACTCCACCAAGATTGACCCACGCCTGCACCATCGTGGGCTCCAATTCCAGAGCCTTGAGATAGGCTTCTTCAGCTTGCTTCACGCGCCCGGAAACCGTATAGGCAAGGCCTAGGTTGTAGTAGGCCGAAGCCTTGTTCGGATTTTCCTCCACGTCCTTCAAACAGCGCTCCGTTCGGTGGCGCTGGCTTTCATTCTCCATCCGGACCCTCCGTGTTCACGGAAAGCAGGTGGTCGAGACACGCCTGCTCCCCGGAGTCTTCCGTGTGTTCGATTGTCATGAGTTGGTCTCGTACCGTCACCACCAGATGGGGGGCGGCTTCTGAAATCCGGCACAGCGCACGCAGAATGCCCGGCCGCAGGCCATCGTCCCAAAGGTAGGAGGTCATGGGCCCGACAAAAGGGGCAACCAGGTCAGGGTCGCGGAAGCCGATTTCGCCGATCACCGGCAGCATGTAGGCGCCGTTCATGGCCGACTCGTCGTTGAGGGCCCACAAAGCGCGGCGCAGAATCTCCCTACCGAGTTCCGGGCGGGCCGCTGCCGCGGCACCCAATGCTTCGGCGGCATTTCGGCGAACCCTTTCTTCCGAATCAAAGAGACGCCCCTGCAGATAACGGATGGCGCGCGGCTGTTCGACAACGAGCTCTTCGAGTCCCTGGCGATCGCTGCGTTGGAGCATCTCCATCACTATCTCCTTCAACCGCATGCCGCCGTCGACCCGCCGCGCTCTGCTGCGAACTGTGCCGCGAGCGCGAGGAAGCCGTCCGCCCAGTTCGGGGTCGCCCCCGCGTGCAGATGAAGATAGGAGGCAAAGACCCTACCGCGGTTGATTCCATCGCGCTGACTGCCCACTCCGGTACCGCGTTCGACGCGCAGAACGCCGCGTTCGAGGTCACTCCCTGCGATCACCTTCGAGTAGTGAAATTCGTGGCCCACCAGCCTCGTGCCGGCGGGGAAGAACGGGTTGTCGCGGTCCGCTACGGCCACTTCGTAGCCGTGGCCCTGGGGAGTCCGCCGTTGCTCCACCACGAGATCGAGCACGTCGGCCATCGGATGGGCCACCCCATCTACCACCAGTTCTCGCGCCAGATACATGAGACCGGCACACTCGGCATAAACCGGCATCCCCGACGCCACCCGGTCGCGAATGCTGGCGGTAAAGGCGGTATTGGCGCCAAGCCGCGCTGCGTGGACCTCGGGAAAACCGCCGCCGATGTAGAGACCGTCCGCATCCGGGAGTTCGGCGGCTGCGGCGGGATCCACCGGAACCAGAGTCACTCCCGCCGCTCGCAAAAGTTCGAGATTTTCCGGGTAGTAGAAGCTGAAGGCCTCGCCCTCGAGATAGGCCAGGGTGACCGGAACCTCGTGGACCGCCAGCTGGGCCGGCTGCAGTTCGAGCTCAGGCGCCCACTGCGCGGCTGCCAGCAACCGATCGATGTCCACGCTCTCGGTCACCGCCTTGGCCGCCCGTTCGACGGTTTCGTCCGGGTCCGGGTGTTCAGCAGTGGTGACGAGACCCAGATGACGCCCCGGCAGCGGGTCGTCACCCCTGATGCGGCGGATGGCACCGAGCACCGGTGTGCCTGCCTTGCCTGCCACCGCTTCACTGACAATTTTTTCATGGCGGCCGCAGCCGACTCTGTTGAGGACCACGCCCGCGAGGTCGACCTCCGGGTCGAGGGCCCTGCAACCCAGGACCAACGCAGCCGCCGTGCGGGTCATTTTGGTGACATCGAGGACCAGCACCACCGGTGCCGCGAGGCGCCGGGCGAGGATGGCCGTGGAGTGGCTCCCCTCGACATCGACTCCGTCAAAGAGACCCCTGTTGCCCTCGACCAGGATGATGTCGGCGTCGGATGCGGCCGTCGCCAGTGCGCCGGCCATCGCTTCGTCTGACATCATAAATGTGTCGAGGTTTCGGCACGTATGGCGTGCTGCCAGACCCAACCAGGCGGCATCGATGTAATCGGGGCCTTTCTTGAAGGGCCTGACCTTGAGACCACGGTCCGCCAAAGCCCTGGCAAGACCCAGGCTGACCAGGGTCTTGCCGCTGTCACCGGCGAGCCCGGCGATCACGAGTCTGGGGACTTTGACACGCATTCAGGACCGTCCGACCCAATCCTCACTGTCCGATAATGAAGCCGCAGGGACATTCTTCCCAGCACTTCTTGCAGCCGTCGCACATCTCCATCTTCTTGATTTCGAAGAAGTTCCCGAGGGACGGATTTTTGACTTTTCCAAAGACGCTGTTTTGACAGTACATCCAGCAGTTTTCACACCCGAAGCACTTGCCGCAGCTGAAGCAACGATTGATCTCCGCCAGAGCGTCGTCCGCCAACAGACCGAGATCCACCTCGTCGAAGGGGTTTGCGAGACGCTCTGCCGGTTCCTTGACCTGACGCTGTGTGCGCTCCGCGGGTTCGTACCAATCCAACTTGAGCTTGTCCGCGCGGATCATCTCGCCTTTTTCTTCTGCCTTCGGCGTCGTACCCTGCAGATGAGCATCGATAGCGAGAGCCGCCTTGCGGGCCTGACCGATGGACGTGGTGGCGATGCCGAGGTTGATGTTGTCGCCGCCGGTCCAGATGCCCTCGACGCCAGTGAATCCCCACTGGTCGCCGTTGAGCCAGCCATCGCCGAGTTCCGCAGACTTCATGGCCGCGACGTCCGGTTTCTGACTGACCGCCGTGATCACCGTCTCGACCTCGATCTCGTAGGTATCACCCTCGATGGGCACCGGGCGCCGGCGATCCGAAGCGTCGGGCTCGCCGAGTTCCATCCGCTGCACGACCATGCCGCGCACCTTGCCCTCGTCGTCGCGCAGGACCTCGAGCGGTGCCGCGAGGAATTCGATCGTGATGTCCTCTTCGAGGGCCTCTTCGATCTCGCGCTCGATGGCCGGCATCTCGTTGCGGGTCCGCCGGTAGAGAATGGTGACCTCGGCGCCCAACTTTGACGCCATCGAGGCGGCATCTGCGCCGAGACGTTTGGAAACCCGGGCGGCATCGACGGCGGTGTCGCCACCGCCGATCACGATCACCTTACTTCCGAGCTCGACCTTTTTGCCGGAGTTGGCATGGTTCAGGAATTCGGTACCGGTCCAGATGCCGGGGCCGTCCTCACCTGGAATGCCGAGATTTTTGCCTTGGTGAGCGCCGATCGCGACATAGATCGCAGCGTATTCCTTGCGGATATCGTCGAAGGTGACGTCTTTCCCGATCTTAGTGTCGCACTTGAGTTCGACTCCGAGATCGACAATGCGCTGGATCTCGGCGTCGAGGATCTCACGCGGCAGGCGATAGACGGGAATGCCGTAGCGGAGCATGCCCCCGGCCTTTGGCAGGCCTTCGAAGACCGTCACCTTGTAGCCGTGACGGGCCAGCTGATAGGCGCAGGAAAGACCCGAGGGCCCACCACCGATGACGGCCACCTTTTGGTCCTTGGCATCTTCGCCCTCGATAGGCTCTGCCTTGAGACCGTGGTCGATGGCATAGTCGCCGATAAAGCGCTCCACCGAGTTGAGGCCCACCGGGCCGTCCTTCTGGCCCCGGTTGCACCCGGTCTCGCAGGGATGGGGACACACCCGCCCCATCACCGACGGGAAAGGGTTGGTTTCCATCTCGATGCGCCACGCCTGTTCGCACGCCTCATCGAGACTCAGACCAAGCTTTTCGCGCAGGCTGATGACCGTGAGCCAACCGCGGATATCGTTTCCGCTCGGGCAATTGCCCGTGCACGGCGGCAGACTCTCCACGTAGAGCGGCCGTAACGACGAGATGTTGGACCCGCCACCACCACCGCCGCTCATCCGCGACTTCATCTTGCTCGATTGGCCCTTGTCCTTCTTCTTCAGCAGACCCATTTATCGCCTCCTCAATACCGCCCTGATCCGCGCTCAGGAGAGCTTCGCCATATGCTTTTTGAATCCTTCAAGTTCGCCGAGTAGCCCATCGTGCTTCTCCTCGTCGGTGAGAAGGTAGCCAATCAGGATTTTGTGCATCGGCTCGGTGGTCTGCTCCATGAGCTCCTTGGCGAGCGCGATCGTCTGGCGCTCGAGTTCGTCATGGGCCTC
>JASJGQ010000287.1:0-3786 GCA_033791425.1 Acidobacteriota bacterium
TACCTCCGCAGCAGGCGGTCTCACCCACCCCTGAGCAACCGGGTTCTAGTCGTCGGTGGGGGGGTCGGGCGGAAATTCCTAATACCTAATTCCTAATTCCGAATTCTGCTGTGGCAATGCCGCAGCAAGCACCTCGTCGACCGTGTGGACAAACAGGAAGCGGAGCTTGCGGCGGGCGCTGGGCGGCAGGTCCACGAGGTCGCGTTCGTTTTCCGCGGGCATCAGGACCTCCGGGATTCCTGCCCGGAGAGCTGCCAGTACTTTCTCCTTGATGCCGCCGACCGGGAGGACATCACCGCGCAGGGTGATCTCACCGGTCATTGCGAGGTCGTGGCGAACCGGTCGCCTGCTCGCTGCAGAGACGATGGCCGCGAGGATGGTGACTCCGGCCGAGGGTCCGTCTTTGGGAATGCCACCTGCCGGCACGTGGACGTGCAGCGAGTGGCCGTCGAACCAGCCCTCGGCGATACCGAGGCTCTTCGACTGGGCCTTCGCAAGCGACAGGGCGGCCGCCGCGGATTCCTTCATGACGTCGCCGAGCGAACCGGTCAGAGCGAGGTCGCCTTTGCCCTCGAGGGATATGGCCTCGACGAGCAGGACCTCGCCGCCGACTGCGGTGTAGGCGAGACCGGTGGCGACACCCACGCGATCGGCCTTCAATGGGTGCTCGTCGAGGAACTTCGGCGGTCCGAGCAGCCGCTCGACGGTGGCCGGTGTCACGCGATGGGTGGCGGGACGTTTTTCCGCGACCTGGACGGCCACCTTGCGGCACACCGAGCCGATCTCGCGTTCGAGGTTGCGCAGACCTGCCTCGCGGGTGTAGCCGCCGATCAAACGGCGAATCGACGGGGTATTGAAATCGAGGCCGTGATCGGCGAGCCCGTTCTCCTCAACCTGCCGCGGAATCAGGTGGCGGCGGGCGATCTCGAGCTTCTCCTCCTCGGTATAACCCGACAGCCGGATCACTTCCATGCGGTCGAGAAAGGCCGGCTGAATGGTCTCGGTGACGTTGCCGGTGGTGATGAAGAGCACTTTCGAGAGGTCGTACACGACCCCCAGGTAGTGGTCGCGAAAGGAGTCGTTCTGTTCGGGGTCCAGGACTTCGAGGAGGGCCGATGACGGGTCGCCCCGGACATCGGCGCCGAGCTTGTCCACTTCGTCGAGCATGAACACCGGGTTGGAACTGCCCGCCTGAGACAGACCCTGGATGATGCGTCCCGGCAAAGCGCCGACGTAGGTTCGCCGGTGGCCGCGGATCTCGGCCTCGTCCCGGACCCCACCCAGCGACGACCGCACGAACTCGCGGCCGAGCGCTCTTGCGATCGAACGTCCGAGCGAGGTCTTGCCGACGCCCGGCGGTCCGACAAAGCACAGGATCGGGCCCTTGCCCTCGGGCCGGAGCTGCCGTACCGCCAGAAACTCGAGGATCCGCTGTTTGACCTTGTCGAGGTCATAGTGGTCTTCGTCGAGGATCGTGCGGGCGGCGGCGATGTCGAGATTGTCGTCGGTGACCCTGCTCCAGGGCAGACTCGTCATCCAATCGAGCCAGGTCCGTAGAACCGAGGACTCGGCGCTTTCCGGGTGCATGGTGGCGAGCCGTTTGAGCTGCCGGGTCACCGCTTCGCTGGCCTCCTCGGAGAGGCCGATCGCCGCAGCCTTCTCCCGGTATTCCGCCATCTCGCTCTCGAGGTCATCGGCTTCTCCCAGCTCCTGCTGGATCGCCCGCAGTTGTTGGCGAAGAAAGAACTCGCGCTGGTTACGGTCGATCTCGCCGCGGACCTGGGAGGAGAGTTGCTGCTGCATCTCGGCCAGAGCAATCTCGCGCTCGAGGAGCTCGTGGACGAGCCGCAACCGCGGCATGGTTTCGATCGTCTCGAGCACCTGTTGCGCATCTCCCACCTCGAGACCGAGGTTGGACGCCGCAAGGTCGGCGAGCCGGAGCGGATCGTCGAGGGTCGAGGTGATGAGGAGGACTTCGGGCGAGATCTGTCGTCCGATCGTGCTGACACGTTCGAGGCCCTGTCGGATCGAACGGACGAAGGCTTCGGCTTCGAGGTCCGCCGAGCCGGTTGTGGGCTCTTCGAGACGCGTCAACCGTACCTCGAAATACGGTTCGGTGCGGCTGAAGTAGTCGACCTTGGCCCGCGAGAGGCCCTGGACGAGAATACGGACTGTACCGTCGGGAAGCTTGAGCATGCGCATAACGGACGCGACGCAACCGGTCTCGAAGAGATCCTCGGGTCCTGGTGATTCATTCTGCGGGTTGCGCTGCGTCAGCAGGAGAATCAGCCGGTCGTGAGCCATCGCCTCGTCCACCGCACCAATCGAGACTTCGCGACCGACGGTCAGAGGAATGATGGCAAATGGGAACATCACCGCATCCCGCATCGCCATGACGGGCAGCACATCGGGGATTTTCAGGACTTCCTGCGTATCGACGTGGTCGGTGAACTCGGACGCATCGGCCATTTCGGCAATACCCTTCTGTCGGTGGATCAGTCGTCGCGTTGCATGAGCAGGTTTTTGAGCTCGTCCATGAACTGGCTGACGTCCTCGAATCGCCGGTAGACGCTCGCGAACCTGACGTACGCCACCTGGTCGAGCCGCCGCAGCTCTTCAATCACCATATTGCCGATCTCTTCAGTGGACATTTCACGGACCTCGCGCGAGGCGAGTTCGCTCTCCACCGCATCGACAATCGCGACCAGCTCACGGCGGGGAACCGGCCGCTTTTCGCAGGCACGCAGCAGCCCATTGAGGAGTTTCTCGCGGTCAAAACTGTCGCGGCGCCCGTCTCTCTTGACGACCGTGGTGGGGACCTCGTCGACTCGCTCGTACGTTGTGAAGCGGCGCTCGCACGACGCACACTCCCGACGGCGCCGAATTTCGGAGCCGTCCCGGACATCACGCGAGTCGACGACCCGATTGTCGTCGTGGCCGCAAAAGGGACAGTTCACGCCTCGACCTCCTCAGCCGCCGACATAGATCCGACGTCACGTGGTTTCACGCCCAGCAGGGGCAGACACAGGAGCCCGATGATCGTGATGGGCACAAAACAAACGGCGTGGTAGGAAATGGCGATGGCGGTTGCCTTGTTGAGTCCGATTCCAAAAAACATCGTGAGCCCGATCTGAGAGGCCTTGTGGAATCCCCCGACGCCACCCGGCGTCGGGACCGCGAGACCTATGACGGTCAGGGTCACAATCAGGAACGAGGCTCTGAGCGGGAGGTGAATATCGAAGGCAAAGAGAGTTATCTGGATCTGCCAGAAGATCACGTACCACATCACGAGCGAGGCCAGGGTGGTGATCAGGAGATCCCGCGGCCGCTGCAGCACCCGAAGACCATCGAGAAAGTGCTCCAGGAAGTTCGCCGCGGGTTGTTGCCAGCTCGAGCGGATTTTGCCCACGGGCCGAGTCAGCACCTCGATGAAACGGTCCTGATAGCGGAAGAGCCCGAGCAGGACCAGGGTCCCGATCGCCAACCCCACCCCTGCGCCGTAACCGCTCAGGGAGAGCACCTCGAGGTTGCGGTTCGCCTCCTCACCGTGATTCGGCATGGCCGGTGGCCAGATGATAAACACCAGAAAGTAGAACACCACCGACCACAGATCGAAGACCCGCTCGGTGAGGACCGAGGCGAGCCCGGCGGAGACCGGGAAGCGATCTCGCTTGGCCAGCAGGACGGGACGAATGATGTCGCCCATCCGGGCCGGAAGCAGAGTGATGGCGGCGTAGCCGACTGCAGTTGCCAGGACCGCACTCGAGTGACGGACCTTGGCCACCG
>JASJGQ010000288.1:0-24586 GCA_033791425.1 Acidobacteriota bacterium
CAATCATCGGGCTGGTCATGCTGGAGGATTAACCACATCGACTCGACAAAATCGCCGGCAAGAACGCGGCCGAGTTCGCCCTCAATTCCTGGCAGGACGGGGCCCTCAACCTCGACCACGTCGCGGCCTTCAACCCACAGCTTCACGACGCCGGCGTGGCCGACGGCCGCGTCGCTCCTGCGCTGCTGCCGATGTACACCGATGAAAGGATCCGCGAGCGTCAACTCACGACCGAGTACGTTGGCAACGTCCGATAGGAATTCACATCGATCGAATCACACGGCGGGGCTGCTGCCCCGCCGTTTTCGTCGTTGTACCACTGTGACCTGCACCCGAGAACACCCGTTTCAGGAGAAGGAAGCGCTGCGTTTCATGGTGGTGTGTGATCGTGGCCGGCTCGGATCGCGCTATATTCGCGGGTGATGGGTCGAGACATTCTGAGAGGATTGGCGAACGTTGTGCTGCTGGTCATTGCGGCGGGCTGCGGACGTTGTGACGACGAAGCACCCGCGGCCGGCTATAGGGTGCAGCACGGCAGTCTCGAGGTCCTCGCCGTCACGCCTCCGGATGAGTTTGTGGGGCGAGCCCCCCTGATGCTCCCCAAACGCGCCGAACAGGAAGAGCTGGACGCGAATTTCCGTCAGGAGAATCCGAACTTCTTCGCTGCGACCGATCCACCACCGCCCGGTACCCGCGCGGTGGCCGAATTCGAACCGGTGGATGCTGTGTATATGGCCTTCGACGCCGCAACCGAAAAATTCACAGGAAGGGTGCTGCGTGCGGTGTTGCCGTTGGTACCAGTCATCGTGACCCTCACCCGAGACGAGAGCCCTCAGTACTTTGGTGATTTCGTGCGTGCCATCGACGCAGCCGGCCCTGATATTCGCCTCCTCGAACTCGTTCACGATAACTTCTGGACGCGGGATTTCGGGCCGGTGAGCATCGAGCTTCCCGACGGTCGATTCGCTTTCCTCGACTTCAGCTACCCACAGACCCGCGTGCTGGACGATGGCATGCCGAGCGCCCTTGCCTTGGCGATGGATGTTCCCGTCTTTCGAATTCCGGTGCGCCTGGAGGGTGGGGACTTCATGACCAACGGAAAGGGTCTCTGTGTGACGACAACAACGCTTGCAGTTGCGAACCCCGACCTGCCGTTTGAAGTTCTGACTCGGCAGATGGAGCGGGTCCTGGGCTGCAGCCAGCTGGTCTTTCTGGAATCGCCACGTGATGAGGCCACCGGCCACGTTGATTTGTTCGCCAAGTTCACGAAGTCTGACACCGTACTGGTGGGTTCCTTCGACCCCGTCGAGAACCCGGAGGACGCCGCCCATATGGACAACAATGCCCGATTATTGGAGAGCATCCGCGTCGGGTTCGGCCGGAGACTGCGTGTGGTGCGGATACCAATGCCGACGCCGGAGGGCAGCGTTTATCGGTCCTACACAAACTCACTGTTGGTGAACGGCACGGCGCTGGTCCCCACCTACGGTCGTGATCCGGGCGAGGAGAAGGCGGCCCTCGAGGCCTACCGACGTGCCCTGCCCGCCAATTGGCAGGTCCAGACGGTGGACGCCTCAGAGGCCATCGTCCTGGGAGGCGCAATTCACTGCGCGGCGCTGGAACTTCGGGTCACGGGCCACACGAAGTAGCCACGATCGGATCCACGCTGGCGCAAATAGGCGGCTGCGAACGCGAATCTCAGCCCGGGTCGACACCCTTCTCAGAGCCTGGCTGCTCCCTGAAGAGGATCCACAGTGCGGCGGGAAGGGCGGTGAAGTCCGCCAGCATGGCGAGGGCGAAGGCCAGCGAGGTGACGATCCCGAATTGACGCATCGGCGGCAGATCCGACAGTGTGAGGGCGAGAAAACCGCCGGCGTTGATGATGGTGGCAAAGAGAATGGCGTGGCCCGCGACCCGGATGGTGTGGGCGAGGGCCTCCTCGGTTGCGCCGCCGTTTCTCTTCTCGAGAAAATGATAGAAGAAGTGGATCTGGTCGTTCTCGGTGACTCCGAGCACCGTTGTGGCGATGAGGATCGTCGCGATGTTGAAGGGAATTCCGGTGAGGCGCATGACGAGGAAGGTGACCAGAATGCAAAAAAGCGACGGCACCATGGCGGTAAGTCGAGCCGGACCTGATCGAAAGACCAGAACAAAGGTGAAGAAGATAATCGAAAAGGTGATGGCGAAGCTCTCGACGAGAGTCGGCACCAGGTTGCCGGCGATCGTGGCCTGGAGGACGCCGCTCCCTGCAAGGTGGTAACTGCATTCGGCGAGGGCAGGGTCCGACGACACCACTTTCGTCCATGCGGTCGAGATTGCCGCCGAGAGCTCGTCCATCCCGTGTTCGGCGCCGGCCGCAGAGGTCACGGTCAGATAGGTGGAGGCGAGGGAATCGAGATCGACCCACCGGGAAACCGACGGCTCGCTGAGCATCAGCTGTTCGAGATCGGCCGCCATCCTTTCGAAGGTCTTGGAGTTGGTGCCGGTTTCGTCGCCGAGGCCTGCAAGATACCGGCGCAGCCTCAGAATTGACGGCAGACCGACCACCGAGCCAACGGCCGGGTCCCGTTCGAGTTCGCGAGTAAAGGTATCGAGGGCGCGAAGATATTCCGGTTCGAGAACCCCGAACTCGGGGGTCGTGACCCAGATCTTTGCCGAAGTGAGACCGAGGACGTTCTCTTCGAAGTAGCGCGTGTCTCGGGCCACCGGTTCGTCCGGGTCGATATAGGCCAAAGAGTCGGTTTCGAGCTGCATTCCGGGCAGGACGCCGGGGATGCCGAAGAGCGCGATCAGCCCGGCCGCCGCGAGCATCGAAGCGGTGATGACGAGCGGCCACCGCCAGCGGTAGGACCACCGGGGCAAGACCTCGGCGGCGTGGATGACCCAGGCCCCGGCGATGCGGCGGTGGCGTCGGGTCGGTGCACGCAGAATGGTCTGAAGCGCTGGATAAAGGGTGAAACAGACGACCCAGCCCAGCAGGAGACCGCCGGACGTCCAGATCCCGAGCTCTCTGATCGGCCGGATGTTCGAAACTGTGAGAGCAGCGAATCCCACCGAGGCGGCAAAGACCGATGCCGTGACGGCAATGAACTTGTTGGCCAACGCGATGGCGCGGTGGGTCTCGAGGTCCATGCCTTCCGGTTGGTCGACAAAGCGCGAGTGGAGGTAGACGAGGGACGCGGTAGCGGTCACCATCAGGGTCAGAGGCACCAGCGACGAGACGATGGTGAAAGAGAGCCCGACCAGACCGGCGAAGGCCATTCCCAGGAGCACCGCAGCCGCCAGTGACACCAGGATGACCGCCAACGCGCGCCAGGACCGAAAGAGACCGAACACCAGGCTGACGACAAAGGCGCCGAAGAGTGGGAAATAACGCATACTCGATGCCGAGGTCTCGCGCTCGAGCCAGGCGTCGATCCACGGCCGGCCAACCCGGCGCACACGGTCGATGGAAATTGACCAGTCGGGGACCTGAGCGACAACACCATCGATATCGTTGAGGATCCGATTGCGAATCTCGGGCTCGGGGGCATCCAGTGCGAGGACGATGGCAAGAAAGTGATCGCCCACGAGGCCCTGACGACGGAAGAAATCGGTTCCCGTGATGATCTCGCGAAACGTATCCAGATGTGCGGTTGGCGACCCGGTTCCCGGCCGGCTCCTCCGCCAGATGGTGGCGATGGAGTAGGGCTCGACACCGGGGATTGTCCCGAGCTCGGACTCGAGGTGCTCGAGATCGGTCAGCGATCCCACGCCGAAGGGATCGCCGGTCTCGAGCATGAGATAGACGGTTTCGCCCTCGGGGAAGAGGGTGTTGAACTCATCGGAGACGGCGACCTCGGGGTCCGACGCCACCACCATGTTCTCGATCGAGTTGTCCCGGGGAATGTCAAAGGCGAGGCTCGCTGCGGCTGCCAGCACCACGATGTAGATCGCGACGACCAACCAGCGCCGGGCGACGATGGCGTTGAAGACCGGCACCATACGTGCCTCGAGGGAACGGTCAACGAGAGTCACAGTATGATGGCCTCATGTGGATGAATCGCGTTGTCGCGCTCGGGATGTTCGTGTTGATGACAGTTTCGACTGTGGTGCGAGCCAACGGTCTCACGGTGGTCATCTGCGCGCCCGGCTACCCGGGCTCCACTGCCGAAGCCCAGCCTGCCATGGATGGACTTGCCACAGCCGTTGCCGCCGCCGCAGGTTGGGAGGCAGGTGCCTTCGAGGCGGTGTACTTCGAAAACGAGGTGGATGGGGTCGCCGGCCTGCGATCGCCGGCTGCCGGTTTGGCGTTGGTGACGCTGCCGTTTTTTCTCGAACATCGTGATGAGCTCGATCTGCGGCCGCAATTGATGGCGGTTCCCGCCGGTCGCGAGCCCCTCGAGTCGTGGTTTCTGGTGGCGGGTGCGGGGCTGGTGCAGCAGCCTCCGGACCTCGATGGGTGGGAACTTCTCAGCCTTGCGGGTCACTCGCCGCGTTTCGTCATGGGCCCGGCATTGGGAGATTGGGGAGCAGTGCCGGACTCTTTGACCATCACCTTTTCGGGCGCCGTGCTCACGGGGCTGCGTCGGGCCGCGAAGGGTGAAAACGTGACGCTTCTCCTCGATGGCGGTCAGGCCGATTCCATTGCTCGGCTGCCGTTTGCCGATCAACTCGAAGTTATCCATCAGTCGCAGTTGTTGCCGGTCTCGGTCGTGTGTTCGGTGGGTGATCGTGTGGCGCCGGCCAAGCTCTCTCGAGTGCTCTCCGCTCTCGAGGATCTGGACGACCGGCCGGGTGCCGCCGAGACGTTGGCCGGGGTTCGTCTGACCCGTTTTGTGCCCGTCGACCTGGCGATCCTCGAGCGCGCCGAACGCATGTTCTCGGGAGCCCGCGAGTGAGCACCAAGCTGCTGCGGGGTGCGCTCTGCATCGCATCATTGATCGTGGCCTTCGGGTGCGCCTCGGCCCTCAAAGAGCCGCCCCAGGTTACCGAGATCGGCGCGGGCGCGCGCCGGCCCGGCGCCGAACCCGCGGACTCGATCGCCGCGCTTGCCCGAGCCGAGCGCGAGTTTGCCCTGCGGCCGGATGCGGCGGCGGTGGAACGTTCCCAGACTCTCTACCTCGACGCTGTGCGAACAGAACCGGCGCCGGTCGAGGCCTTTCTCGGGGCGGCCCGGGCCACCGCCTGGCTTGTGGAACACGAAGAGGATGGGCAGCGCCGCGAGGAGCACGCCGTCGAGGGTGTTCAGGTCGGCCAACACTGCGTCCGGCTCTACCCCGCAGTGGCGGAGTGCACCTACCGGCTCGCGCTGGCCGTCGGTCAGCAGGCGCGTGAACGGCCTTCGACTGCCGTCGATGGTCTCGAGGTCATGGTGACGCTGCTCGAAGAAGTCATTTCGACCGCGCCGGATCTCGACTTCGCCGGAGGCGATCGGGTCATGGCGCTGGTTTTGTTGCGGGCACCGGGCTGGCCCACCGGTCCAGGGGACCCTGAAACTGCGCTGGTCCATGCTGAGACCGCTGTGACCTCGTTTCCGGACTATCCGCCGAACCAGCTCGTCCTGGCCGAGGCTCTCAACAAGAACGGTCAACCGGAGCAGGCGAGGCAGGCTTTTAAAAGGGCAGCCGATCGTGCACGAGCGGGTGGTTTCGCGGGTGATCCAGAGGCCGCCGAGTGGCTCGCCGAGGCAGAGACGACTCTGGCGGGATCCCGCTGATCGGCGGCGGGCCGGATTGTAACCCGGCGGTCTCTCCCAAATCAGAACTCGCCTCAAAACACGTTTCCCAGACGCCGGCAACCCTCGTCGATGGCTGTCTCGTTTGCGAAGGTGAAGCACAGGCGTGCAAACCGGTCGCCCGAGAGGACCTGTCCGACCTGTTCGTCAGCGTCGGGATAAAAAGCCTTGCCGGGCACAAAGGCCACCTTGGCGTCCACTCCCCGGTCGAACAGCGATCGACTGTCGCCCGATGCCAGCTCAAGCCAGAAGAAGAAGCCACCCTTTGGTTGGTGCCAGGAGGCGGCGCCGACGGGCAGGTGTTGCTCGAGAGCTTTTTGCATGGCGCGGCTCTTGCGGGCGTAGGTATCGACGATCAAACCGAGGTGCTCCTCGAGCAGACCGCGGGTGCAGTACTCGGCGACTAGGGCCTGGGTGACGGTCGAGGTGCAGAGATCCTCGCCCTGGCGCATCAAGACCATGGAACGGATGAGGTCGGGTGCGGCGACAGTCCACGCCACCCGCACACCGGGCGCGAGGACCTTTGAAAAGGACGAGGCGTAGATGACATGGGATGCGTCGCCGACCAGCGACTTCAGGGTCGGCAGCGGCTCGCCCGAGTACCGCAATCTGCCGTAGGGGTCGTCCTCGAAGATCGGGATCTCCGCCTGTGCCGCCAACTCGACGAGGCGTTGACGGCGTTCGAGACTCATACAGGCGCCGGAGGGGTTGGAGAAGTCGGGCACGGTGTAGATGAGCTTGGGCGCACGTCCCGTTGATTCGGTGACGCGGTTGGCGACCTCGGCCAGCTTCTCGACCTGCATTCCGTTGCTGTCGGACGGTACCAGGGCAAAGCGCGCGCCGGCGTTGCGCAAACAGTGGAGGGTGCCGGGGTAGGTCGGGGCCTCGAGAATCACAACGTCGCCGGGGTCGATCAGCGCGCGCCCGATCAGGTCTACCGCCTGCTGTGAGCCCGAGGTCACGAGCAACTCACCGGCCTCGGGCCGGTAGCCCAACCGTGATTCCATCATCTCGAGGATCGCATCCCGCAGCGGCGGGTAGCCCTCCGACGCCCCGTACTGAAGCACGGTCCGGCCGTCGCGGGAAAGCACGTCGGCGCACGAGGCAAAGGCCTCCACCGGAAACGTGTCGGGGTCCGGGAGGCCTCCTGCGAAGGAGATCATCCCCGGCTGTTGGATCATTTGAAACAGCTCGCGGATCGGCGACGGCTGCATCTTCTCGGCAAGCGCGGAAAAACGAAAGATCGAACTCAATCTGACCTCCAGATGGTGGGGATTGTACTGCGTTTGCCCGTGCCCGTGCCCGTGCCCGTGCCCTTTCCCGGAACAGCGAGCGAACCCGCCTCTCAGTACGTTCTACCCGAGAGGAGCCACCTTCAACATTGTTGGCCCGAATCACTCAGCCTACGTGGATGATCGTCTGTCCAACAATATTGAAAATGGCACCTCCGCCGCACGCGGCTCATCTGCGTTCATCTGCGTTGTCTGCGGTTTCTCCGGCTCGACATCACTCCTCGGCCAGGAATTGCCGGTACTGTTCCGCGAGGTCGGCGGCGACTTCCTTTGTGATCCGCTGTCCTGCATCCACCGAGGCCAGAGCGGGGTACGACCCCATTCGTCCCTCGGGGTAGCGGCGCCGAAAGTCGGCTGGGCCAAAGACGCGCGTGGATGGAGGCGGTACCGCCTCCATTTCGGCGCTCTTGATGTGGTCTGGATAGGCGGCTGCCGCGACCGAGACCTCCGAGGCCGAGGCGTGGTCACCGTCACGATCGCCAAACAGCTCCACGCTCAGCTTCTGTGCGGATGCTGTGTGCCACCACTCGGCGCAGACACAGCGCACGCCGTCGCCGTCTTCCAACAGCCGCGGCGCTTCGGCGTACGCTTCGAAGAAGCCGGCGTTGATGGAGGCCGTGTTGCCGCCGTGGCCGTTGATAAAGAAGACCCGGCGAAACCCGTGTCGAGCGAGGGAAAGGACCACGTCGCGGACAACCGCCACGAGGGTGGTCGGTCGCAGGGTGATCGAGCCCGGGAAGTGCATGTGGTGTTCGGACATGCCGACGGTGAGGGTCGGCCCCACCGCCGCTTCCGCGAGCTCACCAGCGCGCCACGCGAGGCTCTCGGCGCAGATGGCGTCGGTGCCGATCAGACCGGTCGGCCCGTGCTGCTCGGTGGCGCCGATGGGAACGATAATGCCGGTGGATGTCTTCAGGTACATCTCAACCTCGGGCCAGGTCATGAGTTGCAGACGCATGTTCGTCCTCCCCGGTGCAGTTTACGCCGCCGCGGCGGGGAAATCTCTGGCAACCCGGGTTGTTTCCACTACAGTTGGAACCGCGAGGGCGGTCCTGGATGACCTCCTTGGCAGGGGGACGTGATGCTGTCTGATTCGACCATCGAAATGCTGGTGTGGCTCCAACTGGCGGTCACCCTGTATCTCGTCGGGTTGATCTGGTGCATTCAGGTGGTCCACTACCCGCTGATGTCGTTCGTCTCGCGCGACAGGTTCGTCGATTTTCACACTCGCCACAGCATTCGCATCAGTTGGATCGTCATTCTGCCGATGATCGTCGAGTTCGGGACAGCAGTCGTTCTGGCGTGGCCCGGAGCAACCGCCCTGCCGCGTTGGATGTCGTTGACAGGCCTCGCGTTGGTGCTCGTGGTGTGGACGTCGACGTTTGCCCTTCAGGTGCCGCGTCACCGCCTTCTGGAATCAGGTTTTGACAAGGATGCTCACCGGGACCTGGTGAACTCGAATTGGGTGCGTACAGCCGCGTGGACGTTGCACGGGGTGCTGGCGATCGTTTTTCTCGCCGCGATCTGAACGAGAGGCCGAGTCCGCGCCCACGTGACCAGCGACCGAGTCCCTTCAGCGCGATGTGGGCAACGGTCAGAACCGAAATATGTACGTTGATGACGGCGGGGATCAATCCAGCCGGGTACGCCGTCAAACACCGCTATGGCACTCGTAGGATGGTGTTGAGACGTGCTGAGCTCTTGATAGGAAATCCGTTATGAGAGGCGACACAAAAAATGCCCGCTCGAAGCGGGCATTGCTGGTGGTTTGAAGGGAACGGGTCAGCTGGTCGGAATGAGTACGGTGTCGATCACGTGGATGATCCCGTTGGATGCCATCACGTCGGTCTGAATCACATTGGCATTGTTGATCATGACGCCGTTGCCATTGACCTTGATCATGACGTCCGAGCCTTCGGCGGTGGCGGCGTCAGACAGTTTGACGACGTCACCGGCGGTGACTTTGCCCGAAACGACGTGATAAAGGAGAATCTGCTTGAGCTGGTCGGGGTTGGCGATCAGGTTTTCGACTGTTCCCGCAGGCAGCTTGGCAAATGCCTCGTCGGTCGGTGCGAACACAGTGAAGGGTCCGTCGGACTGAAGCGTCTCGACCAGTCCGGCCGCCTGCACCGCAGCCACGAGGGTGTTGAAGCTACCAGCGGATATCGCGACGGCGACGATGTCATTGTTCGATGCCTCGCTGGCATGCGAGTGCTCGTCGCCAACGCCGCACTTACCGCAGTGGGCAAATGCGGGGCCTGCAATCAAAGCCAGGACAGCTAGGGTCAGAATCGCTTTTCTCATCTCAAACTCCTTTTGATGTTTGGGCATTGGTATTTCGTTGAGTGCCCGGTCAACGGGTTGTTCGAGGTCTTTTATTCCAGAACGGATAGGTTGCGATAGGCAAGGCCCCGCTGCAGGCAGCAATCGGAAACCGAACGGTATCCAGAACGGGAATGTCGCAGGACTGGTGGTGGTTGCTCAAGACAGTCCTTCGGGAGATTAGAGTCTTGCAGATCGGCGGTTCACTGTCGTTCAGCTTTGTATGGGGGTCGGAGTCATGGTGGTGGAGCGGACGACCGCGGTTATTGGTTTCGGCGTTTTTGAGGACGCCGGTGCAGGTGAATCGACAGCCGATCTGGCGCACAGAGTGGAGAACCGCCTCGGGGTCCTCGTACCGTCCGACGGAGTCCACCCGCAGACGCTCCACCGCTCGATGCGCTACAGCCTCCTGTCAGGCGGCAAACGGATTCGGCCCCTCCTGACCGTACAAGTGGCGACGGATTTTGGAGCACCAGAGGCTGATGCGATGGATACGGCGTGTGCGATCGAGATGATCCACTCTGCATCGTTGATTCTCGACGATATGCCGTGTATGGATGACGCCACGCTGCGGCGGGGACAACCCACCAACCACCTGGAGTTTGGTGAGGACACTGCGATCCTTGCCGCGACTGCTCTACTCAACCGGGCGTTCGGTGTGATCGCCGAATGCGAGCGTCTGCCGGCCGAGGTCCGATTGGACCTCGTGAAAGTCCTCTCGGATGCAGTTGGCAGCAACGGCATTATTGCCGGTCAGTATTGCGACCTGCGCACCAATTGGAATCACACTGGCGGCAATGTCGGTCTGACTGACATGTACGCCCGGAAGACTGGCGCGCTGTTTGTGGCGGCCGTCGAAGCAGGGGCGAGGATTGCGGCTGTTGAAGAATCGTGGATCCGGGCGGTCCGTGAGTATGCGCTCAATCTCGGGCTGGCGTTTCAGCTGCTTGACGACCTCCTGGATACATTCAGTTCGCGCGAAGACCTTGGTAAGGACATTGGACAGGACGGAGACAAGACCACTCTGGCATCTCGTCTCGGCGCTGATGAAGCCCGACTGGAAGTTTGCCGTTACGTCAAGTCGGCGGCCAGCGCGCTCGCGCCTTTGGGTGATTCCGGCATTCCGCTGGTAGATCTGGCCCGCTCCTACACCGAGCCTGCAATGGAGCGCGTACTGTTCCTCTGAGTTGGTCGTGGTAGAGATGGCTCGGCATCCGGCGTCCATGGTGCGCCGCCACACTGTGGCCGTCCACCGACGATCGAATGTATTGACCGATCGTCAGGCTACATTTCCGTCTAAAAATCTCGTGGAGGTCCTTTGTGAGACGCTCGTTCATGATCCGGTTTGCGGTTGCTGTGCTGGCCTTCTGGTGCGTGTCTACTTCGGAGGCATCCGACGAAACTTCGATCGATGCCCTCGGATGGCTCGCCGGATACTGGGTGGGTTCGGCGGGTGATGTCGCGATGGAGGAATTCTGGACCGAGCCAAAGGGTGGGATCATGTTGGGGCTGCATCGCGACGTGTTTCCAGCCCGGCCGGCGTTTTTCGAGTTTCTGAGGATCGAGCAGCGTGAATCTGCCGTCGTCTACATTGCCAGCCCGCGTGGAGAGGGTGCCACCGAGTTTGTCCTGCTTTCGGCAGGTGCGGCCGAGGTCGTCTTCGAAAACCTCGAGCATGATTTTCCACAACGCATCATCTATCGGCGGCCAGGACGTCATCGAGCCTTTTTGGAGCTCGGACTCGAGATGAGTCGAGTACTCCCTCGCTTCGCCGGCCCGATCCTGCAGGGTTTGGACTCGCGCCTCGATTTCGCCGATGGAGTTGCAGCGCAGCTGGAGCGCGAGCACGGCCACCTGAAGCCGACGGAGCCCGATCTCGGTCGAGCGTTGCTCGAGCAGTTGTTCGAGGAGCGCGACCACCTCACCCGCTCGCACACCGAGAAGCTGCAGCTCATTTCCCGGATCATTGGCAGACTTCACCTCCTGGGCTTGCGTCATGGGTGGGGCCAATATCGCAATCGCGAGAACACACAGCGCTGAAACTTTCCACATGGTGTACCTCCAGGTTGACGCTCCACTATGGGCGGTTTTTTGGGTTTCGAGGTCACGAGCTCCTTCCCTTCTTCGGTCGTTGCCCTTAATCTAAATATTGGATTGGATTGGGTGGATGGCGACCTGGGTCATTGGTGATGTCCACGGCTGTTGGCTGACGCTCGAGCGACTGCTCCAGAGCATCAAATGGCAACCGGCAGGCGACGAACTGTGGTTTGTCGGCGACTTGGTGAATCGCGGGCCGTCGTCGCTCGAGGTCTTGCGGTGGGCTTTTGACAATCGCGAACGTCTCACGGTGGTTCTCGGCAATCACGACCTCCACCTGTTATCTCGCGCGGCGGGGGTGAGGGACGCAAAGAAGGACGACACTCTTGATCAGATCTTGGAGGCGCCGGACCGCGACGATCTGTTGGAATGGTTGAGGACGCGCCCGCTGATTCATCATTTCGGACCGTTTATGATGGTCCACGCGGGTCTCTTACCGGATTGGAACATCGAAAGTATGCGCGCTCTTGCCGACGCTGCCGCGGGTCGGCTCGCCGGGCCCGATCACGGAGAGTTTCTCCGCGCTCTCTCGAAAAAGCGCAACAAGGGAGAGAGTGGCGATCGCGAAAATGACGGCCAGTTAGTGGCCGCTGTGGCTGCGATGACCCGCATTCGGATGGTGGACGGCGACGGAAGAGCACAAATGGGCTTTAGCGGTGCGCCCCTCGATGCTCCGCGGGGATGGCATCCCTGGTTTGAAAAGTCGGCTGTTCGCAACCAGGGTTATGCGCTGGTCTTCGGCCACTGGGCGATGCTCGGCTTCCACCGTGAGCACGATGTTGCCTGCGTCGATTCAGGTTGCGTCTACGGCGGCAGCTTGACGGCGTTTCGTCTTCTTGATGGGCGAGTCGTTCAGGAGCCGCTTGCCGACCGAGTGGTCAGCAGAAGTTGAAATCGGAATGATATAGAGGTGCGTGTTGATGGAAGTTTTATGAAGACATTGCTCGTGATGCGCCACGCCAAGAGCGACTGGGGCGCGGCCTTCGCCCGGGATCACGATCGTCCGCTCAATTCCCGTGGAGAGAAGGCGGCTCGACGCATGGGCCGTTTCCTCACGGATGTCGGAGCCGCTCCCAACCTGGTCATCAGTTCCACCGCGGTTCGGGCACTGACCACGGCCGAGCTGGCCTCCGATGCTGGAGATTGGGACTGTTCCGTCATCACCAGCCGGGGTCTGTATGCCAGCGATACCGAACAGGTGCTCGAAGTCGTGTCCACTGTCGATCCGGAGGTGGATCGTTTGCTCATCACCGGTCACGAGCCGACCTGGTCGAGTTTGGTGGGCCGGCTCATCGGCGGCGGACGGATCCATATGCCGACGGCTGCGGTGGCCTGTCTCGATCTGCCGCAGGGCTCCTGGGCAAATCTCTCGGACGGAGCGTGCCAGCTGCGTTGGTTGGTGACACCGAAGATGCTCAAGAAGAATTAGGAATTGGGAATGAGGAATTGGGAATTAGTAATCAGGAATCGAGATTTTCGACTCATTCCTTCCCTTCCATTTTGCTCTTCCCGGTGTGGGCTGCGGGTAGAATAGCTCAAGGTCAATGAAGAACTCAAAGAAAACGAAAAAGGGCAGCGTCGACGAGGCCGTGACCTTTCCACTCAAGGTTGCGTGTGTCGATATGGGTTCGAACGCAATTCGTTTTGTCGCGGCTAACTTTTCCTCCGAGCTGGATTACTCGGTGCTCGCTTCCGAGCGGTGCGCGGTGCGACTGGGGCACAGCGTGTTTCTTTCCGGGCGATTGGATCAACAGGCGATGGACGCCGCCGTCGAAGCGCTTGCAGACTTCAAGCGCCAAATGGACGAACTCGGTATTGAGTACTACCGAGCGGTAGCCACCAGCGCGGTGCGGGAGAGCAAGAACGGCCGTGAATTCGTCAAGCGGATCGCCTCCGAAGCCGGGTTGACTTTGGAGGTGATCAGCGGATCGGAAGAGGCGCGATTGGTCCACGTCGCGGTCGCACGGGTCATTCCGCTGGGCAGCCGGAGATGGTTGTTGGTGGATTTGGGCGGCGGCAGCGTCGAGGTCTCTCTCGTCGATCTGCATGGCACCTATTGGTCGGAATCCCACACCATGGGTTCGGTGCGATTGCTCGAGGAGCTGACCGAGGCCGGCTCCGATCCGGGTCGCTTCCGCCGACTGCTCTCCGAGTACATCTCGGTTCTCAAGGTGCCGGCCATGACCGACGGTCAACAGCTTGCCGGCTATATCGCCACCGGCGGTAACATCGAGGCGCTGGCGAAGGTGGCGGGCTTTTCGGACGAGACCGGTGTCACCCAGCTTCCGGTGGAAACGCTGCGGGCGGTCATCGAACAGCTGGCGAGGTTGTCCTACCTGCAACGGGTCGACGATCTCGGTTTGCGGGAGGATCGTGCTGACGTGATCCTGCCGGCGGCCATGGTCTACGAACGACTGGCCGAGCTCAGCGGTGCGGCCGAAATTACCGTGCCACGAGTCGGCGTCAAGGAGGGGATTCTTTTTGACCTGGTGGATGAACTGGTTTGCAAACGTGATCACGAGGACCGCCAGGAGCGCGAGGTGTTTTCGAGCACGACCATTGTTGGCCGCAAATATCTCTTTGATGAAGCCAATGCCCGGCACGTGGCGGAGACGGCCATATCGCTCTTTGACCAGCTTCGGCCCCTTCATGAACTGGAAGACACAGATCGGAAGATTCTTCAGGCGGCAGCGTTGCTGAAGGACATCGGTCAGTTCGTCAGTTACAAGGGCCACCACAAACACTCGCTCTACCTGATTTTGAATACCGAGTTGCCGAACTTCAGCCATCGGGAGATGTTGCTGGTGGCCAACGTGGCGCGCTATCACCGCAAGGCGCACCCACAGGAACATCACCACTATTTCATGGCCCTCGAGGAAGGTGAGCGGGAGAGGGTGACACGTCTGGCAGCGATTCTGCGGGTGGCCGATGCCCTTGATCGCGAACACCGGCAACGGGTGACAGGAGTGACTGCCAAGGTCAGCGACAGCGAGGTCGCTCTGTGGTTGGACGGTACAGCGGGTGCATTGCTCGAGGGTTTTACGGTTCAAAAGAAGGCGAATCTCTTCCAACAGACGTTCGGTCGCGCTGTGAATTTGCGGTTTCTCGGCGAACACCAGGACGCCGGGCCCGCCTGATACACAGAGTGTGTGAACACGAAACCGGGAGGCAGCATGGTCGAGCAAGAGCGTTGTGGCTGGTGTGGTGAGGACCCACTCTATGTCGCCTATCACGACACCGAGTGGGGGGTGCCGGTGTTCGACGACCGCACCCTGTTCGAGTTCCTCATCCTCGAAGGCGCGCAGGCCGGGCTGAGCTGGTCGACCATCCTCAAAAAACGCGACGGCTATCGCCGCGCGTTCGACGCCTTCGACCCCGAAAAGGTTGCACACTACGACACGCGAAAGGTCGCCAGCCTCCTTGAGGATTCCGCGATCGTGCGCAACCGGCTCAAGGTGGCGTCCGCTGTGACCAACGCGCAGGCCTTTCTCGAGGTTCAGAACGAGAGGGGGAGCTTCTCCGACTACATCTGGTCCTTTGTCGATGGTCTCCCGCTTCAGAACACCTGGCGCTCGTTGTCAGAAATTCCCGCCACCACCCCGCTCGCCGAGACCATCTCGAAAGACCTCAAGAAGCGCGGTTTCCGTTTCGTCGGTCCGACCATCGTTTACGCCCACATGCAGGCGACGGGGATGGTCAACGATCATCTTGTCGGTTGCTTCCGACATTCCGAAGTCTCTTTGCTGAGAGGAACTCTCTGAAGTGATAGACATTCGGTTCGTCCGTTATTCGAGCGCCCAACGGTTTGCGGAGCGAGGCCTGAGGGGCGACCCGGCTCTGCCCATGGGCCCCGCCGTGGCAGGCCGATGACCAAGCCCCGCACGGGCGACACAATGTAGCCTGGGGCGTCAGCCCCAGGATGGGTGGGCCAATACGACGAAAAGCCCCGGAGGGGCGACAGACACATCTGCCGCCCCTCCGGGGCTCGAATTCTTATAGACAACGCTGTTCCCGGGGCTGACGCCCCGGGCTATTTTCTGTCGTCGCTCAGCGGCTCTACTCAGGACTTTTCAGGCGTGCCTCGTCTCACGATTTTTCGGATGATCCCGACGTTTTATGGATCGACTGGGTGGTCAGGTGGCAGGTGTCCCAGCATGATCATCTTCCGGGTAAAGGCACGGTCGCGTTTTCCAGCCACCTCGTCGCGTTGCGATCTGAGCTTGTCGAGCCGGGAGGTGAGAATGGCGAGCTCATCGCCCTTGGCGGTTTCCAGTCTGCGACGCACCTCGAGGGAGGCCTCACGCAACTCTCGCAGTTCGGCCAGGAGAGATGCTTCTTCGTTGGAGACATACACCTTGGGCGAGCACGAAGGCTCTGCGCTCTCCTCCGCGGGCGGGTTGATCACCGGCAGTTGCTGTTTGTCGTTGCTCATTCCCCGAGTCTACTCTAGCCTTTTGGGGTGAGTGAAGCCTCCGATCCGATTGCCGCCGAGGGTGCCGGTTTCAGTGAGCGCTGGATCGAGGTCGAAGATGGTGTCCGGCTCCGGTGCTACCGATGGCAACCCCTGTCCGGGAACGGCGCTTCACCGGTTTTTTTCATAGCCGGCTGGATTTCGTTGGTGCAGGGCTGGAAAGCTCTCCTGCAGGAACTCGTGCGTTCTCGTCCTGTGGTGTATCTGGAGACTCGGGAGAAACGGTCTGCGGAGATCCAGCGGCGTCTCATGAGACCATCGAGTTTCGGCATCCACAGGCTCGCCGAGGATGTGGTCAGGGCCGCGGAGATGCTCGGGCTCGATAACGACCGCACAGTCCTCTTTGGGAGCTCAATGGGCTCCAACGCGATTCTCGAGGCCCTCAAGGATTCGAGGTTGCCGGCTCGGGCGGCATTTTTGGTCGGGCCCAACGCGGGTTTCTATTTTCCACCCTGGGGGAAGGTGGCCGTTCGGGTGGTGCCTGCATGGCTTATCGAAAGGCTGAAGGGCTTCGTGATCTGGTACCTCGGGAAGTTCAGGGTCGACGGGCAATCGGATCCCGACCAGATGGCCCGGTATGTGCGGACCGTGCGCGCCGCGGATTCGCTGCGTTTGAAGTTGTCGGCGCGAGCAGTACAGGGGTATTCGCTGATGCCCGGTCTCGAGGGCATCACCGTGCCGGTGGCGGTGGCCTATGCCGATTCGGACACCCTTCACGACGAGCGAGAGGTGCGGCGGATCGTCGAGGCGATGCCGAAGGGCACCGCAGTCAACTGCCCGTCAAACTCCTATATGCACGGTGCCGATATCGCGCGCGATCTCGAGTACTATCTTGGGTCTCTAACGGATTGAAAGGATCGAGATGAAACCTCTCCCGCGATGGCTCAAGTTCCTCATGCTCGGTGTCGGCTTCTTATTGGTCGCGGTTTTTGCCCTGCTGGTCGGTCTTGGCTGGTACGTCAAAAAGCAGATGCTGGATTCGGGCGGGGAGCTGCCCGCATCGATGGCGGCCTACGATGTTCGTCACTACGATCTCGCGGTCGAAGTGGACCCGGAAACAAAGAGCATCGAGGGCGTCAGCACGGTGACCGCCGAGATCGTGGCGCCGTTGTCGAAGTTTGAAATCCACCTCGATGATCGGATGGAGGTGGCAGAGGTCGACGTCGATGGTGAGGCTCGCCCCTTCAAACACCGCCGCGGCGTCGTGCGGGTCGATCTTGACGAGGAGTGGAAGGTCGGCGAACGGCACGCAGTCACGATATTTTACGGTGGCGAGCCGAAGGTCGCTCTTCGGCCGCCGTGGATTGACGGCTTTGTGTGGTCCGAAACTCCAACGGGTGAGCCGTGGATTGGTGTGACCGGTCAGGGAGACGGCGGCGACAATTGGTGGCCATGTAAAGACCACCCCTCAGACGAGCCCGACGAGGGAATGAACATCGCGCTGACCGCGCCTTCGGATCTGGTGGCGTTGTCGAACGGCGCCTTTCTCGGTGTCACCGACAACGGCGACGGCACTTCGACTTCACGGTGGCGTGTGCACTATCCCATCAACAACTACCTGGTGACGGTCAACATCGCGCCCTACGTCGCCATTGAAGAGCGGTACAACGGTGTGGATGGCACGCTCGACGAGGCGTTGGTCTTCTGGTCGGTGGCCGAGTACGAGCCGCACGCACGGGTGATGTGGAAGCAGATGCCACGAATCCTCGAGGTGTTCGGACGTCGTTTCGGCGAGTTCCCATTCTTCGAAGACAAGTTCGCCGTGGCCCACGCGCCGTATTACGGTATGGAGCACCAGACACTGGTCGCCTACGGGGCCCTCTTCACCGACAACGGATACGGCTTCGACGATCTGCTGCTGCACGAGGTGGCCCACGAGTGGTGGGGCAATAAGATCTCGGTCGCCGACTGGGCGGATTTCTGGATCCAAGAGGGTTTTGCAACCTACGCCGAGGCCATCTTTGTCAACGACACGCTCGGAGAGGACCGCTATCTGGACTACATGGCCGATCTGCGGACCCGGATCTCCAACGAGCGGCCGCTGGTGGCGGGCACGGATCTGACGTCGGCCGATGCCTACACCGGTGACATCTACCACAAGGGCGCGTGGGTGCTTCACACGCTGCGGTGGTTGGTGGGGGACGAGGTCTTTTTCGAGGCGCTGTACCGGTTTGCAAACGACCCCGAGTACGCCTACGGGCTGGTGTCGAGCGCCGATTTTGCCGCCCTGGTGGATGAAATCAGTGGTCTGGACCTCGGCTGGTTCTGGTCACGCTACCTCCTGCGCGCCGATATTCCAGCCTGGCGCGTGGAGCGGCGCCCTGCGGATGGCGGCGAGCGGGTTGAGATCACCTGGGGCGACCCGGGCTTTCCCATGCCGCTCGAACTCGGGGTCGGTGGCGAACTTCGCCGGGTCGACATGGACGAGGGTCGCGCATCGTTCGTGGTTCCGACGGACACCGTCGTCGAGGTCGATCCGGACGGCTGGGTTCTCGCGACGCCTCTTGGAAAGTAGTTCGAGTTCACTGGCTCCAGGCGTCGGTCCCGGCACTCTCGAAGTCGTCGAAAAAGAGCAAAGCCGAAGGGGTGAGGCTTCGCTCCGGACGGCTGAAGCCGTGGCACCACGAACAGTCAAAGCCCTCGTCCTTGACGTGCTTCTCGTGGATCTCCTCGAAGTCCTTGTCTTCTTCGGCTCCGTGGCACTGGAAGCAGATGGTGCTCTCTTCGCCCCTGAGGCCGTAACCTAAATCGCGCTGAAGGTTCATCCGCGCCGAGGTACCGTGGCAATCGCCGCAGCGCAGGGCCTGGCCGTCGGGCGCGACCTCGTGGTTGAGCATCTGCAGGGTGTCGGTCTCGACCCACGAATAGGCCGCCGTTGATGGCAGGCCCATGTTGACCAGACCCTGCTCGGTGGCAGCCGCCGCGTCGTGGGTGGCGAAAAAGACCGAGGTGTCGAGGGCGATGAGCTTGCTGTCGGCGTTCGTGATCGGTTGTTCGGCGGTCTTGTACTTGAAGGCGTAGAGCTTGCTCTCTGACTGGCCGGCGTGACCGATCGGTCGTGATGTGGGATAGCGGCCGGTCATCGGGTCGATCACGGCGGTGTCGCCGAGCAGGTAGTTCCGGTTGAGCCGATTCCAGAATCTGTAGACCGGCGTCAGGTCGTTGGCTTTGTCGGAGGCGGGGTGGAACGGCGGTGACTGGCTGTGGGTCGAAAGCCAGGTTCGGTGGGTCTCGGTGGCCTCGGTCGCGGCGCTGTCCGACGCGTTCTTGGCGTAGCGGGGGATGTGGCAGGTCTGGCAGGCCACTCGCGCGACGTGGCGGTCGATGGTCGAGCCCTCGTGGCCTGAAGGCGTCGCCATTTCCGCATGGCAGTTGGTGCACTCGAGCGGCACCGCCGAGTCTGTCGGGCGGAGATCGGAACCGCGTCCGGCGAAGCGGTGATCGCTTGCAGTGTGGCAGTCCTGGCAACGGAGGTTTTCGCCGGTTGTCGCCATGTGGACATCGAAGGTCGAGTCAGTCGTGGCGGCATGAGCCAGCGTGAGGTCGCCGCGTTTGACGGCGTCGCCGCCGCCCGCTTTGGCGTGGCACTGGAGGCAGTTGATGCGCTCGGGCTCGTGAACGGTGCGCACCGCCTCGTCCATGGTGATGGTCATTGCCGTCGTGTCCGGTACGAAGACGCCATCGACGCGTTTGCGCTTGTAGGCCTGTTGGTGGCAGAGGAGGCAGTCGATGTTTGCAAGCTCCACGGGAGTGACGTCGGTTTGGGGCATGGTTCCGAGCCCGATGTGGCAGCCTCCACAGGCGTTCCAATTGCCGAGAATATTGATGCAGTAGCTGTTGACGCCGCCTGCGATCTTGCCCTGACTCGCGGGCCCCGTCGTCATCTGGGGTGACTGGCCCTGCCACTGGTACATGACCGATCCGTGGACGTCGATCGCCTCATCGGTGTGGCACTCGAGACAGGTGCCGGGACCTTCCCATGTGAGGTCTGCGTGTTCTTCCTCGTAGGCGGCCGCCGATGATGCGAGACCGAAAACAAAGGCTGTCGCTGTGCCGATCATGATCGAAGAAAATGACGTGCGGTGTCTCATCGAGGACCTCCATGGTGGCGAGTGCTTATTGGTTATATGCTCAACCATGGAATTCATCCAGTGATCGCAGTCACACTGCGGCCGCTTCGCCTTCTCAGGACGGGAGGCTGTTTGTTTCGCCTGAGTCGACTACTCGGCAGCTTTGGCCCTTCGTGAGAATGTCACGACGAAAATGCACAGTGCTGCCAGAGCAATGGTGCCGACCACTTCGCCGGGTATGCCCTCGAAGGAGGCCTCCGACAGGATATGAATGGACTCCTTGGCGGCCGTGGAGCCTGTCACCTGTTTGACGATGGCGCTCGCGATGGCGTCGAAGGCGCCCATGATGGCGCCACCCGCGATCAGACCGGAGGCCAGAAGTACCCCGCGATCGGTTCGCGCCTTGACATCGGCGTCGCTATCGTCCGCTCCCTTGCGGCCGACCAGCCACGACAGGATCCCACCCAGCAGCACCGGGGTGTTGAGCTCCATGGGCAGGTACATGCCGAGCGCGAAAGCGAGCGGCGGGACGCCGGTCATCCGCAGAATGAGCGCCAGCAAGACGCCGAGAGAAAAGAGGTACCACTGCAGCGGGGCGGATGTCGCGCCAAAGATGCCGACCAGGATTTCCTTCATGGCCGATGCCTGCGGCGCCGGAATGGCGGCGGTGCCGAAGCCCTGCCCGGGGTCGGCTTGCGCCATCACCCACATCATGATGCCGCAGAAGATGGCCGCGACCGCGGTTCCGACAAACTTGAGGGCAAGCTGGCGGGAGGGGGTGGCGCCGATCCAGTAGCCGACCTTGAGATCGGATGCGAGGGCGCCCGATGCGGCGAGGGCGGTGCAGACTACGCCGCCCACCATCATGGTGGCGAACATTCCGTTGCCCCCGGAGAGCCCCATCTTGAGCAAGACGAATCCGGTGACGATGAGGGTCAGCATGGTCATGCCCGAAACGGGGTTGGTACCGACGATGGCGATGGCGCGGGCGGCCACCGGAGCAAAGAGGAAGGCGATCAGCATCACCATTGCCGTGCCCACTGCCGCATAGAGCAGCGAACCGCCGATTCCGATGCCGTACGAAAAGAAGAGGAAAGTGGCGAGCGCGAAGATCACCAGCCCGACAATGGTGAAGCCCCCGGGCAAGGAACGGTCGACACGCGGCACCTCTTTGACCGACCGTTCATCCTGGTGGCTCATACCGACGATGTTGGCGCCGATGGACCGGATCATGGACGGCAGCGAACTGATGATGCCGAGGATGCCCGCGCCCGCGATCCCGCCGACGCCGATGATGCGAACGTAGGAACGAAAGACCTCGTCAATGGTCATGTCGGCGATGGGCACGGTGCCTGGGGCGAGGATGCCCGGTGCGTAGGCGCCGATGGCGTGGACCAGTGGTACGAAGACGAAATACGAGAGAAAGGACCCCGCGCAGATGATGGCTGCGTAGCGGATGCCGACGATGTAGCCGATGCCGATGATGGCAGCATTGTTGAGGATCCGGAGGGTCATGAATTGCCGCTCGAGGAGCTGGCCGAGCCCGATCGCGCGGAAACTCAGCAGCTCGGCCCAGGCGTGGAAGGTCGAAGCGAGCCCGTCGTACAGCGCACCAACACCGGCGGCCATCGCGAGGATCTTGCCCTGGCTGCCGGCGCTTTCGCCCGAGAGCAGGATCTCGGTGGTGGCGGTTCCTTCGGGCCACGGAAATTCGCCGTGCATCTCGACCATGAAGTGGTAGCGCAGCGGGATCAGGAAGAGGATGCCGAGACAACCGCCGAGAAAGGAGACCACGATGACCTGGAGGATGGTCGGTTCGACAACCCCCGAAAGCGGGTCGGCTGCCAGCATGTAGAGCGCCGGGATGGTGAAGACCGCACCCGAGACGACGTGCGATGAGTTGGCGCCGATCGACTGGATGATGACGTTTTCCAGAATCGTGCTGCGGCGGGAGAAGAGTGGCGAGAGAGCGATGGCGAGGATGGCGATGGGGATCGCCGCCTCGATGCCCTGGCCAACCCGGAGCGCGAGGTAGGCAGCGGCCATCGAAAAGAGGCCGCAGAAGATCAGTCCCATGGTCACCGAGCGGGTCGTGACCTCGGCAACGCCGGTCTCGTCGGGCACCACCGGGATGTAGACCTCACCCGGCTTCAAGGGACGGCGCGCGTTCTCCGGCAGTCCTACAATCTTGGTCGGCTGGCTGTGCTCCATGGAGTCACCTCGTTGGTGTATTTCGGACGCCACAGTGTACATGGGCCCTGCGCCCGTTTCCGTTCAAAATGTTCGAGTGATCCCGGCTTTCAGTGTGCGCTGCCCGAGAGGAGCCACCTTTACCGTGCGTGGGCCGTTTCAACAAACCCCCAGCCTGTCATTTCGACCGAGCGTAGCGAGTGGAGAAATCTCTTGTCGGTATGCTGCCAATCTCCGTGAATATAAATGCTAACGAGTGAACCCGACTTTCAGAGCGCGCTTCCCGAGAGGAGCCACCTTTAGCATTGTCTGCAAGGATTGAATCGCCAACTTGGACGGAAGGGCGTCAAACAATGCAAAAAATGGCACCTCCGCCGCACGCGGCTCGTATCTGCACGCGCTTCCCGAGCGGATGCCAGGCACGCGGCCCGTCGGACGGGCCGGATGCCAGGCACCGCCGCCGCACGCGGGCCGTTTCTCCCTTTCCCCCTTTCTCCCTTTCCTCCGACCCCCGCGTGGTAGGGTTGCCGGCGATGGACTCCGAACCCGCCCTCACCCCGAACCGCCGCACACCGACTCAGGCCGACGGTCTCGATGGGCTGCTTCTTTCGGCCTTTGGTCACGAGCATTTCCGTCCTCTCCAGGAAGAGGTTTGCCGTGCCGTGACCGCAGGTGAGGACGTTCTCCTCGTCATGCCCACCGGCGCCGGGAAGTCCCTCTGTTATCAACTGCCGGGTCTCGCGCGGGGCGGCACGACTTTGGTGCTTTCACCGCTGATCGCGCTGATGGAAGACCAGGTCGCCGCCCTCGCAGCTCTTGGTCTTGCGGCCGAGAGGATTCACTCCGGACGCGACCGGCTCGATTCGAGGGAGGTGTGTCGGCGCTATCTCGATGGCGAGTTGGATTTTCTCTTTGTCGCCCCGGAACGTCTCGCGGTACCGGGATTTCCCGAGATGTTGGCGCGGCGCCCGCCGGTGCTGATCGCGGTTGACGAGGCGCACTGCATCTCCCACTGGGGACACGATTTTCGCCCCGAGTATCGGATGCTCTCGGAGCGCCTGCCGCTGTTGCGCCCGGCGCCCATCATCGCGTTGACCGCCACTGCCACGCCGATGGTGCAGCGGGACATCGTCGAACAGCTCGAGGTCCCGGATGTCCGGCGCTTCATTCACGGCTTCAGACGCACCAACATCGCGGTCGAAGTGGTCGAGGCGGCCCCGTCCCTTCGGCGGGACCTGGTGCAGCGGGTCTTGGCCGACGACAACCGCCGACCCGCGATCGTCTACACGCCGTCCCGCAAGGAGGCAGAGGCTCTCGGCGCCGAGCTTAACGAAAAATTTCCAGCCGCGGCCTACCACGCCGGTATGACCGCAGATGTTCGGGACCGGGTCCAGCGTGCATTTCAGGCCGATGAGCTGGAGGTCATCGTTGCGACCATCGCCTTTGGTATGGGAATCGACAAACCCGATGTTCGGACGGTCGTCCACACCGGGCTTCCCGGCACCCTCGAAAACTACTACCAGGAGATCGGACGGGCTGGACGGGACGGCGCGCCCTCGCGAGCCGTGCTCTTGTACTCGTGGGCCGATCGCCACACGCACCAGTTCTTCTTTGACCGTGACTACCCTGAACCCGGCGTGCTGGAATCCGTGTACGCGGCGCTTGGTCCGCGACCACAAACGGCAGCCGACCTTCGTTCCCGATCAGGCCTCGATCACGACGTCTTTTCGACGGCATTGGAAAAGCTCTGGATCCACCGCGGCGCCATCGTCGACCCCGAGGAGAACGCGAGTCGCGGTCGGGACGACTGGCGAAGACCGTACGAAGCCCAACGAAACCACCGGCAGGACCAGATCGAACGCATGATGGTCTTTGCCGGCGGCCGCGGCTGCCGCATGCTCGATCTGGTGCGGCACTTTGGCGACCAACGGGATTCTGGCCAACCGTGTGGGTCCTGCGATCAGTGTGCGCCGGCCGGTTGCGTTGCGGTTGCGTTCCGAGCGCCGAACGCCGATGAGAAAGATGTGCTCGCCGGCGTGCTCGATCTGCTCTTCGATCGCGACGGTCTGAGCTCCGGCCAGCTGTTTCGGCAGGCGGGCGAGCCAGCCGGTTTTGCGCGGCCGATTTTCGAGACGTTCCTCGACGGGTTGGCGCGAGAGGGTCTGATTGAGGTTCGCGCTGATTCATTTGTGAAAGACGGCCGCACCATCCGTTTTCAACGCGTGTGGTTGACGCGACGGGGCCAACTCGCCGGGACCGGTGATGTCGACGGCGTGCGTGTGGTGGAGATGGCCGCCAAGCCCCGGCGTCCGAAGCGGACGGCGGGCCGCCGTGGAGCAGCTGCGAAGAAGCCAGTGCCTGCCGCTCCGACGACCACACTTGACGATGACGAGGTCGCGCTCTTTGATCGACTTCGCGCATGGCGTTT
>JASJGQ010000289.1:0-6200 GCA_033791425.1 Acidobacteriota bacterium
ACCTGCGATCCGAAGTTTGCCAGCAACAAGCTCTTCGTGTCGTAAAACCTATTCTACGAAGAGGGTGTCGCGCTCGACCAGGGCGACACATCCCCGCCCTCGAAACCGTCGACAAAGACCCGATCGGTCGCGCCGGGAAGAACCACCAGAGTCGCCGACCGCGCCGGAAGGACAAGATCGGCGGCGCCCGAAATCACCTCCAGCGAGCCCGCAGGGCCCAGGGCCGAGCCCTCGGTGAACCGGTAAACCGCAGCCGTCCCGGAGACCGGTTGGGCGATCGCCACATTGGCGTTTTCCGTCGATGTGCTCTTGTTGAAGAGGAGCACCACGAGATCGCCAGTCGGCGATTCCACGGCGTAGGCCCCAACCCGGTCCACATCCGAACTGGCACTCGACCGGCTGGTTCCGGTGACCCGGGCCCCACCACCGTCGTAGTTCAGAAAGAGACGAAAGGCATCCTCCATCCGGGTGCCAACGTCAGGCACGACCCATCGCATGGCGGCGAAGACTCCCTCACGGCCGAACACCGCCAGCACCTCGGCCTGGGCGAGCGCGGAGGAGATGCCGTCCTGTCCCCAGTTGTACTCGGTAATGGCGAGCCCGAGTCCAGGGCACCGCTGTTCGATGAGCTCGCGCATCCGCGGCAGCAGACGAACCGGCTCGTTGATCCACGACTCGGAGACGTAGGCCGGGTCGTAGAGGTCCTTCACGGAGCGCAGACGCAGGGCCTGAAGGGCTGCCCCACCTTCGCCGGCCAGCGCCTGGCCTCCCTGCGGGTAGTAGTGGATGTCGAGCACATCGACCGGCCGGACTCCGGTGTTCTGCTCGTGCTCACAGATCCGATCGAGGTACCACTCGAGAAACGGCTGGCCGCTATGGGCGGCCTGGTCGGCGCCCGCCGAGCATCCGTCCGCGGCGGAGAAAAAGTAGGCGCACCACCCCCAAACCACCGGGCCGAAGAGCACCGCATTTGGACGCGCCGCCTTGACTGTGGAACCGATGTCCGCGGTCCGTGACCAGATCTCGTCGTACGTCACAGACGACGGGTGGACATCGAAGTGGGTCTCCGACCACAGCATGGGCTCGTTGTCGAGGGCGAACCAGCGCACGGCGGATCCGAGGTGACCCACCCAATCAGTGACCCAGTTCGAATCGATCGCCATCGAGGTATCGGTGGGGTCGTTGCCTGAAAGTCTGACACCGCCCGAGTATCCGTTTCCTGCGTCCGGTTGACACCAAAATGCGCCCCCGGTCGCGGTGCATTCGGTCTGGTCCTGGGCGCCATACTCCGCCACCGAGAACCCCCACTTCTTTTCCCGCACGCCGACCGGTGTCCAGCCGATCAGCGGCAGGGTCATCAGAGGCGCGGCGCCGCTGGCCAGGCTCTCGGCGACAAAGATGTCGGCGGTCGATCCATCCGGCAGATGCGCCGGATCGATGCTGGCGCCGGGGATATTCATAAAGAACCAGTCCGAGGCCTTGTTGCTGACGTCCGCCTGCCAGTTGTAGCGGGTGACCGAGTTGCCGCCCCACCGGTTGGCCGGATAGGGCACCGAAGCCAGTTGGTCGGTGTCCGCGAAGCTGACGCCGTAGATAGCCGGCGAGATCTCGCGCCCTACGCCAACGAGGTCGATCACGACGTCAACGTCCGCCGCCTGCGCGGAGACCTGCGCTCCGCCCCAAATGAGCACGACCAGCACGAACGTGGTCACCCGCAGGTCGATCCGCCGAGTCAATCGAGGGACCGCAGGCGCCCACGCGGTGTTTCGGAAGCAAAGCATGCCCCATTGTGCCACCTGTCGTCCTGCGAGCCAGTGTCGGGAATCACGTCGAAGAGCGTTCAGTCTCTCCTCGCCCAACCGAACATCGCGTCAGCTTTTTCCACCCTCCCGCCAGGCACTCTATTGCAAACCTTCGCCCCAACCGGGGTCGGATGTGCCGCGAATCACATCCGCAGCACCAAAATCACACGGCGGTGACTCGGGTCACATCTGACTAAATTTATGTCCCTCTAGACTGATCAAGCATCGTCCAAAAGGAGCCCCTCATGCGACGTTTTGAAATCAAGGCTTTACTGTTATCGATCGCCATCATTTCACTTGTCAGCTTGGTTGGAGTCTCCGGAAACCATCGGACAAGCCGCGGCCGAGTCATGGCTCAGGCCACAAGCAGCAGCGCTTTTGCGGCTCTGCGGCCGGTCGGCGCCGCCACCGGCTGGGGCCGGGTGGTCGTGCGCGACAGGGATCTTCCGAGCGGTCAACAACGGACGGTCCAGGTATGGCTGTACGGCATGGAGCCAAGGGCAGAGTATCGGATTACGATCGACGACGTCGAAATCGGAACCATCAAAACCAGATCGAGCGGCAGCGGTGTCCTCAAGCTGCAGAACACCGGCCGCGGACATGACCCCGTACCCGCCGATCTGCCGCCGGTCGATCTGCTGGAAACGGCCATCGTGTACGACCGGGATTCCGCCCCAACCCTTGAAGGGACCTTTTCCGTAAACGGTCATCCCGGCGGCGAAACGACGTACGAGGAGGAGATCTCGCTCGTCGATGTGACCGGCGGCGACGCCGCCGGTGCGGCCGAGGTCGAAATGCGGGACGGCGGGCATCAGGAGTTCAGAACCCACGCCACGGGTCTCGACCCACAGATCGGCTACTCGGTGATCGTTGACGGTTTGACCGTCGCAACGGTGACGGCTGACGACCAGGGACAGGCACGCCTCCAGCTCGAGCACCCCGACGATGAGAACCCTTTGCCACCCGAACTTGTCCCGGTCTCCAAGATCGGCACGGTGGAGTGGTGGATCTCCGGCGGCGACCTGCTGTTGTCCGGGTCCTTTACCGGCGCGTCGCGCTGCGAGCGCTTCACCGGAACCGTCACCGAGGTGACCGAAGACGGATTCAGCATTGAAACCGAGACCGGGTCGATCACCGTCGTCACCGACAGCGACACCGAGTGGGACGACTTCGGGGACCACGAACTGGCGGTCGGCGACAAGCTCAAGGTCGAGGGCTGTTGGGACGGCGAGTTCTTTATCGCCCACAAGGTCGAGCTCAAAGATGCGAACGGAGAGGAATCCTGTTTCAAATTGGTGGGCGTTATCGGCAACGTGTCCGGAGAAAACTTCGTACTGGACACTGACGAAGGGTCGATCCCGGTCGTCACAACTGACGACACCAAGTGGGACGATTTCGGTGACCACGATCTGGCCATCGGCGACAAGGTCAAGGTCAAGGGCTGCTGGGACGGTGACATCTTCGTCGCCAGGGAGGTCAAACTCTTAAACCACGACGAGGAAGAAGACTGCACCAAATATGTCGGGAACGTCACGGAGGGAGATGACCGCAGGTTCACGCTCGGGAACGGAGCCAGGTCCATCATGGTCGTTACCACCGGAGAAACTATGTGGCTCGAATTCGAAGGCCACGAACTCGCGATCGGCGACAAGGTCAAGGTCGATGGGTGCTGGGAGGGTGAGGTCTTCGTGGCCAAAAAGGTGAAACTCAAGAAACCGGCCTGAGATTGCTCGCACGCCGAGCGGTCGCAATCAGAGGTTGCTGCCGGGTCTCCGAACGACAGGCCCGGCCTCGCAACTGATCTCAGGGTCCCACGTCCCCGAAGTGCCCCAGAGAACTGCGCAGCCGATCGATTTCTCGCCGCACGGCAGCGGTCAGCTCCCGGCGCTCCGAGACGCCAACACCCAAGGTCGGTACTGGGCGGCCAATTCGGACCGTCACCGTTTGCGACCGGTCTCACCTGCGCCTCGCGGTCCCTGGTTCGGTGGTCGTGTGACGGGACGCACCAATCGCCGCCATAACGCAGGGTATTCTTGAGATAGAGTCATCAGAGTTACGATCTAGATAAGACCGCGATGATCACGCTGAGGACGGACCCGTGGAGGCACGATGCAGAATCCACTGAAACCCTGGAGGATCGGAGTTGCACTTCTTGTGACCACGCTGGTCGTGCCGCCGGCAACGGCTGGTGTCGATGCCGTGTTCGCCGATGGCTTCGAGTCGGGCGACACGACGGTGTGGGAGCGGCCAACCCGGTATGTCGTCTTCGAGGGCTTCTACGTCCCCACCTGAGGGGTCTGCCAGGCTGCCGGTCCGGCAGTCGACGCCCTCGCAGCTGAGTATGACCACCTCCCGGTGGTATTCCTCGAGTACGCCTTCAACGACCCGCCAGCCGATCGTTGGTCTCGGATGATCTCCGCTCACGGCGGCGGGACCATCTACTTCCCGCCGATCATCGTCGACGCCGGCGACCAGTTCACCATGGGCTACCACTCGAACTTCGGCCAGGTCTACGGCGACATGGTCGACGCGGCGCTCGAGCGGCCGCCTTTGGGATCCTTGAGCGTCGCGCGGCAACGCGTGAACGACACCTTCGAGTTCACGGTCGAACTCGTCAATAATGCCGGCGTTTCGCTATCGACCTCCAACTACGCCGCGGTTCACGTCCTGGTCTTTGAGGACGATCCCGCCGGCGTCAGCCGGGTCACCAGCCGCTACATCCGGGGCGATGACTCGGTTTCGATCAGTTTGCTTGCCGACGGCGAATCGGACACCTTCAACCTGACAGTGGACCTCACCGGCGTCGGGGTCGATTGGAGCCGACTTCACTCGGTAGTACTTGTCGACTACCGACCCGGAGGGTCCAGCGGCATCTGGGACATGGTACAGGCCGCCTTCCAGCCCTGACCGCCTAAAGTCGGGTTTCGTCGCCGAGGTGGCCAGCGGATCCGCGGAGGCGATCGATCTCGCGCCGGGTGGCGGCCGTGAGATCACGCCGGTGCGAGACACCCAGTCCCCTGGTCGGGATCGGAGGGCCGATGCGCACCGTCACCGGTTGCGGGCGGATCAATCCCTCGTCGGGCGGGAGCACCAATCGCGGCCCCTCCAGACCCACCGGGAGAATCGGCAACCCGGTCTTAAGGGCTACCAGAAAGCCTCCCCGTTGGAACGGCAGCAATCGTCCATCGAGGGTCCAGGTTTCTTCGGGAAAGACCAAAGGTGAACTCCCGCTCTCGACCTCGCGCATGGTTTCGGCCAACATCGCGCCCGCTGAACTCCGATCCTCCCGGTCGACCGCGACAAAACCCGCACTGCGCATGGCCCAGCCGAGAAACGGGACCGAAAAAAGCGACTTCTTGGCCAGGAATCGCAGCTCGAGCGAGGCCGGAAGCGCCGTCAACAAGACTGGGATATCGAGCCCTGACTCATGGTTGGCCATGATCACGTAACGCTCGCCCTCGGCGATATGTTCAAGCCCCTCGACAAAGACCGGTACACCCGCCAGGAGTAGACAAACGCGACCCCACAGGTGGGCCACTGCGACCGCACGACGCGGTGAAACCAACCCGACAATCATCGCCACACTGCCCAGCACCACGGTGGCGGTGCCGATCGCGAGACGCAGAAACATGGTTCGTCGAGGGCCTGCCTCAGTCATCAACTCGACATTCTATCTCGCGCCGCCTCGCCCGCCTATGTCACAGGATGCCTGTACGAGAGCACCCTTTATGATCACCCCAGTCAGTTGGCTGCCAGCGTCCGATACGACTCAAAGGTGTCGAAGTGGCAACTGCCGAGAGTGGCGGTGCCCACCCCGCGGATCACACAATCACCCTGGAAACTGCTCTCAACAGACGCGCCGCCACCCTCATCGGCACCCTGTGCGGGCACCGAGACGAATCCACTGCGATGCGGACCGGTCGAACCTCAGGGGCACTTTTGCGTAGAAGAACACTGGGACGAACAGCGGCTCGACGACGCAGTTGGCAGATCAGATCAACCAATTACAAAGGAGACTTGACGATGAAAATCTCAGAACGAACGGTGGACGATGTCACGATTCTTGCGCCGAAGGGAAAAATCACCATCGGCGCCGGCGACGTGGCCCTTCGTGAAGCCATCGACGCTGCTACGAAAAGTGGGAGTTCGAAGCTGTTACTCGACTTTCACGGCGTATCGAAATTGGACTCCTCTGGCCTCGGCGAACTCGTGGCGGCCCACAACACTGTCACCAGCGAGGGAGGGACCATTCGGTTGATGAGACTCCCGTCCAAGCTCTACAACGTTCTCGGCATCACCCAGATCGTGTCGGTGTTCGACGTCTTCGATGACGAGCAGGAAGCCGTCAACTCATTTCTTTAGCCAGCTGGCGTTCGAGCCGGGCAACCCGATCCTCGA
>JASJGQ010000290.1:0-2860 GCA_033791425.1 Acidobacteriota bacterium
CCGCCATTCGGCGGGCGGTTTTTTTTCGGATACACTTCGCAGGTGAGACCTTTGTTCCGGATTCTTGCGCTCTTCTCTCTCGTGCTGGCCGCACCTGTTTCTGCGGTCGAACGGGTCGAGCTCGTCCTCGATGCATCCACCGCCATGTGGACGCGGCTCGGGGATGGACCGCCGCTGTTCGTCGCCGTCCGCGAGACACTTCAGGATTACGCAGCGGCATCAGCGCAGCGCCAGGGGCGCCCGGAGGTCGCTCTCAGAGTTGCGGGAGGTGGCGTCCCCCTCGGAAACGACGACTGGTGCGGGGATACCCGTCTCGTGGCAACATTTGGGATCCTCAATTCCCAGGGGAGCCGCGAGGCGCTTGAAGACCTCCTTCCGCGTGGTGGGCGCCCTCTGGCTCGGGCACTCGAGGAAGCGGCCGACGACCTTGCAGATGTCCAGGATCGTCGACGGATCGTCATCATCACATCGGGCTCCGACCAATGCCACGAGAACCTCATCGAGATCATCGCTGCGGTCATGGCCTCAGATCCACCAATCGAAGTCAGAATCATCGGTCTCGGGCTCGATCAATCCCTCGCAAACGCCGCCACCCAGCTGGCGCCGACCCGCAATCTCGCTGATACAGCCGGTCTGCGCGACGCCATGGAGTGGGCTCTCCAACCGCCCGATACCCGGCCGGCCGTGGCGGGCCAGATCGACATCCGCCTCAGCCTCGGCGGCACACCGCTGGTCTCGTCCGCAATCGAGCTCACGGATGCAACCGGCAGCGAAAGAGCCTTCTCCGCCGTTGAGGACGGTCGTGCTCGAGTTCAGTTGACCCCTGGGCGATATCGAGCGTCGATCAAGATGGACGACAGACCGGCAATTGAAATTTCAGGCCTCGTGGTCGAAGGAACAGGTCAGGAAATCGACATCCTCCTTTCCGACACCCCTCCGGTGACTCTCGAGGTAGACCCAGAGCAACCCCTGGCGGGTGGATCGGCCCACGTCGGCTATTGGGGCGCGCCGTCAGGCAGAACCTGGATTTCTCTTGCTCTCCCGAACTCTGTCCTCGGAGCATATCTCGCTCGCACGAATGCCCCCGAGGGCCGCGGCGAGGTCACCCTCGATATCCCCGATTCCCTGACCGAGCTCGAGGCGCGCTTCATCATCGAACCGCTGCCAGGTGTTTATCAGCTCCTCGGATCACTTCCCTTGAACATCCTGAAACCCACGGCACGACTGGAGAGCCCAGACCAGGTCGAGAACGGCAAACCCTTCGAAATCTCTTGGACGGGCCCGGGACACGCCGGTGACAACATTACGATCGCTGAAGAAGGTGCCGATGCCGCAGACCACGCTGTCTGTCTGCCGGTCTCCGAAGAGAGCGGTGGAATGAGTACCCTTTCCCCAACCGACATCGGTGACTACGTCATCTCCTATCGAACCGCGCGAGGGACAATTCTCGACCGTCGATCGCTCGAGGTTTTCGAGGTGTTGGCGACCCTCGATGGCCCCGCAGCGGTCGCCCCGACTGCGCGTCTCGTCATCGCCTGGACCGGACCCGATGCCGAGCAGGACTTTCTCTCTATTGCTCCGCCGGAGACGCCCGGCGACGAGTACATCAGATGGATCCCGACCTCCGAAGGCAACCCCGCGCAATTGTCCGCACCACCCGACCCCGGGATGTTCGAGGTGCGGTACATTCGTTCGCTCGATGATGCGATCCTGGCGCGCCATCCATTCGAAGTCGTAGAGCCGGTTCTCGAACTCCATGTACCGAAGTCCGTTGCCGCCGGAACTCGTTTCGATGTCCGCTGGACCGGTACCGCCCGTTCCGGAGACTTTCTGACGGTCGCCGAGGTCGGATCGAATGCCCGGGATTCTCTGGACTTCTCCTACGCCTCGAGCGGAAGCCCTCTGAGACTTGCTGCGCCGTTCGAACCGGGAGACTACGAGGTCCGATACGTGTCGGGTTCGAGTTTCGAAGTCGTGCTGGTAGTGCCGCTGACGGTACGTTGAGGTCCCACGGGATGAATTGCCCTGAAACGAGGGTTGTCCTGAAGTGGTGGATCTCACGCGCCCAGCTCGAGTGGGCAACCGGTTGCTCGAGAAAGCGTACAATCACAGATCGCAAGAGCCTCTCAACCGAGAGAAATCCTGATGCGACGTCCCGAGGAGTGTCAATGAAGCTCGCCAAACTCACCCTACCCGTCCTTTTGCTCGCGGCACCTCTGGCGGTCAGCCGGAGCGCACCACCGATTGCGCTCACCGCCCACGTCGAAGCCCTGGGGCGAGGTCTCGACGGCACCGTCGTCGGAGCGGTCTTTCAGATTGCACCCGAGGACCGCGAACGCGCGGGCGACCGCGTCCGGGTCGTCACCACCCTTCGCGCCGAGGGAGAAATCGTCGATCGCCAAAGCGCGGTCGTTGTTATCGAGCCTGACGGAACGGCCATGCTGTATCGAGAATGGGACCCGGGCAGCGACGAGCTGCAGATTGCCATCGGTACTCTCGATGGAACCGCCGGCGGAGTATGGTTCGGCGACGTTGAAGTTCCCGAGTCACTCGATCCCTTTGAGGCGCCCGATGGCGCACCGATCGACGCGATTGCCCTCGATCTCACTCCGCCCAGCGAGGGCGCGGTCAAGTTTCAGCCGCCGCCGAACCTCGGCGGTCTCGGGGCCATTCAACTGGTGGTCGACGCGCCGGAGAACACCGCTTCGGTCGAGTTCCTGAACGACGGCACCAGCCTCGGACGGCGCAACCGCGCACCGTGGACGGTCTCCATCCCTCTCGGGGACATCCTCAAACGAACCCAGATTGCGGCGATTGCCTACGACGCGAACGGAGAATATATCGGAGAGGACGCGCTGGT
>JASJGQ010000291.1:0-24509 GCA_033791425.1 Acidobacteriota bacterium
AGGGTTTGGCACCTCGATGTCGGCTCATCGCATCCTGGGGCTGAAGCAGGTCCCAAGGGTTCGGCTGTTCGCCGATTAAAGCGGTACGTGAGCTGGGTTTAGAACGTCGCGAGACAGTTCGGTCCCTATCTACCGTGGGCGTAGGAGACTTGAGGAGATCTGTCCCTAGTACGAGAGGACCGGGATGGACGAGCCTCTGGTGCACCAGTTGTCGTGCCAACGGCATAGCTGGGTAGCTAAGCTCGGAAAGGATAACCGCTGAAAGCATCTAAGCGGGAAGCCCACTCCAAGATAAGGTCTCCCGGGCGCAAGCCCCTTAAGACCCCAGGTAGACCACCTGGTTGATAGGCAGGGTGTGGAAGCGTGGCAACACGTGAAGCTAACCTGTACTAATCGGTCGTGAGGCTTGACCACATTTTATTTTGTTTCTTGAAAACGTTTGTACGACGTAAGACTCGGTGGAGGTTGTGTAATTTTTTCCGGTGGCCATACCGTGGGGGAAACGCCCGATCCCATTCCGAACTCGGAAGCTAAGCCCCTCAGGGCCGATGGTACTACGTCCCAGAGGCGTGGGAGAGTAGGTCGCCGCCGGGAAGTCTTTGAGAAATGCCCCGATTTATCGGGGCATTTTTTTATGCTGGATACTCGATTCTGGATGCTGGAGCGGCCCAGCCGTCCGCGTACCGTGCGGCTTCTTTTCGCGAAGTAAAGTGCCGTTTCCCCGTGTTCGAGAGGGATCGCCGTTCACGACTCGCTTCCCGAGAGGAGCCACTCTTCGCATTGTGAGCCCGCACGATGGGCGTGGCTTGAGAAACCCGAATTCTCACAATGCGAAAAATGGCACCTCCGCCGCGTGTGCGGTCGGAGACGGTTCTGCTACCTTTCCCCTCATGCAAAGCCTCATCTCCCCCGACCAGACGTGGGCCCTGTGGGCGATCCTCCTTGCAGCCGGGGCTTTTGGTCTGTGGGCTGAACGGACCCCGTGGGGCTCGAAACTGTCAGGTGCCGTGTTGGCGATCGGCGCCACTTTCGTACTGTCAAACCTGAGGATCATTCCCGCCGAAGCGCCGGCGTATGGCGTTGTCTGGTCCTATCTCGTGCCGTTGGCGATCCCTCTCCTACTCTTCAAAGCCGACTTGAGGCGAATCATCCGTGAGGCGGGGCCGACTCTGATGGCTTTCGCTGCCGGGGCGGTCGGCACGGTTCTTGGAACCTTCGTTGCGTTTCATATCGTTCCCCTCGGCCCCGAGGGCTGGAAACTCGCCGGTATCTTCTGTTCGACCTATGTGGGCGGTTCCCTCAACTACATGGCCTCGGCGGAGGCCCTGGGTTTGCGTTCCGGCGATGTCCTGGCCGCGGGGATCGCTGCCGACAATTTGGCGATGACCCTCTATTTCCTGGTTCTGTTCGCTCTACCTTCGTTGCCCTGGCTACGGCGCCGTTTTGCTCACAGGGTGGAGGAAGTCGATACCGAGGTCGAGATCGGAGCCGACGGCCCACGAATCGGAGTCCGCGGCATGGCAACGAGCCTGGCCGTCGCAGCCAGTGTCTGTGCTCTGGGATATGGTCTCGCCGCCGCCGCAGGGGTGAGTTCGGCAGGCATACTCTTCGTGACGACCATCATCGTGGTTCTCGCCACCGCTTTCCCAAAGACCCTGGGCTCGATGACCGGTGCCCACGAAATCGGCGTGCTCCTGATGCAGATTTTTTTCGCCGCCATCGGAGCATCTGCCAGCGTCGCCCTGGTTCTCAAACACGGTGTCAGGCTGTTTGTGTTCGCGCTGGTGATTCTCGCCGTCCACCTGGTGGTCATCCTCGTTATCGGGCGCCTCTTCAAGTTGGATCTGGCCGAAATCGTCATCGCTTCGAATGCCAACATGGGTGGGCCCGCTTCCGCTGCGGCGATGGCAGTGGCCCGTCGCTGGGAAACCCTCGTCATTCCAGCTATTCTGTGCGGCACCCTCGGCTATGCGATTGCGACTTTTGTTGGTGTCGCGGTCGGACATTGGTTGCGATAAAGAGCCGTCTTCCTGCCGATGGCGGCCTCACGTGACTCCTCCAGTTTGAGGGGGTAGAATGTAGCCCCAGTTTTCGAAAGAGAGGACGTAGAATGCGCCGTACTATCCTTCACCCTGTTTTCGTCGCCGCGGTGGCTGTTTTCCTTTGCGCGGCCGTGGCCCATGCCCAACTCAGCCCGGAGTATGCCGATTGGGCCGATGGCCCCGCCGGCTTCCTGCTGACAAAAAAAGAACAAAAAGAATGGAAGAGCATCACGACAGATGCAGAGGCCAAGAAGTTCATCGACCTGTTTTGGGCGCGCCGAAACCCCAGCCCAGACACTTCGTTCAACGCTTTCAAGGCCGAGTTTGACGCGAAGGTCCGGTATGCGGAGGAAAACTTCTCGTACCAGGGACACAGCGGCGCCGCCACCGATCGTGCCAAGGTTCTGATCCTGATGGGAAGACCGGAAGGGATTCAGAACAAGACGCCCTCGCAGACCGTGACGGGTCTTGGCACCACCTCGGGTGGTACCGACGAGGTCCAGGGAGCCTCGCAGATCTGGTTTTACGACCCGGCTAAACTGGCCGATGGTTTCAAGGTCAAGGGTTCCCAGCTTTATATCATGTTCTACGAGGAGAAACTGAACTCCAACAATTTCGTCATCGATCGTTCGGCCCGCGAGTCCTTCAAAGGTCTGGCGGCACTCACAGACGCCGCCGATGTCTACCTTCTCCACCCCAACATGAAAGAAGTCCCCAAGCCGGTTTCTCTGGCGGGTGGCCGCAAAGCTTCAGCCGAACACCTCGCGTGGCTCGGTCAGGACGCTCCTTTTGACGAAACGGTGCGTGTCCTCGCCGACCTCGGTATTAACGATGGAGTCAGCAGGCCGCTATGGGTCCACATCGAGCTGCCGCCCGACGCCCCACCCCTCGAGTTCATTGCCGGCCAGGTTTCTTCCGACGGCGAGGTCGTGAGCACTTTCGAGATCGATGCCACGTCGTTGGACGGCCAGTACGGTAAGGCCTACCACCTCAGTTTTCCGCTCAAATCCGGCGCCTACACGGTCGAGGTTGTTGGTGCGGCGGCAGGAATGCCCCAGGTGACCGAAAAGATTGAAATCGAAGTCTCGGAGACTGGTGATAGCGGGACATGGATGTCGCCGCTGTGGTTGGGGCTTTCAGCATCGCCCAATGAGCTGGCGAAGCCCGGCGAGCCCTACAACTTCGGTGGCTGGCACATGGTGCCGGTGTCTGGCCCGGACTTCAAACACACGGACGAGATTGTCTTTTTCGGTTTCGTTGTTCGGCCCGCCCTCAACGACGAGGGCGCCATCGATCTCAAGGCCAGGATTCGGGTCAAGAGAGACGGTAAAAGTCTGGGCCAGCCCCTGCTCATGCCGCTGGACGCCTCCCGGGTGTTCGGCGATCTCTACAGGTATGGGAGCTCGATCGGACTCTCGGGTCTGCCGGAGACCGGCAGTTACGAATTTGATTTCAAGGTGACCGAGGGCACCTCAGATGCTTTCACAGAACTGTCGCTGCCTGTCGACGTCACCGACTGACGACACCCATCGAGAGAGAGGACCTACGCGCCGTCGGTGGAAACCGGCGGCGCGTCGTTCTTTGTGGAATCCGACTCTCCGGTTGTGCCCCGGCCGCCGGCCGGGGGATTGGGGACAGCTCACGTGGGTACCCCGAGTTTGGGCAGAATGATCCGTTGCAGCACGAACCAGCCGATCACGAACAGGATAATGAAGAGGTAATCATTCATTACACGACCTCCTCGACGCCCCATTGAACCATCCGCATATGCCGTTCGCAAGCATCACAGTAGGTGCAGAGGGCCTTCTTCAGTGGTGCCACCTTGTCGGCCTCGACGATGGTAAAGAAGAGAGATGAGGTCTTCGGATGAGCGCCCGAGCCCATACGGACGCCGGTCGCGCCGACACCGTGGGTGTTTGGAATCTCCGAGTACCCGGTGACCCCATTGCGTTTGAAAAAAACCTCGACCTCTTCTCTGCACTCGCTGTCGACGATGATCATCAGCATTTTCATGGTGACTCCCATCTCGTTCTTCAGCTCTCGCTCAGACCGAGCTTGCGGAAGATGGTCATCGCGGGACACCACTTCGTAAATGCCGACTGCAGCAGGTTGAGGCCGACAAAGGCGGTGAAGAGGTACCAGTAGGGGCTCACCCAGTATCCGAGGGCAAGGGTGATCAGAATGACGATTCCGGCCATGGCGCGAAGGGCTTCATTCACAGACATAGTTTCCTCCAGAGTTCAATTTCGGATTTCGGATTTCGGATTTTCCATCCAACCACCGGTCTGCTCTTGAGGCGAGGTCGGCATTCCTAATTCCTAATTCCGAATTCATTGGTCAATTTCCACAACGTTTTCGGGCCCTGCCAGTTTCAGGTACATGTAATACATCACCGGGATGACGCCGAGGGTGAGGGCGGTCGAGACGATGATCCCGGAGATCATGGCCAGGGCGAGGCCCTGGAATATTGGATCGGAGAGCATGAACGACGCGCCGACAATGGTTGAGAGCTGGGTCAGGAAAATTGGAACCAGCCGAACCGCGCCTGCCTTGACCACTGCTTTTTCGAGCGGCTCGCCGGACCGTAGCTCGAGGTTGATGAAGTCGACGAGCAGGATCGAGTTGCGGACGATGATGCCGGCGAGGGCGATAAAGCCGATCATCGAGGTCGCCGTAAAAAAGACCCCGAAAACGCCATGCGCAGGAAGAATGCCCACGAGAGTCAGCGGGATCGGCACCATGATGATGATCGGCGTGATAAAGGATTTGAACCATCCCACCATCAACACGTAGATCAGCACCATGACCACCGCGAAGGCAATGCCCATGTCCCGAAAGACCTCGTAGGTGATGTGCCACTCACCGTCCCATTTCATGATGTAGCGGGTGCTGTCCTCGGGTAGTGTCGTGGTGATGATCTCGAGTTCCTCACCGAGCGGCGTGACGATCTCCGAAAGACGCTTCTGCATCTCGAAGATGGCATAGACCGGCGCTTCGAATCGTCCCGCCACCTCGCCGTAAACATAGGTCACGGGTTGCAGATTCTTGTGATAACGGCTGCGCTCGCGTTGTTCATCGACCACGATCGTGATTTCCGACAGCGGCACCATCCGGCCGTTCCGACCGTGAACACCGAGCTGTAGGAGGTCGTCGATATGCGCACGGTGGACACGATCAAGTCTCAGGACGATCGGCACCGGATCGCGGCTCGTGGGGTCGTGGACGAGACCGGCCTCGGCGCCGTCGAGGGCGACCCTGAGCGTTCGCACCACCTGTTCGGGGGTGATTCCAGCCAGCATGGCCTTCTCGCGATCGACGAGGACTTCCACCCGCGGACCTGCCGCCTCGACCTCCCAGTCCACATCGACCACGCCATCGGTGGTCTCAAAGACCTCCTTGACCTGTCCGGCAACCTCGAGCCGACCTTCGAGGCTCGGTCCGTAGACCTCCGCCACGAGCGTCGAAAGGACCGGCGGACCCGGTGGGATCTCGGCAACCTTGATGTTGACACCGAGCCTTTCGACGACGGGCGCCAACGTCTGTCGTACCTGGTTGGCAAGGGCGTGAGATTTGTCGGACCGTTTGTGTTTGTGGACGAAGTTGACCTGGATATCGGCCATGTTGCTGCCAGAGCGTAGGAAGTAGTGACGAACCAGGCCGTTGAAGTTGAAGGGCGATGACGTGCCCACGTAGACCTGGAAATCGGTGACCTCGGGCATGGTGCGGAAGGCGTAGGCGATCTCGCGGGCGGCGGCGTTGGTCTGTTCGAGGCTGAAGCCTTCGGGGGCGTCGATCACGACCTGCAGTTCGCTTTTGTTGTCGTGAGGGAGCATTTTGACTGTGGTGAAACCCACCGCCACGGTGCCGATAGCGGCGATGAGCAAGGTGGCGACGCCGGCGAGGAACAGATAACGGAGCAACGGCCTGTCGATCAACGGGTCCATGAGGTACGAGTAGAGCTTGGAGACCCTGCTTTCCTCGGGCAAGCCGGTGTACTCGGGCGGTGCGGATGTGGTGTCGGAATTCTCGTCTGCGGGCTTCTTCCGAAAGAGCCGGTAGGCCATCCACGGCGAGATCGTGAAGGCGACCATCAGTGAAAAGACCATCGCTGCAGAGGCGTTGATCGGGATCGGCCGCATATAAGGCCCCATCAGGCCGCGAACGAAAGCCAAAGGCAGCAGCGCCGAGATGATCGCAAAGGTGGCGAGGATGGTCGGATTGCCGACTTCGTCAACGGCGTAAACCGTTGTCTGTTTGGCGCCCGCCCAACGCAGCTTGATGTGGCGGTGGATGTTCTCCACCACCACGATGGCATCGTCGACCAGAATCCCGATCGAAAACACCAACGCAAACAGGCTGACCCGATTGAGCGTGTAGCCAAAGAAATACGAGGCCGCCAGGGTCAGAGCGAGGGTCACGGGGATGACGACCGCCACCACCGATGCCTCTCGCCACGACAGCGTGATCCACATCAGAAGGATGACGGCGAGGGTGGCCGACCACAGATGCTTGAGAAGCTCATTGGCCTTTTCGTCGGCGGTGGCCCCGTAGTCGCGGGTCTTGAGGATTTCGATGTTCGAGGGCAATACCGTGCCGCGCAACCGCTCGATCATCCGGTCGAGGTCCGCGACCATGTCGACCGCGTTGGTGCCGGGTTTCTTGGCGACGGCGACGGTCACTGCTGCGGCATCGATGCCGGCGTTCGCGAGGTTCTTTTCGGGCGCCGCGGGACCCGTGCCAAGCCACACGTAGGTGGAGGGCTCCTCGGGGCCATCCGATATGTCGGCGACGTCCGACAGGTAAATCGGCCGGCCCCCGGAGGTCGAAATGACGAGCCCCGCCACATCGTCGCCATCGTCCAGAAATTGACCGACATCCACAACGACCTCGGTATTGGCAACGGAGGTCGCGCCTGCCGGCAGACGCCAGTTGAGGGCCTGCAGGGCCTCGAAGGCCTGCAGGATTGAGACGTTGTACGAGGCCAGACGCTGGCGGTCGAAATCGACGCGGACCACTCGCCGCTGGCCGCCGATCACCGACACCTGAGCGACCCGCGGATGTTTCGTGAGCTCGGCCTTGAGCTCGTCTGCGACCGCGCGCAACCCGGTGTTTGATGTTCCTTCGGTCCACAACGTATAGGCGACGACGGGCACATCGTCGATGGTTCGCGGTTTGACCACAGGAGACATCACGCCGGCCGGCATGTCGTCGAGGGCGGACTGGATCTTGGAGTGGACCCGGACTGCCGCCTGGTCTGGGTCGGTGCCGACCAGGAAACGCACGACGATGAGCCCGCCCGACGGGTTCGAGATCGAGTAGATGTACTCGACGTTTTCGATCTCGTAGAGCAGTTTTTCCAGCGGTGTCATGACCCGGTTTTCGACCTCTTCGGCAGTTGCGCCGGGGAACCCGACCATGACGTCGATCATCGGGACCTTGATCTGGGGTTCCTCCTCCGACGGCGTCACGATCACCGCGAAGAGTCCGAGCAGCAGCGACGCGACCACGATCAGCGGGGTCAACTTCGAATCGAGAAAGGCGCGTCCGATCCTTCCGGCAACGCCGAGTTTGCGGCGGGTCATCTTGAGGCGCAGCGCTTCGCGGCGGGCCTCTTCTATCTCTCTCGCTGAGAGTGTCTCGCTGTCCGAGTCTTCGGCCTTTTGATGGAGGTCGTCGTTGCCGGAACTCATCGCGAGAGCTCCAGCGGAGTACCGTCGGCCAGCGGACCAGGGGCGTCGACCACGACCATGTCACCCTGATTGAGGCCGGAAAGGACTTCGATCGTCGCGTCCGCGGCGATGGCGCCGGTGGTTACGGCGCGGGTTCGTGCGGTGCCGTCATCCGCGCGAATGACCATCAACTCGAGCCCGCCGCGTCGGTGCAGCGCAGAAACCGGTACGACGAGGCGTTCGGACACATCGCCGGCGATGATGGCGCGGCCGCTGAAGCCCGACGGGACGCCCACACTGCCGAGGTCGACCTTGATGGTCAAGGTGTGGGTTGCAGGGTCGGCGGTGGGGACCATTTCGACCACCGTGCCGGTCACTGTGCCGATATCGGGCCGTGCATCGAAGCTGACCTCCAGCTGGTCACCGATGGCGACCCGTCCGGCGTCGCGGGCGCGGACGTTCAGCCAGAGCTGTTGGTTTTCGAGGGACTCGATCCGGATCAGGGGTCGGCCGGGAGCGGCGAGATCGCCCACTTCCACGAGAGTCTCCACCACGCGGGCGTTGAACGGCGCCTTGACCGCAGACTCACCAGCCACCGTCGAGGCCGATTGCACCGCTCCCTCGGCCTGGGCGACTGCTCCATGGGCCTGATCGAGTTGCATCCGAGCCATGTCGAGCTCGAGCTCGGAGGCCGCATTCTCGGCACTCAGCGCCTGGTAGCGTTCGAAGTTCCGCTCGGAAAGAGCGAGAGCGGCCGCGGCCTGGGCAAGAGCCCCCTTTGCCTGGGAGAGCTGCCCCTGCGAGGCTTCGGGCTGGATCTCGAGCAGTGTTTGGCCCTTGCTGACCTTCGAACCGGCGTTCACGCGAAGGGCGACAACCGGCCCCGTGACGCGGCTGGAAACCGTGGCCTCGCGCGCCGGCCGAACGGTGCCGCGAACCTCGATGGGTTTGGATTCGCTGACCAACTCGACCTCTGCGACGTCTACCGTCAGGGGTTGGAGGTCGGCCTCGGAGAGGGTGGGCTGGTCATGCCCGCACCCGGAAGCAAGAGCCATCACGAAGATCGGAACGACGACGGTCAGTGCGATTTTGCGGGATTTCATTGGGAATCCTCCATGCTCGGGATCAGGGTCGCACCGGAAGCAAATCGAAGACGGTGAGATTCCAGGGCGATGTCGTATCGTGCCATCAGTTCGCGCATCTCCGACTCGCGCAGAGCGGTCTCGGCATCGAGCAGATCGATCATTCTGTCAAGGCCTTGTTTGAAGCGGTTCTCGCGGACCCGAAGGGCCTCCCGAGCTGCTTCCAGAGATGCGGCAGCGGTTGTGTGGCGGGTGCGGGCGGTGGCCAGATTCTGCCACGCCTGCTGGACTTCCAACCTCACGCCTTCTTCAAATCGATGAATATCAGCCTCGAAAGAGGCCGTTTCATGGCGTGCGGCGGTGCGGGCCGCAGAGCCGGCTCCGCCACCAAGGAGGTCGATCTTTGCCACCGCCATGATCGATCCTGAACGGCCTTTGGCGCCAAAGATCTGGTCATCGTAAAGGTCGTAGTGGCCAACGACGGCGATCTCGGGGAAGTAGCCCGGGCGAGAGACCTTTTCCTCGAGGCGGCCCGCCTCGAGCTTGAGGCGTGCGGCCTCGAGGTCGTGACGGTCCTCAAGAGCGGCCGTGATCCACTCCTCGAGGTCACCGGCCCCTGTTGGAGGTGTCGGCACCGGTGCGAGGGAGCGCGGAGTCCGTTGGTCAGCACCCAGCCGAAAGTTGAGCGCGGCCTGAGCGAGGCTGGCACCGTTGCCGGCCTGGGTCAGCGAATCATCGACTTCGGACAGATAGACCCGGGCCTGAAGGACGTCGGCCTCAAGGATGAGCCCCTGGAGAGCGTACTGGTCGGCGATTCTGACGTGCTCGGTGGTGGTCGATCTTGCTTTTTCAAGAAGAGCCACCTGTTCTCGAGCCTTGGCGAGATTGATGTATGCCGTGATCGTTTCGAATGCGATCTTCTCGCGGATGGAGGCAAAGGTGCGGTCCTCCGCGGTGGCCATCGACCCGGCCTGGGCGATCCGTGCCGACAGCCTGCCACCGGTGTAAACCGGCAATTCGAGATCGATCCGCGTGATCCAGGTCGACAGAGGGTCGGGATTGTTGGGGTTCGAGAGAAAGAACTCCTGCATGTCGAATCGGCCCTGGTTGAGCGAGAGCGCGAAGACCTCGGCGGGAATATCGGTGTAGACGAACGACTCGCTGAGGCCGATCTTTGGCAACCGGTGCTGCTGGCCGCCCTTGAGCCGTGCGGCTGCGGACTGTGCCCGTTCCCGAGCGGCCGTGACCTCAGGGTTGCCGGCGACCGCGGTTTCGACGGCCTCGTTGAGCGTCAGGTCCTGGGCATTCACGGTGGCGGCTCCAACCATGATCATCACGATGGGAAGCAGGTTCTTGTGCATCAGCCGTCTCCATCAGGTACTACTTTATAACCATTTCGGAATATACAGAAATTATGAATCATGTCAACACCCAGGTGCGATCTGCAGACGCACTCACGGTGTAGTTCGGTCGAGAATCTCAGTTCGACCATGCGACCCGGGTATTTTACGCCTGTTGCGGCCGATATTGAGAATTTCTATACAGGTCAATTCCGGTTTGGAGACCTCGGGCCCGAGCTAACCCGGCGCCCGGAGTTCCGGGTTGGTGGCCTCGTGATCGGTCGTGAACTCACCGAGGACGAGTTTGGCGGTGACCCCACAGCCGGCGCCATCGCTCTCGAGTTCGAGCGTTCCACCGATCAGTTCGGCGAGCCGGCGGGAGATTGCGAGACCGAGACCGGTCCCGCCTTGCTGTCGAGTCGTGGATCCATCCACCTGGTAGAACGAGGCGAAGATTCTGTCGAGCTCCTCTTTTGGAATCCCAACACCAGTGTCCTGGACCGTGAACAGCACTCCGTCATCCGACCGTTGGCAGTCAATCGTGATCGAGCCCCCGGGCTGAGTGAACTTGATGGCGTTGGAGAGCAGATTGGTGAGGATCTGCGACGTGCGATCGGGATCGGTCCAGATCACCAAATTGCTGTCGGTGCCCTGGATGTTGAAGTTGAGGCCCTTGCTCTTCATTTGGTGCTGAAAGAGGGTTCGCGCTTCGTCGAGCATCGTGCGTGCCGGGACCGGCGCAAAGTGAACCTCGAGGCGCCCCGCCTCGATCTTTGCGAGGTCCAGCACATCGTTGATGATGTTGAGAAGGTTTTCCGCCGACTCGTGGGCGATCTTGAGGAACTCCTGCTGTTTGACCGGGTCCGCGACCGATCCATCCATGATCAGGCGAAGAAAGCCGAGGATCGCGGTCAGAGGGGTCCGCAGCTCGTGCGAGGTATTGGCGAGAAATTCCGATTTCAAACGCGAGGCCTCGAATGCCACAACTCTCTGTTCGTCGAGCTCCCGCACCAAGTGGGAAAGGGAGATCGCACCGCCGAGGAGGAAGCCGATCTGAGTCAAGAGGTCCACGTCATCGACCGCCAGATCCAGGGGGATGGCCGATGTCGCCAACAGCACGCCCGGCGAACGGCCTCCGGCCACCAGCGGGAGGTAGCTCAGGTGCGTGATGTCGTGTTTTGAAGTGAGCCATTCGGCGATCTCGGCGGCGACGACCGTCCCGACCATGGCTGTTTGGGGGACGTCTTCGCTGAACGTCGTCCAACAGGGGTGGTCCCCCGGTTGGATCGAATGAAACCGATCCCGTTCGAATGCCTCGATCCCGGGGCCCGCGCCGGCGACCAACCGGAGGGCGTTTCTGGCCGGTACCGGGCAATACAGCAGGACCGATCGAAGCGGCAGCAGTTTGCGGCTCATCTCAAGGAAGCGGTCGAGGATCAGCTGTTCCTCGACCTCGCCCGCTAGGGTCTGGGCGAGGGTCGAGAGAAAGGCCAATCGGGACTGTCGAGCTTCGGCGGCCTGGCGGGCGACGTGGAGGTCGGTGATATCGGTGGCCATGACCTGGATCAGGGTCTCGTTAACGACGGGATCTACGACCGGGTGCATGAGAGTACTCAGCCAGTGTGTGCGTCCCTCGGCGTCCTCCACCCTCACGACCTGATCCCAGAGTTGGTGGCTCCCCTCGAGGACGGCGGGAATTGCGGCGTAGACCTGAGGCCTGTGGTTTTCGTGAATTCGTTCCAACCACTGCGGGCCGTGGTTTGCGATCCCGGTGCCGTGGGGTACCGAGAACAGCGTGCTCGCGGCCAGATTTGCGTAGCGGATGCTGCGATCGCGGTCGACGGAGATCACGAGGACCGGCAGCGAGTCGAGGAGGATTTCCATGCGGCTGCGAAGGCGCTTGAGTCGGTCCGAGAGCCCCGTTTGCAACTCGAGCAGGGTGACGTTTTCGAGGACTGCGCCGATGGTGGGTGTGGCCAGGCTGAGCCCGAGCAGGACGTTGCCCCACATGAACGGACTGTCGAACAGCTCACGCGACCACGAGAGATCCATGTGCGCGGTGGCGGTGAGAAGAAACGCGGCACCCAGCCACACTTCGCGCGGCTGCCGTTGATCGCCTCCACCGAGCATCGGCACCACAGCGGCGAGCAGAAAGACGGTTGCAAGCCCGGCCTCCAGCGGGCCGATGCCGAGCACCAGATTTTGGGATCTGAGGAAATGAAAGATTGCCCACACCAGGAGGGCGAGAACAACCGCTCCCGTCGTTCTAAGAGCGCGCCGGGCCGAGCCCTGAGCTCTTCCGCCCCGGAAGGTGTAGATCAGGATGGCTGCCGCCAGAGTCTGGGTGATGACCCAGGACAGCGTGATGAGAGCAATGCGGAGCGGCTCGGCCTCGATTGTCGCTTCGAGGATCAGGAGCAGCAGGAAGTGACACGCGATCGGGAGAAAGACGTTCTGAACCTGGCGGTCGAACGGATCGCCAAGAAGCCGCCAGCGGGTGTGGAAGAACCACGCCGCGAGAGCTGAGAGAAATGCGTTAAATCCCGAGAGCAGAAAGAATTCGGTGCGGGTGCCGTGCCACTCGATGAGCGACTGCAGGAGGACGACAACGGAGGCCGCCGCAACTGCACCGATCACTGCCACGAGTCGCGCCCGCGGCCCCGCGATCTCGGTTGCGACAAACACGCGGCTGCCGCTCATGCCATACCGCCCGTGCCTCGTTTTGCGATCGTCACGCAACGAGTATAGCGTCACGGGAGTGGAGCCCGCATTTCTTAGGGAGAGGCCGGTTTCTCGAACCTGGTATTTCAGCCTCGCAAACCCGAGGGTTCTTGGTGGGTCGTGTATTCTCCCCGAATCGACGGGATGAGGTGTCCCGGAATATCAGGTCGCGAGAAACGATGTGAGATTCGGTCGTCATGCCGAACCTCGATGATTCGGGCAATTGGCGTCCGACCTCGTTCATAGCCATCAAGACGGACGTCGACCCCCGATGGTCCTCCGAATCGGTTGCGACAATCGCCATCGCGATAACCCATCGGTTACGCTAACAGCACCGACACGACGTCGTCTGCGTCGGTCGTCTTCAACTTTTGATCACAAAAGGAGTCATCAATGGAGTCTCTCGAACAGCTTGTGGATGCCGCGTGGGTCCTCGTGGTTGCCAATTACAAACCTGTTATGGCCGCTATTCTCATCCTTCTGATCGGACGGGTGGTGGCGGGTTGGGCACGGAAGATCACCCGCAAGGGCCTCGAGCGTGGCGAAGTGGATGCGACCCTGGTGCCGTTCGTCGCCAAGCTCGTCTACTACATGGTCCTTGCGGTGGTCTTGATCGCCGCGCTCAATCGCCTCGGAATTGCCACGACCTCGGTAGTGGCCATCTTCGGTGCCGCCGGTCTGGCCGTTGGTCTCGCCCTGCAGGGCACACTGGCCAACTTCGCCTCCGGCGTGATGCTGTTGGTCTTCAGGCCCTTCGATCTCGGTGACTACGTGGATGCCGGAGGTACCGCCGGCACCGTAATGGAGATCGGTATCTTCTCCACCACGCTTAAAAGCCCCGACAACATCAAGATCACGGTGCCGAACTCGCAGGTCTACGGTGCGACCATCTCCAACTTCAACGGGTATGAGACCCGGCGCGTCGACATGGTGATGGGCATTTCCTACGACGACGACATCCAGACCGCCATCGACATAATTCATTCGATCGTGACCACCGACGATCGTGTGCTGGCCGATCCGGAGCCGCAGATCGCGGTCTCCAACCTCGGTGATTCGTCGGTCGACATCGTGGTGCGTCCGTGGTGCAACGCGGCGGACTACTGGGGCCTTCGGTTCGACCTCAACCGCAATCTCAAAGAGGGCCTCGAGGGTGCCGGCTGCTCGATCCCGTACCCGCAGCGCGATATCCACATGTACCAGCCCGCCAACTGAGGCGAAACCCAAATCGAAAACCACCGGGGCCACAGGGCCCCGGTTTTTTTGTGCCCGCAAATCACGCAGATGACGCAGATTCGGACAACGGAAAGATCAACGCAGATCATCGCAACGAATCATTTGGTCCACAGATCACCCAGATTGACCCAGATGACATCACGACGGGCTCGCCTCCGCATATTAGGAATCAAACGCAGAGACGCGGAGACGCGGAGACGCAGAGGCATCCTGCCGTGGCAAACCTTGCGGGGCGGAGTAGCGGCACCCGCCCAAAACGCAAAGACGCCAAGACGCAAAGGCGCAAAGCCTGCTCACCGGCGCGGCAGAACTACCGCGGCGATCTTCAATCGCCGGGCCCCGGTGAGATGTCGGCCGCCTCCGGACGCCAGCGTCCGTCGCCGTCCGCCCCTCACCGGCGACGCGCCAGCTGCGCGTCGGTTCTGCTATTCGCGTGACGGGATCGATCGACAAGATAAAAGTAAGTGAGAGGCGGGGACTGCGCTTCCTAAGCGCAGGCCGATGGGCTGGGCGATCGAGACGAGCGCTGGCGATCGAAGCGATTGCCCAGTCCATCGGTTTCTGGACGCAAGGCGGCCAGGACCTCGCCGGCGTAGCCAGTAGGTAAGACCTCTTTGCGCCTTTGCGTCTCTGCGCCTTTGCGTTGGCTTCCGGCCGCGATGGAATCTGCGTCATCTGCGGGCAACCCGGGTGCGCGGCTGACTTGGCGCCTCTGCGTTCAATCCTGATGTGGTGGCCTATTTGCTGCTGACGATGAGAGCCTGATAGTCGGTCAGAACTTCGGCCGCGTGGGTCTTGGGATCCACGTCCGGGTAGGCCTTGAGCACGGTGCCGTCAGGCGCTACGAGGTAGGACACCCGCTTTGGGAGCGGTAACAGGGCCCGGGAGGCGCCGACCGCTTTGGCCAGGGTGTGGTCCCGGTCCGAAAGGAGAAGGAAGGGCAGCCCGTTCTTCTCAGCGAACTTTCCGTTCTTCTCCGGGGAATCGTACGAGACACCGAAGACCTGGATGCCCATCGTCTGGAGATCGTCCCAGCTGTCACGCAGCTGGTTGGCTTCGAGAGTTCAACCGGGGGTGTCGGCCTTGGGATAGAAAAACAGCAGATAGGGCTTTCCCTTGAGATCCTCACTGTCGACGGTGGTCCCGTCGTGAGCGGGCAGGTTGAATTCCACAAAATCTTGGCCGACGGCAATCATATCGGTGTCTCCCTCTGCCGATCCGGCGCAAACGCCCAGAATCAGCACTGCGGCTGCGAGAATAAAAATTGAACGGTGGTTCTTCATGATGTTGGGGGTAACAGTCCCGAGGGCACCTTCCATTTCAACCTTCGTCTTGACCGGTGGCAACGGACCGCGATAGCCTGCACTCGCCAGTCAAACCGGAAAGAGTGAGAGACGCGGGCGTGGGTCGCAGCGAGATCATAGGAGGCATCATGCCAGGCAAAGCAGAAGTCGTGGACCGGGTCGCCGAACTGACCGGTTATCCAAAGACCCAGGTGGCGATGACCTACGACCTGCTGTTCGAACTCATGGGTGAGGGGCTCGCCAGCGGCGACAAGGTCACCGTTCCAAACTTCGGGACCTTCCAAATCTCCGAAAGGCCGGCGCGACTGGGCCGCAACCCGGCGACCGGTGAGCAGATCAACATTTCGGCGTCGAAGAGCGTTCGTTTCAAGGTTTCGAAAAATCTCAAAGAACAGCTCTAAGAAACTACCGATACTCCCTATTGCGGCACCAGGCGGCGACCGAGCTCGATCGCAAGTTGTTCGTCGAGCGGTATGGCTGCCAGGGCCTCGTCGTCGATCCATGGCCACCTGACCTGAGCCAGATCCTGCTGCGCGGCAATCAAACCGGACTGCATGGTTGTGGCCAGCAGCCGGAGCGGCAGCCCGTGCTGGGCCTTGACCATGATCGCCGCGCCGCTGGCACGCTCACCACCGGGCATGGTGCCGCGCATGATCCACGCCTGTTGCTGGTTGAAGTGATACAGCAACCGGCCCATGGGGTCGTTCCACTGGGCCAACCGGGCCTCGGTGGCCGGGTCGCCCCGGATCGTTGTCGGGATGTTATTGATGTCGAGCGAAAAGGACACATCTCCGGCGTCGGCAGCTCCCGCTGCTGCGATGACAACCGCTCCGATGATGAGAACCTTTCGCATGTGTCTCCCTGGAAATAATGTACCACTCGAGGCCGTGGCCTCCTGTGTCAGGTAAACTTCCCTGGTGGTTATACGCACGCCTCGCAGTTTGGGTTGGCGCCTCGTTGTTGTTGCTCTGATTTGTGGCGCCATGCCCGCCTGGGCGGGGGTGGTCGACTACGAGATCGAGGTCGAACTGGACCCCGTCAACCACGGTCTTCTCGCTACGGAGAGGGTCCGCTGGACTAACCCGACCGACACGCCAACCGGCGAAATCTACCTCCACCTGTATCTCAACGCCTTTGCGGGTACGCAGACCACCTTCATGCGGGAGCTCGGGATGCGCTCGCTGCGGAATCGGGTCGACAACACTGGAGACTGGGGTTGGACGCGCATCGACCAGCTCATGACCATCGACGGTGAAGACCTCCTGCCGTTGATCGAGTTCGTGCGGCCTGAAGACGACAACCCGGGTGATTTCACCGTCGTTCGTGTCCCCCTGCCGCAAGAGGTCCAACCGGGAACCTCGGTTGAGCTCGAGATCCACTTTGAGGCCCAGCTGCCCTGGATCATCGCCCGCACGGGCTACGTCGGCGACTTCCACCTGGTTGGGCAGTGGTTTCCAAAGGTAGCGGTCTTCGAGGGTGCCGACGGTTGGAACGCCCATCAGTTCCATGCCTCCTCCGAGTTCTTTGCCGACTTTGGCACCTACCGCGTTGCCATGACGGTGCCCGAGGACTGGGTTCTCGGCGCCACCGGCATCGAGGTGGCGAACACTCCCATCGACGGCGGACGGCGAACCGTCGTCCACCGCGCCGAGAGGGTACACGATTTTGCCTGGTGCGCCGCGCCGCCGGATCTCATGCAGGTGGTGGAGACCGATTTCGAACCCGGGCGCGATGTGCCCACAGAGTGGCTCGCGAAGGCCCGCTCGCGGCTCGGCCTGAGCGCGGCCGAGCTCGAGCTTCCGCCGATGCAACTCCGGATTCTGGTTCCGGTGGCTCAGCAACGACTGGTGCCGCGGATGGTGCGGGCGGCGCGCCTGTCGGTGGCCTGGTTTGGTCTCCACTACGGCGTCTTCCCCTACCCGCAGCTGACGATCGTGTCGCCACCGCGTGGGGCCGAGGAGGCCGGTGGCATGGAGTATCCGACGTTCATCACCACCGGCGCGGACCGCCTCGACGAGTTCCCGCCTTTCGCCTGGTCACCGGACATCGAGGTGGTGACCGTCCACGAGTTCGGCCACCAGTATTTCCAGGGGATGCTGGCCTCCAACGAGTTCGAAGAGGCGTGGCTCGACGAGGGTCTCAACACCTACGCCGAGATCTCCTGCATGGGCGACATCGTCGAGGACCGGCTGGTGCCGGAGATCCGTGCCTATCCCCAGTGGGGCGCGCAGCGCCTGGCGATGGGGTTCAATCGGGTGCCGTTCAAGGTAGCCCAGAATGCCTGGGACTATCGCAACAGGTGGTTGTATTTCATGGCCTCGTACGGCAAGACCGGGGTCGTGCTGCGCAGCGTGGAGGGGCTCATCGGGTCCGACGCCATGGCCCGCGGTATGCGCGCCTACTTCGAACGGTACGCCTTTCACCACCCCACCGGGGACGACCTCGTGAAGACCCTGAGCGAAGTTGGAGGGTACGACCTGACGGACTTCTTCGCCCAGGCCATCTACGCCGATGCCGTGCCCGATTGGGGCGTGCTCGAAGTGCGCCATCGCAGACCTGCTGAGGTCGAGGGTTTCACGTGGGACGGCTCGAACTGGCTCTCGGAAGAAGAGCCGGGTGCGGCGACTGACGATGCGGAAGCCGACGACGATCAATGGCTGATCGAGGTGGACCTGATACGCCGCGGCGACTTCATCGGCCCGGTCGAGGTCGAGCTGACCTGGGATGACAACACCAGCGAACGCCGGCTGTGGGATAGCGCCGAACGGTGGGTGCGGTGGCATTTTGACGACCGCCGCAGGCTCGAACAGGTCATCGTCGACCCCGATGGGGCGTGGGCGATGGAGACCCGGCGCGTTGACAACTACTGGCGCGCATTTCCGGTGCGAGAGGAGCCTCCGTTGTGGTGGGTTCGTGAAGTCCTGGGGATTCTGGACAGACTCTTCCTGAGGTTCAGCTGAGATGGCGGAACACCCGTCTCCCGTTGCCGGTCTGCGTCTCGCTCTGAGGCTGCACAAGCTGGTCCTGACTGCGTGGCTGGTGTCGATTGCCGTCTTTTTGCCGGCGCAACTGATGGTCGATCTCACGACCGGCCCGGCGCGCGCCAATCTCCCCGCATCCGACCTGCCGGCCGGCGATGGCCTCTTGATCTTCTACGAACTTCTACGACCGATCGCCAAGCCACTTGCTCTGGCGCTCGTCCTCGGTTGTGTGGTCCTCGCCGCATGGTCGATCCTGTGGCATGCGGGAACGGTGCGCTGGTGGTTGGGTGCGGGCGCGGCGCGGGTGCGCCTGTCCGAAATCCTCGGTCACGGCGTGGTCTGGTGGTGGCGGTACGCCCGTCTCGCGGCGGTGGCCGCAGGGATCACGATCGCGACCCAGGCGGCCGTGTGGATGCCCGTCAGTTCGACGGTTCGCGGCGCCGATATGACGATGACCGCGCAGCGCGCGGGGATCATGCTTCTGGGCGCCCTCGTTCTTTCAACGGCGGCTGTCGTGGTGTGTTGGGTGGCGACCCTTCGCGCCGGCTGGCTTCTCGGCGAGTCCGGGCGGCGTTCGGCCCTGGTGGCGTGGCTCCGGGGTCTCGGCGCGACGTTGCGACGGCCGTTGCGATCTCTCCTGCCCTTGCTGGTCTGGGGTGTGCCGGGTCTGGTGTTGCTCGCGGTTCCGTTGATCGTGGGCGGGGCCCTTGCGGTGCCGTTGCTGATGGCCGCCGCACTTGCCTCCGCCTGCTGCTGGGTCGCGCTCTACCTGTCCTACGCCCCGCGCGAGCCGAACGAGGAGTGGTACCGCAAGATGCAGGCCCGCGCCGCATCACGGGTGGCGGCGCCGCCGGAGATGGCGGATGGGTACCAGACGACGCGGATCCCCACGCAGCCGACGGTATTGGACGACGAATGAGGAATTAGGAATGAGGAATTAGGAATTTTCATCGCAACACTGTTCCTGGTTTCAAATATGTCCCCACCCTCGTTCTTCACTCGTGGGGCCGCAGACGGGTGAGCGGCATTCCTAATTCCTAACTCCTAATTCTATTTCAGGTTCTTCAGCCTCTTCGGTCCTGCCGCCTGCACCTCGGCGGGGCAGCCATCTGCGTACAGCTTGAAGTTCTCGATATAGCGCGCGGCGAGGGCGTCGTAGCGCTTCCAGTACTCGTCCTTGTTACCCCATGAGTTGGAGGGGTCGAGGACGTCCGCGGGGACCTCGGGACACGCCAGCGGCACTTCGAAGCCGAAGAGCTTGTCCTTGCGGAACTCTACATTGTCGAGGGCACCCTCGAGGGCCGCGTTGAGCAAGTTGCGGGTGTGACGGATGGAGATGCGCTTGCCCACGCCCCAGCCGCCGCCGACCCACCCGGTGTTGACCAGCCAGCAGGTGGCGCCGTGCTTTTTCATCTTGGCGCGCAGCAGGTCCGCGTACCGGAAGGGGTGGTGGACCATGAACGGCGCGCCAAAGCAGGCCGAAAAGGCGATCTCTGGCTCGATCCCGAGACCGATCTCGGTGCCGGCGATCTTCGAGGTGTAGCCCGAAATGAAATGGTAGACGGCGTGTTCGGGGTCGAGCCGTGCGATCGGCGGCAGCACGCCCTGCGCATCACAGGTCAGGAGGATCGCGTTCTTCGGGTGCGACTGGACCATGCCTTCGGGAACCACGTTGGGGATGAATTCGAGAGGGTAGGCCGCGCGGGTGTTTTCGGTGTAGCGGTCGTCGTCGAGATCGAGGCGGCGTGAGGTGCGGTCCTGGACCACGTTTTCGAGGATGGTGCCAAAGCGGCGGGTGGTGTCGTAGATCTCCGGTTCGTTGTCGGCCGACAGCCGAATCACTTTGGCGTAGCACCCGCCCTCGAAGTTGAAGACCCCGGTGTCCGACCAGCCGTGTTCGTCATCACCGATGAGGCGGCGCTTGGGGTCGGCCGACAGGGTCGTCTTGCCGGTTCCGGACAAACCGAAGAAGAGCGCCACATCGCCATCGTCGCCGACGTTTGCCGAGCAGTGCATCGACAACACCTCGCGCAGGGGCAGCAGGAAGTTCATGACGGTGAACATGCTCTTCTTGATCTCGCCGCCGTAGCTCGAGTTGCAGATCAGGGCGATGCGCTCGGCGAAGTTGAGGATGATGGCGGTCTCCGACCGGGTGCCGTCAATTCGCGGGTCGACCCGGAACGAGGGCGCGGCGATCACCGTGAACTCGGGGACGTGGTTCTGGTACTCCTCCTGGGTCTTGGGCAGGATGAACATGTTCCGCGCAAACAGCGAGTGCCAGGCAAACTCGGTGATGACCCGGATCGGCATCTGGAATTCGGGATCGGCGCCGATATAGCAGTCCTGGACGAAGAGCTCTTCATCCTGGAGAAAGGCCTGGACGCGGGAGAGCAGCGCCGAGAAGGTCTCGGGTGAGTAGGGCCGGTTGTACTCGCCCCACCAGATCTTGTCTTCGGTCGAGGCCTCGCGGACGATGTACTTGTCCTGGGCGGCTCGGGCCGACCACTTGCCGGTGTTGACCACAAACGGACCGCCGTGCGCCATGGACCCCTCCTGTCGGAAGGAGGCCTCTTCATACAGGGCGGGTTCGGGCAGGTTCCAATAGACGCGGTCGAGATAGACCAGCCCGTGGTTCTTGAGCCCATAGCGGCTCTTGAGATCCTCCGCCTGGGTCGTGGCCGGGGTTTTGAACTTCAGGTATTTGCTCATGTCCAGTCCCTCACCAGCTTGTGCTCACCGATGTAGAGCTCGTTGGGGGAGTTGGGGTCGAGCGCCCACTTGATGCGCTCGATGCCCGCGGTGATGTCCTTGATCGAACCGCAGAAACTCAGCCGCAGGTGGCCCTCCTTGCCGAACTCCTTGCCCGGTACCGTCACAACCTGCACCTTGTCGAGCAAAAACTTTGACAGCTCGACCGAGTCCTTGTTGTAGTGGCTGAAGTCGGGGAAGGAATAGAAGGTGCCGCCGGGCTCTTCGAGCCGCACGCCGTCAAAGGCCCTGAGCTCGGAGACGAGCACGTTGCGGTTGTTCTCGAGGGTCGTGCAGAGGCTGCTGACGGACGACTGGACGCCGTTGATGGCGCCCACCGCGGCGTGTTGGAGGACCGCCGACGGGCCCGAGGTCTCGTGGCCCTGGATGTTGGTCATGACCTCGATGAGCCGGGTGTTGCCGATCGCCCAACCGATGCGGAAACCGGTCATCGCGTACTGTTTGGAGACCCCGTTGACGATGATCAGCTTGGAGTTGTCGGTGCGGTCCTTGGCGAAATCATAGGGGTTGATCGGTTTGCGGCCGTCGAAGATCAGGCGGTGGTAGATGTCGTCCATGATCAGCCACAGACCGCGCTTCTCGCACAGCTCCACGACACCCTGGACGAACTCCGCCGGATAGACGGCGCCGGAGGGGTTGTTGGGGCTGTTGAGAATCACCGCCTTGGTGTAGGAGCCGATCACCTGTTCGATGTCCTGGACGCGCGGGATGAAGGAACCGTCCTCGGGCAGGACCGGCACCGGCACCGCACCCACCAGCTTGACCATCTCCGGATAGGAGACCCAATAGGGGGCGGGGAAGATGACCTCCTCCTGGGGGTCGAGGATGGCGTGCAGGGCAGACATGATGGCCTGTTTGGCGCCGCCCGCGGCCATCACGTTCTCGGGTTGCGGCCGCCACCCGTAGAAATCCTCGGTGTAGCGGATGATGGCCTGTTTCAGGGCCGGAATCCCATCCGGTGGCGTATATCGGACTTCGCCCGATGTCAGAAGCGAGCTCGCCGCAAGGATGGCGTCGAGGGGCGCCTTGCCCTTTGGTTCGCCGCCACCGAGGTGGATCACGGGGTCGCCCTTCGCCCGAAGAATGGCGGCCACTTCGTTGAGCTTGAGAGTTGCCGATTCGCCAATGGATTTGGCGATCAAGGAGAGGCTCATGGTTGCCACGTCCCTTCCACCGCCGCTTTTCGCGACGGAAAGGAAATTATCTCAAACGATTGTGAAAATATCCACTAATGTGGCGGCCGGCCCGTCAAACTGTCATCTCGACCGAGCGAACTTAACCCCCAACCCTGTCATTTCGACCGAGTGAAGTTAACCCCCCACCCTGTCATTTCGACCGAGCGTAAGTCACGGCGGAGTCCGCAGGACGGAGCCGGAAGCGAGCGGAGAAATCTCTTGTAGGTAGCGCCTCCCTGGCACGGTGTGTTGCGCTCCGATGGTGCCCCTCCGGGTTTGACATCCCGATTCTCTCGGCTGCATTGCCCGTGAGGCGTTTCCGAACGTTTGGGTAAACCCGGCTTTCAGAGCGCGTTTCCCGGGAGGAGCCACCTTCAACATTGTTGGCCCGTATCGGTTTGCCGTCGGAGATTTTCGTGTGTCCAACAATATTTAAAATGGCACCTCCGCCGCAAGCGGGCCGTTTCCAAACGGGCGCGCCGACTATCGCCATCGAGTGGGAGATTGATCGGAGCGTTTGTGGTGCAGGCGCCCCGCCTGCACGTGCAGCCGGGACGGCCGCACCACAATACGGCCGATGTATTTCGAATTCCCGTTGCCTGCTCGGAGGTGGAATCCAACATCAAACATCCAATATCCGTCGATCTGCGGCAATCTGCGTGATCTGCGGTTTCTCCGGTGAGCGGGTGTCCCCCTTTCCCCCTTTCTCCCCTGCGTGCCCCGCCCCTATCTTCTTTCCCGCCGCCGTGGTTAGATCCCTGCATGACAGAACCTGAAATCGAACGGCTGGGGCGGCATGGGGCGCGGGTCAAGGACCTTCGGCGGCGCATCAAGCACCGACGCGGGGGCGAGGTCATCGTCGAGGGGCGGCGTCTGGTGGACGACCTGGTCCGCTGGAGGGTGCCCATCTCCGAGCTCTACTTGAATCCGGAAGCCGCCGCCGCACCCGAATCATCAGACCTCATATCCGCAGCGGGAGTTGTCTTTGAGGTCGAAGCCTCGGTGCTCGCCGATCTCGCCCCGACCCGCACATCGCAGGGGCTTTTGGCGGTGACCGAGGAGCCGCGGTGGCCGCGGTGGAACGCAAGCACAGGCGTCGCCCTGTGGCTCGATCGCCTGCAGGACCCCGGCAACCTGGGGGCCATCGTTCGCGCCGCGGCCGGGCTCGGCGCCGCGGTGGTGATGCTGTCGCCCGACTGCACCGATCCCTTTGGGCCCGGTACCGTGCGCGGGTCGGCCGGGGCGGTCTTTCGAATCCCCATCGAACGCGGGTTGACGGCCGAAAAGGCTGTCGGACGGGTGCGCGAGAAGGGCGGCGAGATCTGGGCCACCGGAGCCGGCGGCCGCCCGGTCGTGGGTTGGGATCCCATCCGGCCCTGTCTGCTCTTGCTCGGAGCCGAAGGCGCGGGGTTGTCCCCCGAAGCCGGAGACCTCGCCGACGGCGAGCTGACCATCCCCCTGAGCAACGAAATCGAATCCCTCAACGTCGCCGTCGCCACCGGGATCCTCCTCCAGCACCTAAGGGAGAGCTGACGTCGGCAGACGAGGCCACAGGCAGGACCGTTCGGACGGTTTGCCCGCAGATCACGTAGATGACATGACGACGGGCTGGCCTCGGCAGCCCAGTCGGAATGTCATCCTGAGCGAGGGAGAGAAGCGACCGAGTCGAAGGATCTCAAGCTTGGTGGGCTGGCCTCGGCAGCCACGGAACCCAACGCAGAGACGCAGAGCCACCACACCATGGAGTGGCTGCGAGCCGAGGCCCCCGCGCAGTTTTGTCCACAGATGACCCAGATTGACCCAGATGCCGGCCACCCGTCCAAAACGCAAAGACGCAAAGTCGCAGAGCCGTCTAACAATCGCGGAAGAACTGCGGGCGATCTCTGATCGCCGGGCTCCGGTGAGTTGACGGCCGACTCCGGACGCCAGCGTCCCTCGTCGCCCGTCCCCTCACCGGCGACGCGCCAACGGCGCACTGGTTCTGCCTTTCGCGTAACGAAAAAATCCGAACGAAAATGAGAACACGAGAGGCGAGGCCTGCGCTCGGGGAGCGCAGATTGACGGGTCCGGCAACCACGACAGGCGCTGGAGTCTGGAGTGGTTGCCGGACCCATCGGTTTCTGGCCGGAAGGCGGCCAGGACCTCGCCGGATATTTCCCGCAGGTGGAACCCCTCTGCGCCTCTGCGCCT
>JASJGQ010000292.1:0-35821 GCA_033791425.1 Acidobacteriota bacterium
CAAGTCGCTGCCGGACCAGCGCGAGTTCATGCCGTTGACGGTTGCCGCCGTCCTTCAGAAGAGAACGAGTGACCTCCGCCAGGCGGTCTGGATTCCACTCGCGTTGCAAAAGTTCAGGAGCGGCTGCCGCGCCGGTGATGAGGTTGACCAACGCCACGTTGTCAACGTTGATAAGCAAGCGGGCGGCGGCGTAGGTTAAACCTCGCAACTTGTAACCCACCACCATCGGAACATCGAGGAGGGCACACTCCAACGTCGCGGTGCCCGATGCGGTCCATGCGACCGCCGACCGCGCGAGCTCGTGTCTGCGCTCTTCGCCGCGAACCCGGATCAGGCGGGGGTCGGCGCCGGTCTCTGCGAGGACGCAGTCGGTCACACCACTCATACCAGGTGCTTCCACCAGGACTGCCTCGGAGATCTCAGCCGCCGGCAGCTCTCGGAGGGTGGCCATCATGATCGGCAAGAGCTGCGACACCTCCATTTCACGAGATCCCGGGAGCATCGCCACTCGGCCGGCGACCACATCACGCGGGCGGTCGAGAAGACCCACCCGAGCGATCTCATCGACCAGCGGGTGCCCGACGTATCGGGCGCGAACGCCGTGAGCCTCGTAGAACGGGACCTCGAAAGGCAGGAGACACAGAACCTCCCGTGCCAAACGGCGAACGGTTCGGACTCTCCCTCGCCGCCAAGCCCAGAGCTGGGGTGAGACGTACAAGACGACCGGCACACCAAGCCTCCGCAGCCGAGAAGCAAGCCTCAGGTTGAAATCGGGCGAGTCAACCAGAACCGCCAATACGGGACGCCGTCTCGAGACCACGTCGACCAGGCGATGCATCAGCCGCCGAATCCGAGGCAGCTCCCGCAAGACCTCCACCAGCCCCATGTGCGCCAATTCCTCGATCGAGGCCAGGGGGTCGAGTCCGGCCGCAATCAACCGCTCACCGCCGACCCCGAATGCCCCGATACCCGGACGCAGGCCGCGAAGCTCCGCCAGCATGTTGCCGGCGTGAATGTCGCCCGAGACCTCGCCTGCGACAATCAGCAATTCAGGATCAGGCACTGGCCTTCACTCCCCATTTCGGGTCGAAGTGTACAACGCGTAGACCGGCTGGACACCGGGGAACCGGATGGGAGGAAGCGTCCAGATCAGGGGAATGGGTACATCAGCCACCCGAGGGCTGTGCCGCCAACGACCATGATCACCAGCGTCTTGAGGAAGAGATTTCGACGACCGCGAGCGGTCCGGCGCCAAAGGAACGCAAAAAACACCGATACCAACACGGCGTGCCACAACATGAGAAAGAGGTGGTCCATCTTCAGTCCTTATGGCCGCGAGCAATATCGGAAGCGTCGAGCACCGCGAGGAGATTCATGAGCCCACCGGTATAGAGGAAGGTATTGCCGTAGGCATACCCGGCGGCCGAAGGGTTGCCGCCCCCGGCCAGACCAAAAGGAAATCCACTGAAAATCTCGCCGAGCCCATTGATCCAGACGATACGCACCAGATACAGGATCCCGTTGCCAAGACACGCAAAGGTGGAGAGCCAGGAAAACGGGTTTTGCGGTTTCGGCGTTCCCATTTCCCCGCTGAGTAACACGCCGGTTGTGAAGGCGCACACGACGACGGCTCCAAAAACCAGCGCGCGGACCCTGCGGCCGAGGATCCAGTGCCCGAGACCGGGCACGAGCCATGTTGCTGCCAGCAACATCGCGGGGACACGACCCCCGACCTCGCTCTCGGCGAGTTCCTCCTTCCGAAGTTTTGCGCTCTTTTTTCCGTCGGTCGTCACCCTGCCTCCTCGCAACGCACGGTGTCCAGGGCGCTGCACATTCTCTCGAAAGTCTTGCCGATGTCTTCGGGAATGACCCGAGTTGCACCGATCACGGTCATCATATTATTGTCAGCGTGCCACCTCGGGACGATGTGGAGGTGAAGGTGCTCCTCGATCCCCGCTCCGGCGGCCTCGCCCATGTTAAACCCGACATTGAATCCGTGTGGTTTGTACAGCAGGCGCATCGCTGCGATCAAGTCCTTGGCGGTTGCCATCATCTCGGTCAGGGTCTCGACCTCCACCTCGGCGAGATCACTGCAGTGGCGGATGGGCGCGACCATCGCGTGACCGGTTGTATAGGGATAGAGATTGAGGAGAGCGAATGAGTGCCGGTCCCGGCGAAGCGTCAGGGTCGCAGCCTCGTCCTTCGAGGCAAAAGCGGCGCAAAACACGCACTGGTCTCGGTCACGATCGTCGGCTGCGGAGACGTACTCGAGCCGCCAGGGAGCGTACAAGATGCCCACGAAAGCTGCTTACTGCTGCAGCAGTTCTTCCCTCAAGTGTTTGCCGGGCTTGAAGTAGGGAATCTTCTTCGGCGGCACGTACACCTGGGCTCCGGTCTTCGGGTTGCGCCCGGTACGCTCGCCTCGTTGCCGAATACGGAACGAACCGAAACCTCGGAGTTCGACCTTTTCGTTGCGGCGGAGCGCCAGGATGATGCTTTCGAGGATCACCTGAACCACGTCATCCGCTTGCTTGCGGGGCACATCCGCGGCTTCCGCGACTGTATCCACCAGATCAGCCTTGGTCATGGTCATCGACAGAACTCCTTGCTCCAGTGCTGCCATCAGGCGCCGGCGTCGCTCTTTTTGTCTTCATCCGAGCCGGCATCGACCGGCTCGGCCGCCGCATCTTCGGTCGTCGCTTCGGCTTCCTCGGCAACAGCCGCCTCTACGTCGTCCGATGAAGCCTCAGCCACCGCTTCAGAAGGGCTCTCTTCCGTGACCGCCTCTTCCTCGGTGTTCTCAACCTCCGCTACCGCCGCCTCCTCGACCTCGGCGACCGCAATCTCGGTGTCGACGTCGTCAGAGGTGGTTTCCACAGCCTCCTCGACCTCGGCGACCGCGATGTCGGTGTCGACGTCGTCAGAGGTGGTTTCCACAGCCTCCTCGACCTCGGCGACCGCGATGTCGGTGTCGACGTCGTCAGAGGTGGCTTCCACAACCTCCTCGACCTCGGCGACCGCGATGTCGGTGTCGGCGTCGTCAGAGGTGGCTTCCTCAGCCTCCTCGGCGGCGGCTTCGACTTCCGCCGTAGCCTCTTCGGTTTCTGCTTCCGGCTCTTCCACAAGGCCGCCGAGGCGCAAGGCAGCAGCCATGGCGGTCTCGGGTTGCGAAACATCGACTGCCTCGGTCCCGATCTCCTGTCCTTCTTCCTGTTGGACTCCGTGCATGGAGAGACCGATCCGACTCTCGTGCCAGTCAACTCTCAGAATCCGGCACTGGACCTGCTGCCCGGCGGAAAACATCTCTGCCAGCGACAGACCCTCGTCGCGATCGATCTCCGAAATGTGGCACAGGCCCTCGACACCAGGGGCGAGTTCGACAAAGACTCCGAAATCGGTGACGTTTGTGACCGATCCGGTATCGACGTCCCCGACACCATGGCTGTTGGCGTACTCTTCCCACTCGTTGGGGAGGAGTTCCTTCATTGAGAGTGAGATGCGCTGGTTATATGAGTCGACAGAGGTGATGACGGCCTCGACGTCATCGCCCTTCTGAACCACCTCGCTCGGATGGTTGATGCGCCGGGTCCACGACATATCGGAGATGTGGACCAGCCCATCGACGCCGGGTACGATCTCGACGAAAGCCCCAAAATCGGTCAGGTTGCGGACCACTCCCTTGATGGTGCTGCCGACGTTATAGGTTTCGGCCACCTGCTCCCAGGGATTGGCCTGGGTCGCCCGAAGGGACAGAGAGAGGCGCCGTTTGTCGGCGTCGACCTCCGACACCACGACCTCGACCTCCTCGTCGATCTCGAGCATCGACCGCGGGTTCTTGATCTTTTTCGTCCACGACATTTCACTGACGTGAATCAGACCCTCGACCCCCTCTTCGAGGACGACGAAAGCGCCGTAATCGACGATGCTGACGATTTTTCCGGAGACCCTCTTGCCGACCGGGTACTTCTCCGGAACCAGAATCCATGGGTCTTCAAAACGCTGTTTGTAGCCGAGGGACACACGTTCCCGCTCGCGGTCGAACCGCAGAATGACGACGTCGACCTCGTCACCAACTTTGAAGTACTCCGACGGGTGGCCGACGCGGCCCCAGGAGATGTCCGTGATGTGAAGCAGACCGTCGAGACCGCCGAGATCGACGAACACACCGTAGTCGGTGATGTTCTTGATCATGCCGTTGATTAATTTGCCCTCTTCGAGGGTGGCCATGGTCTCGTCTTTGATCTTGCCCTGGGATTCTTCGAGAATGGCCTTGCGCGAAAGCACCACGTTCGAGCGGCGGCGATCAAAGGAAATGATGCGTGCTTCAATTTCCTGTTCGAGATAGTCCTCGAGACGACGATTCGGCAGCAGATCCACCAGAGATCCCGGCAAGAATGCGCGGACGCCGATGTCGACTGAAAGACCGCCTTTGACGCGCTCCAGAACTTTGCCGGTGACCGGAGTCCCCGCTTTGAACGCCTCTTCGATCGAACTCCAGGTCTTGAGCTTGGCAGCGCGATCGCGTGACAATCGGACCCTGCCCTCGGCTTCATCCAGGCGCTCGACAAAGACTTCGACTTCGTCGTTCACCTGCACCTGGACTTCGTTCGTATCCGGGTCGGTGAACTCCGCCACCGCAACGCTGCCCTCGCATTTGTATCCGATATCGACGAGAACTTCTTCGCTGGTCACGGCAACAACGGTGCCGTGCACGACCTCGCCCTCTTTCAGGGACTGCAGCGAGTTCTCCATGAGCTGTTCCATGGAGAGCCCGTTCATGCCCTCCTTTGATTCCTGATCGCCATTCACTTCCGGGTCCGTGTTCAAGTTCTTTCCTCCTCGCTAGATACACCCGATTGTGAACCTAGCCTCCGTAATTTGATGACCTTACGGGTTCATCCCCTGTGCTGTCAAGCAATCCGCGACAAAAGCCTCTCGGCCTCCGCGAGCATCCGATCCACCACTTCTTCGAGGCTGAGACCGGTGGTGTCGATGACCATCGATCCGCGAGCCACCTGGAGGGGAGATTCAGCCCGAGATGTGTCCTGAAGATCCCGTTGGTGTTGCTGTTGACGAACCTCGTCGAGAGTCAGTCCGTCGCTTCCGGATGAAAGGTCGCGGTGACGACGAATCGCCCTTTCCTCCGCACTTGCGGTCAGAAAGAACTTGAGGTCGGCGTCAGGCAGGACGACGGTTCCGATGTCCCGGCCCTCCATGACGCCTCCGGAGCGGGCCGCCAACGCCTGCTGCAACGGAACCAGGGCCTGCCGAACAGCGGGAAGGGCCGAAACCGCGGATGCCATCAACGAGATTTCCGCCGTTCGAATCTCCGAACTCACGTCACTGCAGTCAATCAGGACCTTTGTGCCGTCGCAACCGACTTCGACATCGATCGAGTGTTCACTCATCAGCTGCGGCACCCGTTCCGCGGCCGCGCGGTTCAACGGGATTTCCAGACCCTCGCGCATCGCCAACAACCCAACCGCCCTGTACATGGCGCCGGTGTCGATATACGGCAGGCGGAGACCTTCCGCCACCCGAGCGGCCACGGTTGATTTTCCCGCGCCTGCGGGGCCGTCGATGGCGATCAACAATTTCCGGGCGTGATTGGGGAGGGTCGTTTCGGCCACCGATTGGCGTCCTTTCTCGGATGCGCGAGGCGGCAGTGTACAGGGTGCCGTATCCTCGTCCAATGAAATTCAACCAGTCGGACATCCTCAGAGACGAGTCGCGGGTCTGTGCGACGCCACCTGTCGGCGCGCTGCGCGTTGCCATCGGTTATCCCAATTCCTATTTCGTGGCGATGTCATCCCTGGCCTTTCAGTGGGTGGTCGAATTGACGGCGGCAGCCGAGGATGTCGGAGTCGAGCGGTTTTTCACCGACCCTCCCCTCCTCGGGCGGACGCTGGAGGACGGCAGCCATCTCGGTGATTTCGATGTCCTGGCCTGGACCTGTTCCTTCGAGCTCGATGCTCCGAACATTCTCTCGACGCTCGACGCCGCAGGTATTCCGCGACGCTCGATCGACCGCGACCACTCGCATCCGATGGTGGTGGTGGGCGGCGCCGTCGCCTCCATCAACCCCTTGCCGCTGTCGCCCGCCGTCGACGTCTTCGTCCTCGGCTCAGCCGAACTCCTGTGGCCTGAGTTCCTGGAACTCATGCACGACGAGCCCGATCGCGAACGGGCGCTCGAGGTGCTGGCGGCTCGGGATGGTTTCCTGGTTCCGCGACACCACCTCGACGCGAACGGTGTTCCGCTGGGGAAACGTCGCCGGGTTGAGAAGCGCGATGCCCATATGCTGAATCCGGCCATGGTGCCGGGCTCTCACATCGTCACACCCCACACCGAGTACAGCGGAAGGGGGTTGGTCGAGATGTCGCGGGGCTGCCCTGAAAAGTGTCGGTACTGTTGGGTGAGCTACAACTATGGGAAGCTCCGGTCGTACTCCACTGACGGCATCATGGAGCGCGTCGAACGGCTTCAGGCGATCACAAAACGGATCGGTTTTGTCGCGACCGCGGTCGGTGACCACCCTGAGCTCGCAATCATCCTCGAAGAATGCCGCCGTCGCGGGCTCGAAGTGGCCCTGTCGTCGTTGCGCATCCCCGCCATGCAGCGAGAGATCCTCGAACCTCTGGCAGCTTCAGGAGCTCGATCCGTGACGATCGCCCCGGAGACCGGCACCGACGAGCTGCGCCGGGCCCTCAACAAACCGATATCGAATGCGGCGATCCTCGAGGCCGTGGACACCGCTCAGGCCTGCGGTATAGAGAACATCAAGATGTACTTCATCATCGGTTTGCCGGGCGAGACTGATGACGACCTTCGCGGCATCGCCGACCTCCTGAGAGGCGCGCAGGCGCTGATGGTCTCTCACGGACGAGAGCGGGGACGCGTGGGAACGCTGCATGCGGGGTTCAACGTCCTGGTGCCGAAACCGTACACGCCGTATTCGAAAGAGGCGATGTTGAGCCGTCGCGAAGCCAAGAGGAGAATGGCCATCGTCGAGGCCGCTGCGGCGGACATCTCGAACCTGCAGATCGACCGGCCCTCCTACCGGCAGGCCCAGTGGCAGGCCTACCTGAGTCGTGGCGATATCTCCGTGTACGGGGCGCTGGAGGACGCGGCAGCAGGAAAAAACCTCGGTGCACTGCTGGCGTCCCATCGCTCGGCAGTCGATGCCTCAACCTTGCATGCGGTCGAGGGCCCTCCGATCTGGCAATTCGTGGTCTCGGCGCCGGTCACTGCAAAAAAGGCCATCGGCCAACCCGCGCCAGTTTTGCCGTGAAAGATGCCGGCTATCGCCTGCCGTCAACGGGGCGGCGGCTGAGCGTCCGGGTCGGCGCCACCAGGACCGGGATCTCGAGAATTGGCTTTTCTGGATCGTCGGTTGTGACCCGGATCCATCCCTCGAAACTCGCACCGAGAGTTGCGGCGTCGAGCCCCTCGACAAGAGCGGTCCGAATCGACTGCTGAGTTGACGGATCCTTGCCATAGGCCACGGCGGTGAAGATCTCGGGGTGGGAAACTTCGACGGAAGAAACACCGAACGAATGGTCGCCGTGGTGCTGGAGGGTCACAATCCCGGACCTTCCCGAGGCGTTTGTTGTCGGAGCGGTCCACATTCTGACCACGGCAGGCCGTGCCTCGATCAGGGGCCGAACCCGTATGGTGAAAGGGATCTCGATCTCGGGCGCTTCGGGGTGGTTGGTCGCAAGTCGAACAGCGTCTGAATAGCGACCGGCAGCGAGCGATGTGCTCGCCTCCATATCCAGCCACACGTCGCCCGTTTCAGCCGCCTGAGTCTTCTGTTGATGCGCTTCACCCCAAGGGGTTTGGGTCGCCTCCGTTTGTGGAGATGCCTGAGGAGGTGGATTGCCCACCGCGTGGGCCGTCACCTTGACTCCCTTCAGAGGCACCTTGGTCCGTCGGATTTCCAGCGGTTCGCCGTCGGTGCGGCTTAGCAGGATGCGCTGGGAAGCATCTTGGCCCTCGATGGTGTTGAGCACAAATCTAAAGGAAGGGGTGGCGGCAATCGGCATACGGACGTCGACGGTGAAACGGAGCCTGAGGTTCTTGGCGCTCGGTTCGCTGGTGTAAACGTTGACCGATTTGGAGACACGGCCGTTCTGCGAGACCGCGGTTTTTATTTTTGCTGTGAGCTTTCCCGACCCACCTGCCGGAATGACCGAGTCGTACTCGGCTACGGTGCAACCTCAAGAAGGTGCGGCGCGGAGGATCTCAATGTCGCCGTCGCCTTCGTTATGAAAAATGAATGTTGCGACGGCCGTCGAACCCGCGGTGACAGGCCCGACCTCGAGTTGGCTCGACTCGACCCAGAATGTCGGTGGTGCTTCGTCCGCCACCGCTCCGGCCACACAGAGTGACGCCGTGCACGCAGCAACACAGACGGCGACGCCAAATCGGAGTCTCATGGGTGCCTCCCTGGGGTTCTCGGATGAGAAACGAGCTGCGTCGGCTCGTTCCGGAGCGCCGATTGTATCAGCCGGCCAATGGGTAGGCGCCGAGAATCTGACCGCCGGTTCCGACAACCAGCAACTCAACAGGGATCTTCCGCTGCGCCCGTTGCACGGCTTCCTCGGCAAGACGAGCCAGACCGCCGCAACACGGAACCTCCATGATCATGACCCGAAGTGACCTGATCTTGGCCGTGTCGATCATCGCCACCAGTTTTTCGAGGTAGATCTCCTGGTTGCTGTCGAGCTTTGGGCACGCGATGGCGAGCGATCTTCCCGCGAGGTGGCGGTTGTGAAAATCGGCGACTGCAAAAGCCACGCAATCGGCGGCAAGCAACACGTCGGCGTCGCAGAAGAAGGGCGCAGTCGGCGGTACGAGGTGCAGCTGTACAGGCCAATGACGGAGCTGAGACGAATCTGAGGCCGCAGCCTGGGTGCCCGCAGGCGGCTGGATATTCCGCATCGTTGGACGTGATCCGGGACAGCCGCCGCCGTGGGCCTGTCCCATGACAGCAGAGGCCAGGGGCAGCGAAGGGACAGTGGCCGCACCGAGGCTCGCGAGGTTTTTCGCTACCGCCGCCTCGTCAAATTCACCTGCCTCGCGGCGGGTGACTGTGATCGCCCCTTGCGGGCAGTGTCCGAGACAGACGCCCAGACCGTCACAGTAGATGTCACTGACCAGCCGGGCCTTGCCGTCAATGATGGCGAGGGCTCCCTCGGCACAGGCGGTGACGCAGTCTCCACATCCGTCACAAAGATCCTCATTGATTTCAATAACGTCGCGGACCGGCATCCTTCACCCCCCCTGCTCGATGTCTCGAAGCATGGTGAGCACCATGCGACTCGCCTCCGGTGCATGCAGGGCGTGGGGCACACCGGCCGGCATGAGAACGATCTCTCCCGCGCCAACTTTGACCGGTTGGCCGCCGATCGTCAGATCGAGCGAACCATCGACGACCTGGACGAGAGCGTCGAAGGGTGCGGTGTGCTCGGACAGCCCCTGGTTCCGGTCAAACGCGAACAAAGTGACGTTGCCTCCCCCGGACTTTGTGAGAACCCGGCTGACGACAGCTCCCTCCGCGACCGTGATCAGGTCGATCAGGGCGCTGCTGCGGTCGGAGGGAAGCGCTTCAATTGGGCTTGAGTTGGGTTGAGCCATATCGGTTTTCCTTGTCCCTGACGCCGGCGGCGTCTCTGTCTGGATGTAGTTTCGGCCATCTGGGTTTCGACGTCCTTGATCGCGGTCAAGATCAGGCTATTACGGGAGGATCGCGGGATAGACTGCCCCGGAGGCCATGACCCCGACGGTGACACCGGGGAATTCCTCTCGCCACCTGTCGATGAGGTCCTGGACCCCGTCCACCGGCTTGAAACCGAGTCGCCTCGACAGCACCGGGTCGAGGTGGCAGTGGAGTGCAATGCTGAAGCGGGACGTCTTCTCCAGCATTCGAAGCGTGGTGTGGCCATACTGGACCCACTCCTCGGAAAGACTCTCGAGAATCGCCGCAGGGTCGGGGTCATCCAAAAACGGCGACATGGCCTTGGAGCCGGCGCCCTGGTCAATTGCCGCGACGAACAGCAGTTGCCCCCCCGGGGCCAGGAATCGACACGCGGCATCGAGGCCCTTGTGTGCTTGGATCAGCGTCGAGTCGGACGGAGCCCCACCGCCGGACGCCACCATCACATCGAATCGACGGTCTTCGTTCACTTCGTACCACGATCTCGCCTGCCCGACGGCAGCCTCGAAGGCCTGCCGCCAGGGCCCTGCGGCCGCCCACGATATCTCCCGTGTCCCTCCCTCTACCAGACAGACGGCCATGTCTGGCGGGTGGGCATCGGCCGCTCTCGCGATTTCCTCTGCCACCGGGTTTCCCTGCAAACAACCCGGTTCGCAGCCAGGGTGTCGGGTTCGCGCTCCGTCTGAAGATTGGGCGAGCACAAGCGAGTGATTAGCCTGAATTTCCTCGTACCCAGCGACTCCGGGGAACACCATTTTCGGACCGCCGCCAAATCCCGCGAAATAGTGATGGCGAACGGAGCCCACTGTGATCAGAAACCCCGCCTCGACCGCGGCGCGGTGGAGTCGCAGAGGCAGTCCGGGCCGCAACTCGCCGACCCTTGCCAGCTCCTCGGTGCAACGGCTGTCGTGCTCGATCACAGTCACACCGTCCGGCAATTCACCAACCAGTTCCCGGGTTCCTTCCCTCCCGATCCCCGGGTGGGTCCCACAGGCAACCAACACGGTGATATTGCGGGCGCGAATCCCTGCGCCGTGCAGACGTTTGAAGATGACGGGCAGGATCTCCGGCAGTGGCAGCTTTCGGGTCGAGTCCGGAACGATGATGGTCGCCGATCCACGATCACGCGCCAATTCCTGCAACGGTTCTCCGCCGAGGGGGCGGTCGATGGCCGTGGCGACCAATTCCCTGGCGTCACGGTGTCCTGACGGCGCACCCGGGACGATCGGGCGGACCCGCATGCCGCGGAGATCGAGCGCCACCGTTTCTTGACCGAATGGCAGTTTGACAATCACACCGGCACGATAGCATCCTGGGGTGGATGGCAGCCGCGACCAACCCACAGACAATCTCGGATCAGGGGCGCATCATCCTCCTCCGCCTGGCCCGTGAAGCGATCACGGCACGTTTGGAAGACCGGTCTCCTCCTTCGACCCGACCTGAGGATCCAGCGCTTCTCGAGCACCGCGGTGCCTTTGTCACCCTCAAAATCGACGGTCGCCTCCGCGGCTGTATCGGACATATCGAAGGGGTGTCGCCACTCTGGCTCGCGGTCCGAGAGAATGCCGAATCTGCAGCTTTCAGGGACCCACGATTCCCGGCGCTGGGTCGCGACGAGCTCGACGAAGTACACATCGAAATTTCGGCTCTCACGCTGCTCTTGCCGAGTTCGCCCGAGGATATCGTCGTCGGCCGCGACGGCGTGGTGGTCGAGCGCCGTACGCATCGAGCTGTGCTGCTACCTCAGGTTGCACAGGAGTACGGCTGGGATGCGGAGGCCTTTCTCGATGCGACGTGCCGCAAGGCGGGTCTCGAGTTGGGTTGCTGGCGCGATTCCGAAACCCTGATCAAGAGCTTCAGCGCCGACGTCTTTGCTGAGGATTAACGCGCTTCAGCGGGTCAATCGATGACGCCGAGCACCTGGTGTTCATAATCGGCGAGCGATTCGAACGATCTGAACGGCTGGCCTCTGGCGGTCTCCCAGTCGGGCAAGGGTGACGCCAGGGAGACGTCGAGGATATGAGTCGCCATCGCGCGGAACGAAGTCAGCCCGTCGTCACTTGCAAAGAACGTCCGCGGGTCGAAGGTGTTGCTGAAAATCCGGATCAACCGGACACGGTCCTTCTCAGCACCGGGTGGATCGAGCAAGAGATCCATGACGGCGATTGATTTTCCCTGCTCGCGCGCCACAATGCTGACCGCAACGGCCTGCAGTTCGTGAAGATCGATCTGTTGCAGGATCCCGGCGACATCGACGGTCAGTACATTTCCGTCGAGCGACATCGGCACCGCCTCGGTTACGAGGAGCGGACCCTGATCGTCGTCCAACTCTGCCGTAGCCGTCTCTTCCTCGACGGTGGTGTTTTGCCGGGCCACTTCGCGATCGGATGCCAGCCTGGCAAGACCCCACAGTGCCACCTCGAGTTCGGGACGGGCATCTGCGGGAAGTTCGGGGTGATCCAGTGCCGACTGCACGATGCTGCCCGCGTTGGGCGCTTCAAGCAACAGCGCGAGTTTCGCCATACGCAGGCAGACTGCCATTGGCGTCTCGTCGGTAGTTCTGGCATGACCCAGTTCGAGGGTCTCCACGGCCGACACGACCCGCTGTTCACGATCGAGGATCTCCGCGAGGCGGATTGCCAGGATTGGTTCGATGACAATGTCAGGATCGTGGATAAGGATGTCATCCCAGTGCGCGAGGATGAGTTCGGTGTCGCCGCTGCGCACGGCGGACTCGATGACCTTCGCCATGAACGGCCCGGCGCGGGACGCATCACCGCTCCCGGTGCCCAGATTCCATAAAGCGACCACGGCATCCACGTTCTCGGGGTGCTCCTTGATCTCGGATTCCAACGCCGTCATGGCCGCTTCGGATTCTCCCGCCCGTGCCTGGCCGATGGCCTGGTCGACCGCGGTGTTGTCGAGCATCATGACCTTGGCCTCGATGGCGTGGTGAAGATACCGCTGTTCGACCTTCAACTGCGCCATTGCAGCTGCAAAAACAACTCCGAACACGAACCCCCAGACGTGGGCCCAGAATGCGACGCCGCCGCCTTCAGGAAGTCTCTGTTCCAGACTCTGGGCGGAGAAAAGCTGGATCGCGAACCAAATCGGGAAAATGACCCATGCCGGGGCTCCGAACGGGCCGACCGGGAGACCGACCCAGACGAAGAAGCGAATCCGTGATCTGAAGTAGCGAACAAGGAACGCCCCCATCACGCCGGCTATCGCTCCCGACGCTCCTACCAGCGGCATCTGGAGGTCGGGATACTGGATCGCGAACATACCTCCCGCTGCGGCGCCCGCCGCGAGGTAGAAGGCAGCAAAAATCGGTCGACCCCAAACGTCTTCGATGAATGGTCCGACAACAAACAACATGAGGAGGTTGAAGACCAGGTGGAGCCAACCGACGTGCAGGAATTGATAGGTCACGAGGTGGGAGGATTGGAATCGTGAGGGCACCAACCCGTATCTGCTCAAGAACGAAGAATCCATGCCCGCGAAGTAGGCCTCGACCAGGGTATCGAGCCGATCCTGTTCGTACTCCAACTGGGTGGGGTCTTCGGGTGGGGTCGGCCCTGCCAGCCGCATATGCTCGGCGAAAACGACAGCCTGATCTTCCCCCAGCTCGTTCACGAATATCGATCGAAACCGTGGGTCCATTTCCAGGTAGGGGTGTTGGGTAAAGTAGCCCAGCGACTGTTGGAGTCTGAGAAAACTCTCCATCTGCGAACGATGCTCACCAGGCGCAATGAGGACAAAAATCACCACACACAGACCCATGATGGTGAAGGTCACCCACGGCAGGCGGCGGACACTCGTTTGCTCGTGGCCGAGCGGAATGAGCACTCTTCCTCCTCGACGATCCCCACGCTATTATAGCCGTCCATGAAAGTAGCATCGGTGATTCTCGTGCAAACCTCTCTGGCGGGGAACCTCGGGGCGGCGATGCGGGTCGCTGCGAACTTCGGCGTTCCGCGGATCGATTTCGTCCGTCCGGCTGTCGATCCCGCCGATCCAGAGGTTCGCAGTTGGGCCTGCGGCGCAGATGAGCGTCTCGAGTGCCGGGTGTGGGACAGCCTGCCGGATGCCGCAGCCGGGTACCGCACGGTTATCGCGTCGGCTTCAGGTCGCGGTCGCCACACCCTCCCGGTGGTGTCACCGCGGGAAGCCGTGCCATTGCTGATTCAAAGAGGTCTCGAGAGTACCGCCCTGGTGTTCGGTAACGAGTCCAGAGGTCTTGCCCGGGAGGATCTCGACTGTTGTGATCTGATCGTTCGGGTGCCGACCGAACCGGAGTTCCCGGTGCTCAACCTCGCCCAGGCGATCGCCATCCTGGTCGCCGAGGTCCACTTTGCGGCGGAACCAACGCTTCAGTCCGCCCCCGAGCCTGCACCACAACATGAGGTCGATGCGTTGATGTCGCATCTGAGAGCCAGCTTGTCGACCATTGGCTTTCTCGATCCTCAAAGCCCGCAGCGAATTCTCCGCAAGCTTCGCCGGCTGTTCGGTCGCGCCGGAATCACTGACAACGAGGTCCGAATTCTCCGTGGAATGTGTCGGCAAATGGAATGGGCCGCAGGTTCGAAGCCGGGAAGATTCGCCGAGAGCATTGACGCCGTCCCCACGGAGAATCCGGATCCATTCGAGACCGGATAGTTCTTCAGCGAATCCCGATATCCCGGCGGAGCCGGTCGGCAAGGGCGAGGAGAGACGGGTTTGTTGGGTGCCGGTCCAGGGCATGAGAGAGGGTCATCGTTGCGCTCGTGAAATCTCCCATGCGGATCTGCAGTGAGACGAGTTGGACCACCAGTTCGGGAGACGAGGGGTCAATTTCCACCGCGCGTTCCATTGCGAGCACAGCGTCCGGCCCTTTTCCTGCCCGTTCGGCCACTCCTGCGATCCGGACCAGCAGCCCAACATCGGACGGTGACATGCCCCACGCTCGCCGCAGGTGTTGCAGCGCACCGGTGTAGTCTCCCCGCCTCTCCGCGACACCCGCCAGCGACACGAAAGCATGGGGTGAATTTCCATCGAACTTGAGTGCCTCGAGTGCGGCTTTCAACGCACCCTCGGGGTCCCCCTCGACGCCTCGCGCGACGGCAATCCGGGCCCAGGCCCGAGCGCGAAGAGGCCGGGGAGCCGCTCGCTTGCCCGCGATGGGGTCGAGAAGAACGACGCATTCTTGTGGGTTGCCGTCGTCGAGCGCCCACCGCGCGCGCTCGAGTAAAACCTCCGGGTGGTTCTCATCCTCCATCAGAATCGTGAGGGCGCCGTCGAGATCGCCTGCGCGCCTCAATTCACGAGCGAGGGCGAGACCGGTTTTGATCCGCCGACGGGGATACAGTCCACGCCTCAGTTCGAGACTCCGGAGACGCACAGCGCGCTGGTTCTCGGGTGTGAGTTCGATTTCAGGTTCGAGCTGGTCAGGGGCCAATGCCAGCGCCACGGCGAGGCTTTCCAGGGCCGCGGTGATCTCGCCGCCAGTCATCAACAACAGTGCGCGCAAACGGTGCAGGTAGGCTGAGGTGGGATCTCGCAGGAGCGCCTCGTCGAGCAGCGTGACAGATGCTGCGAGATCACCTGCAAGCAGATATCCGCGTGCGAGATTCGTCGCTCCTGCGGGGTGTGAGACCATCCACCGGCACTGGTTGCCGCCCGAGCGCATGAGAACGGCAAAGGCTAGATCGATCGGCGCCGACCCCAGTTCTCTCACCGACAACTGTCGCGACCTCTGGACCGCGGACGGAAGGGCCACAAGACGTCCTTCGACCAGTCGGCGGGCGCCCTGTTCGGCGTTGAATCCGAGTTTTTCGGTGGCCGAACTCCACGAGATCCAACCCAACATATCGACCAGCGAGGCGGCAACCGCCAGAAGCGAGAGGGCGACCAGTGTTCGCGACCGGTAGAGCCTCACAGATCAACCTTGACGCCGTGCTCATCGACAAAACAGAGCGCGGGTTCGAGTTGTACTCCGGTCTTGTCCATCACTCGATCTCGAACCCGTTGCGTCAGTTCCAGGACCTCCGCGGCTCTCGCCGACCGTGACGTGCGGATCCGGTTCGGTGAGTTCTCGCAGAGTCGCGCGCTGCCCACCGACATCCCGAGACAACCGGTTTCGGCGAGGACGACCTCCGCCCGTACACCCTCGGGCCCGACAAACACGGGGCCTGCGGTTCGCGGTTGACGCTGCCAGCGATTCGGGGTGCCGTCAGCGAACCGGATGCGAAGCGTTTTCAGGCTTTCCGTGGACAACTTCAGTCGAGCTCTCAAAATCACTTTGCGCTCGAGATCGAGGGTGAGACCTCGATGTTGTTCGCCCCACGTCGTCGACTGAACCCTCTCGACAGGGTTACCAGGGCGTGCCACGTCGGTCCATTGGAGAAAGCCTCTCAGCGGGAAATGGCCGCGTTGGGCCGCCTCGATCGCGCCGCCAACGGTTCCCGAGGCCGCCATCAAGGCTTCAAAGCCGCCGAGGCCGGATCGTGCCGCTGCGCGACACACCTGTGCCAGGTTGGCACCACTCCACGCGACCGCGCCGTCGACGTCCAATTCCCACAGACCCAGGTTTCCGGACAGATTGAGGACCGGCACTCGAAGACCGTAATCAGACGGCACCAGGCGGCTGCCCGATCCCAAGAACAGCCAGTCCCGGCCGTAGGTCGCGAGGAGGTCGAGGGCCCGTTGAAGCCCGTCAGCACTACGACATCGGATGAGGATGTCGGCCAGGCCACCGACGCCGAGAGCGGTCCACGCGCGAAGATCCACGCGCTCGTGAATCTCTGGTTCGCCGCCTTCCTGGAGACTCCGAAGGTCCGTCTTGAGGCTCACGCGGCGCTCCGTAGGTGTTCCACAACCCTCCTTGGAATATTGGCACGCCGTTTGCTTATACTAGGGTGCCGGGCACACAACGACCTGGTACACGACATCATACCTCCTCCTTCCTCCTGCGGGCTCCCCAGCCCGCACTTTTTTATGGGCCGTCGGGATCGCAGAGACCTCCGCCGCGAATCACGCTCTAGCGCCTCTCGCGACATGGTCTGACCACATCAAGAGGTTGCGACTGATGTGGATTGCAGGATTTTTGGGATCGACCGGTCTTCAGTTCTTGGATCCCTTGTTGATGCCGAGGTTGCGGAGGTGGTAGAGGAGGGCCTGACGTGAGATACCGAGTTCACGCGCTGTGGCGCTCCGGTTTTCCCGGTTGCGGTGGAGGGCTGCCGTCAGGAATCGCCGCCGGAATTCCTGTTGCGCCTCTTCCCAGGTCCCTTCGGGCATTTCGCCGGGAGCAGAGATTGTGAGGTGGCTTCGTTGTACGACCGAACCGGCTGCCCTCACCATCGCCACCTCAACGACCTGCCTGAGTTCGCGCACATTTCCTGGCCAGTGATAGCTCTGCAGAGCAGTATCGGCCTCCGGACTCCAAACAGATTTCAACAGGCCGTGACGGGAAACCGCTTCGCGCTCGAATAGGTCCCTGAGTAAACCGATATCCTCGCGGCGGATTCTCAGGGGTGGCACCTCGACCTCAGGTGCAGCGATGCGGAAGTACAGGTCGCGGCGAAAAAGACCCTCGCGCATCCGGCGCCCGAGGTCAGCGTGAGTGGCGGAGACGATCCGCACATCTACAGTTTGCGACCGATTGGCTCCAACCGCTCGCACCTCTCCCGACTCGAGAAACCGCAGCAGCTTGACCTGGAGGTTCGCGTCCAGGTCGCCGATCTCGTCAAGGAACAGAGTGCCTCCGTCGGCGGTAACCGCCAGACCCCGGCGGGAGCGGTCGGCACCCGTAAACGCACCCTTGACGGACCCAAAGAGCTCGGCCTCCAGGAGAGTGCCGGGAATCGCAGCCACATTGACTGAAACCAGAGCTCCGGAGCGGCCAGAGAGACGGTGCAGCGCTCGCGCGGCCACCTCTTTACCAACGCCTGTCTCCCCTACCAACAAGACTGGAAGGTGGCTCGGACCGAGTTCGAGGAGCTCACGTCGGAGAGATCGTGCGGCCTTCGATACGCCGACAAACCCAGTTTTTTCTACTCCGACCTCGTGATGGATAGGGGCCTGAGGCAGCACCATCTCCAGTACCGCAAGGGCCAGCCGGCTGGCTGGGCCATCCACGAGATCTCCCCCTAGAGGAAGGACTGTCAACCGGCCGTGGCGGACTTCGTTGCCGGGGCGGCCGCCCCCAAATCGCCAGATTGTCGACCCTTCGGAGGCATCGAGGACCTCGATGCCGGTGATCTCGAGGCTCTGGATGAGGAGGTCCAGCGAAGCGGTCTCCACACCATCAACCCCACCGCTTTCAACGACTCTCGACAGGGCGGTCATCAATCCGGCCGCATGTTCGCGAATGCCGCTCATGTGTTCCGCCCAGCCCACCAGCCCCGCCGACCGGAGGTTCCTGATGGCCGCCCCCCGGATCTCCGCGTCAAGGGCGAGTCTCATGCCGGCGACGCGCTCAGCGAGGGCGATCGCCAACCCTGCGCGCGGTTCGGGCGTTGTGAGCAGGTTCGGAAGATCGAGTTGCCGGCCCTCACGGATGGCGCACACGAACTCGGCCGCCCGGGTGACTCCCCATTCATCATGGCGATCGACGACCTGGGATTGACCGCTGTCGGCCGTCGTCAGAGCCTGCCACGCCAAACCCTCCTGTCCGGCCAGCCGAAGGTAATCTTCGGCCTTCGAGTGTTCACCGTCGAGGAGGGCTGCAACTCCGCGAAGCAGGGCGAGCCCCTCCGAGAAGCGTGGATCGCTGTCTCGGACGGCGTCCTCGAAGACCGTGAGCAGCCGCCGGAAGGAGCGTTCGTCACCCTCGGCCAGGGCCAGTCGGGCCTGTTCTCCGAGAACGAATAAGTCCGTCGGATCGTTGGCAGCGAGTTCTCTGAGTCGCTCTTTCGCGGGGCGGACCCTGAGCTGGTCGATGTCGGCCACGGCAAGATCAAACAGGACGACGTTGGTGAGATGCTCGAAGCCGGCTGCCCAGAGCAAGCGATAGGCATGAAGATGGTGCGCGGCGGCTTCACGACTCCTTCCGTCTTGAAGGGCCACTGCGCCGCGGTCGAGTTCGGCACAGCCCAACAAACCGGGGCCGATCAGACTTCGCGAGAGTGCACCCAGAAGCCTCTCCGCAGATTTCGTCCTGCCGAGCTCGAGGTGGACGATGGCCCTGCGATAAGCGAGCTGCGCCCGAAGTGCCGACGGACGACCCGCCAGGGCGTGCACGGTCTTCCATTTGAGGAGGTCCATCGGGCGCAGCGAAAAGGCGATCTCGATTTTGATGCGGCACCGGATCAATCCGTGCATGTTCCTCAGGGCGGACTCCACCGAGGCTTTTGCCGCCGCTTCCTCCGCCGCCAACCCCTTCCGATGCGCGTCATACAGCACGATGACTGCGATCTCGGCGGCGACCCGGGGATGGTTTTGGATCTCGGACTGAGTCGGAAGTCGTCGTGTCGTGCCGGGCTCATGGTCGATTGCATCCAGCCACCCTCTGTGGAGCGCGGCGAGGTCCGAGGGCACACCGGCCAATGCCCTGCGGGCACCGTACAGGTCGAGTAGCGAGAGACATGCCTCGGCAACCAACAACTGGACTGAATGACCCAGCGCACCAGGAGCGAGCATCGACAACAGCTCCCGGACCTCGATGGCGCGGAGCCGATCGAGCTCGCCTCGCGCCCATTTTTCGACATTCGCGCTCTCGCCGCCGCCGAGGGCCGAGTGCATGAGGTACATCGGTTGGCCAACGTCGATGAGACCGGCCACCAGCAGATGGCGCGGATCAGGCTCGAGGGGTGCCGGCTCGGGGAGGCGCCAACGACCCTCGTGATGAATCACCATCAGGGATTCACGGGCTGGTTCGAGTTGAGATACCGATAGACCAGTGTGGAACGCAACGAGATTCGCGGGCAGCCCGGTCGGGGAGAGTGCCAACCAGCCTGCAAGCTCTTGTTCGGCCGGCCGTTCGACGGTCGGTTCCGGGACACAACCCCTGGGAGAAACGGCTCTTAAAACGGCCCGCGTGAGGGCCTCGCGGTCGGACGGCTCCATCGGATCGAACCGTGATCCCCGGTGATCGAGGATTCTCCGGGCACGATCCGGCGGCATTCCAGCGAGGGCGATATGCCGAATCAAACGTTCGCCGTCGATAGCAGGTGTCGGGGCCGGCCAGCCGCTTGGGAAGGTACCGACAACGACCGCACTGCAACCCTCCTGCTGCGACCAACTACTGAGGGCGGTGAGATCTTTCTGAGAAATCGAGCCTGTGAGAATTATGGTGCCGGGCTCAGGGTGGGAGAGAATCTGTGATGAGTCGGCACCGGCGTCTCCGCCCATCCGCAGCCAGACCGACCGCCGCATTCGCCGCAGGCGGCACCACATCGCGCCGGCCAAACGTCGCGCCGTTCGATCTCTTGGCACCCGCCAAAGCTGAACGACCCCGGCCTCCGGGAGTGGTAGTTCGTTCCAACGCAGCGCCCACATCGACCGCGCTGTCAGCATATCGACGGGCTGTTCGAGTTCGCGCACCAGATGCGAAAGCGTTCCGTCGAACACCAGCCCGAGCCCCTCCCTGGAATTGTCGATGGCCTCCGGCGCCAGCCGAACAGCATTCGCTATTCTCTCGAGCGCGGCCATTCGAAGTCGCTCCATGGCGCCCTCGCCACCACCCAGACGCTCGACTGCGTCCGACAGCGGATACGGAAGGTCCCCCAATGTGATCGACAGTCCTCCGGACGTGCGCTGCAACAGGGCACCGGCGATTGCCTTACGTGACGGCCAGAGATCAAATTCCGCCAGGTGCGCCATTGCAGCCGTGAGCTGGAGGGCCGCCCGAAAGCGGTCACGCCGCGATAGCTTGAGGCTTCGAATCAACTGACCATCGGTGTTCGGGCCCAGCCGAACTCCAGAGGAGATTTCCGGGACCGGGAGCGTCGGGTGTTCCACCAACAGCGCCGCCGGGGTTGGAATCCTCACCGCCTCCACCCTACCCCGGGGCCGGCCGGGTCAGGCTATCCCAATCGTTCCAGAAACCCGGGTAGGACTTGCTCACGCAGTCTCCGTCATCGAGGTGCAGCGGACCGGCGCCGAGGGCCGTGACGGCCATCGCCATGGCAATCCGGTGGTCGCCAGCAGCCGTCACGTTGCGAGACGCAACAAGACTGCTGTGGAGCCGCTCCCTGACCACGAGGTTCGGTCCATCGAAGGAAAACCCCGCCCCGAGGCGGCCCAGGTTTTCAACCATGACTGTCAGACGATCACTTTCTTTGTGGGCCAGGTGATCGAGACCGGTGAACCGGGAACCTGGCGGCGCACACGCTGCTACGGCGACAAGCGCCGGGAAGAGATCGGGACAATGTTCGACGTCGGTGTTGATGGGCGCCGTAACCGGTCCGTGGGCCACCAGTCGGTTGCCGATCCACTCGACCTCGAGCCCGGCTTCGACCAGTATGGAAACGACTTCGCGGTCGCCCTGAAGGCTCCCAGCCCCCAGTGGTCCGACGTCGATCGAGCCTCCGGCGATGGCGACAGCCGCAAGAAAAAAGGCGGCAGCCGACCAATCACCCTCGACCTCGTATGTCGTCGGCCGCATCGGCTCCGGCGAAACGCGCCACCGGCGACGGTCCTCGGTGGCAGTGACCACGGCACCAAAGGCTCGCAGGACGTCCATTGTGAGGTCGAGGTATGGTGCGGATGGCAGCGGCCCGAGTACCTCGAGATCGATCCCCCTGCGCATGAGGGGTGCGGCTAGAAGCAGCGACGAGACGAACTGGGAAGAGACCTCGGGGCGGATCGAAACCTCACCGCCTTTGAGTTCGGTCCCCTCCACCTCGACGGGGAGACGATTGTTTGAATAAATGAGGTCCGCACCGAGCGCCTCGAGCGCCCTGAAGAGTGGTTCAAAGGGCCTTTCGCGAAGCCGGGCGCTCCCGTCAACGATCGACCGACCGGGACATGCCGCAAGGAGGCCGAGTACGAGACGAGCCCCGGTCCCCGAGTTTCCGAGGTTGAGCTCGATCCGTTCACCGGGAATGACCCGGGATCCAACTACGATGTCCTCTCCCCAAACGATATTCCATCCAGCGCCGGCGAGAGCGGACGCCAAAATTCGGGTGTCGTCGCAGTCCAGCGGCCGGACGATTCGCCCCCCGCCGGCCGCCGCACAGGCGATCAGGGCTCGATTGGTCAGGCTCTTGGACGCCGGGACATCGACGTCTCCGCCAAGAGTGAGTGTTTCACCGGGCAAGTCTCGCGGTGTCATGGAGACCCGCCCCCGCCCGGACGGGGTTCGCCGACCGCGTCGTCGTCGAGAACCAGGCTCGTCCGCTCGAAATCATCATCCACCAGCGACCACCCGCCACCGGCATCGACCAGCACGCTCGTCCGGCTCTCGAGCCATGCCGGGATGATCAATGCTTCGTGGTCGCCGTCTCTGCACATCCAGGGAGTATGGAAATGCCCCCAAAACAGTGTTCCGATACCCTCCGCCCAGGCCCTGTAGGCGCTCTTCTCGAGATCCGCGAGGGGTTTGGCGTAACGGAATTTCCGGTTGGTCATGGCAAGATGCGCTTCCATGCGGCGAACGATCGCAACGGCCGCAGCACGAGGGAGGAGATGGGCCCACAATCGCGCGACCGAGGCCTTCGAGATTCTTGACCAGAATCGGTTTTGGAGATCGCGCCGATTGACGAGGTCCCCATGAACCAAACGGTAGCGGCGGTCGCCGGATTGGAAGTCGTACAAACGAGCGCTCCAGTCGATCTCCGTCGCCAGCTCGGGTGCGTCGAGAAAGAAATCACGGTTGCCCTCGACGATCCCGATCGCCACTCCCGCCGATCTCGCCCGCCTCCAGGCAGCAAGAACCTCACGGAAACCGGTTGTCCAAAATTTCGACATGCCTATGAGGTACTGAAAGCCGTCGCCAAGGTAGATGATCTCACCGACGCCGCTGGCCGCAGCACGCTCCACGAGGGATGTCATGGCCCGGCTGTCGTTCACGCCCTGGCCGACGTGTGCGTCGGCAATGATGAGCCTTTTCACGCTCGTATGGTATCGCAATAAAAACGGACGGGCCGTAGCCCGTCCGGAGATTCTGGGTTCAGCAGGGTGGTCAACCGTTCGCGCGGGCGAACTCTTTCATGAAGTCGGTAAGGAACTGCACGCCCTCGAGGGGCATTGCGTTGTAGATGGATGCACGGCACCCGCCCACCGACCGGTGGCCCTTCAGGCCGACCATCCCCACGGCTTTGGCCTCAGCGACGAATTTTGCCTCGAGCTCTTCGGACGGAAGCCGGAAGACCACATTCATGTAAGAACGACTGTCCTTGGCGACCGGGCTCGAGTAAAAACCCGCGCTGTCTTCGAATACGCCATAGAGCAGGTCGCCCTTAGCTCGATTTGTTTTTTCCATCGCAGCCAGACCGCCATTGCCCTTCAACCACTCGAGGACGTTTCGAACCATATAGATGGAAAAGGTCGGAGGTGTGTTGTACAGCGAGTCCTTCGCGGAATAGGTGCCGTAGGAAAGCATGGTCGGCAGGCCCTGAATGGCCTTCTCGATCCACGATTTTCTGATGATGACGATGGTGACCCCAGACGGGCCGATGTTCTTCTGTGCCCCGGCGTAGATGAGGTGGAAGCGGTTGGCATCAATCGGCCGCCACAGAATGTCCGATGACATGTCGGCGACGAGGGGCACCGAACCGGTGTCGGGAAAATCGTGATACTGGGTGCCCTTGATGGTGTTGTTCGATGTGATGTGGGCGTACGCCGCATCTGGATCGAGATCGAGTTCAGCTTGATTCGGGATTCTCGAAAACCCTTCAGCCTCGCTCGAGCCGGCGATCCTTCCGCTCGCAACGATGTTGGCTTCCTTGAGAGCCTTCTGCGACCAGGTCCCGGTGTTGACGTAGTCCGCCGAACCGCCCTCCGGGATGAAGTTCATGGGCAGCATTGCAAACTGTGTCGACGCCCCGCCCTGGAGGAACAGGACCTGGTGGTCATCATCCAGCCCGAGCAGTTCTTTGAGCAGATTCATGGCGCCGTAATGCACCACGTCATATTCGGCGGATCGGTGTGAGGTCTCCATTACCGACATGCCGGTGTTCTCCCAATTCGGGATCTCATCTTTCGCCCGTTCGAGCGCCGGCGCCGGAAGGGTCGCGGGTCCCGCGTAGAAATTCCAGGTTTGGCTCATCATCTGCCTCCTATGCAGTCTGCTGTTGAAAGTCTTCGAGGATTCTAACAACAACGTCACCGATCCGAAGCATGTTCTCGCTGCTCGAGGCTCCGAGGTGCGGTGTCATGATCGCATTTGGCGCGTCGTACAGGGGGCAATCCTCGGCCGGTGGGTCCGAGGACCAGACGTCGGTTGCGTAGGCGCGCACTTTACCTGACTTCAGGGCGGCAACCACGTCCTCCTCGACCACACATCCACCGCGGGCGGTATTGATGATGACTACTCCGTCCTTCAGATTGGCGATGGTGTCGGCGTTGAACATGCCACGTGTCGTGTCCGTAAGGGGCACGTGGAGGGATATGTAGTCGGACTGGGCGAAGAAATCCTCGAGGCTGACGAGATCCACACACTCGTGGCTCTTCAGCAACGGATCGTAGGCGATGACCCGCATCCCGAAAGCGATCGCGCGGCGCGCCAGCTCGGTGCCGATATTGCCGGCGCCGACGAGACCCAGCGTCTTGCCCATCAGTTCGGTTCGCTTGAGTTGTTTTTTAAGCCACTCCCGACGCTTCATGCCTTCGTGGCCGTCCACCATTCGGGTCGGAACCGAGATCATCAGCGCGAATGCGAGTTCCGCCACCGCCACCGCAGATGCTTCGGCCGTGTTGAAGACCTGAATTCCCTTGGACTGCGCGTACTCGACATCGATGTTGTCGAGACCGACACCTCCACGAATGATCAGGCGGAGGTTGCTCGCACGGTCAATATAGTCGCGGGTGCATTTCGTCTTCGATCGGACCAAAACGACGTCAACTTCGGGGAGGCGATCCTTGTCGTCAATCACCTCACCGAACGCTTCGAGTTTCGCCGGAAGGGACGGGTCGAACGCATCTGAAATGAGAATCTTCATTCTTCCCCCTCGTCGTCTTCAGTCTGCAAGCGGTCGAACAATCAGGCCGGAACGGAGTTTTGGCTCAAACCACGTGGATTTTGGCGGCATCACGAGACCTGCGTCCGCAACGGCAAAGAGCTGTTGGATCGAGGTCGGGTGGAAAGCGAACGCGACCGCCCACTCGCCGGAGTCGACCCTCTTTTCGAGCTCGCCGAGCCCTCGAATCCCACCCACGAAATCGATGCGCTCGTCCTTCCGCGGATCACCGATCCCGAGCACCGGTGCGAGGAGATTGTTCTGCAGAATCGCGACGTCGAGACGGTTGACCGGGTCGTCTTCTGGAATACTGGCCTCTTTGGCTGTTAATCGGTACCACTGTCCCTCGAGATACATCCCGAACGATCGGGGCCCTGCCGGCCGACCGTTCTCCACCCGCTCCACTTCGAAGTGCTGTCCTGCCCGTTCGAGCACCGCCGCAGGATCGAGGTCGTTGAGATCCTTGACCAACCGGTTGTAGTCGAGAATCATCATCTGATTGTCGGGAAAGATCACCGATAGGAAGAAGTTGTAGGACTCGTCGCCCCTGTGCCCGGGGTTGGCATCCCGCCGCATCGCGCGGATTCGCGTCCCGGCAGCCGAACGGTGATGACCGTCAGCTACATAGAGTTCGGGTATTCCTGCAAAGGCATCCACGAGGGCGTCGCGGTCGCCAACTTCACTGACCACCCACAAAACATGCTGGATGCCGTCGGGAGCCACGAAATTGTACGTCGGTTCAGCTTCGGTGAGCCGTTCGACAAGCCGGTCGACATCCGGCGTTGCTTTGTAGGTCAGAAACACCGGTCCGGTGTTGGCGTTGAGGGTGTCGATGTGTCGGGTGCGGTCATCTTCCTTCACCGGGCGGGTGTGTTCGTGCTTCTTGATGAGATCAGCCTCATACTCGTCGACGCTGGCGCCGGCCACGAGCCCGGTCTGCACATGATCGCCCATGCGCTGCCGGTACAAATAGAGAGCTGGCGTTGCCTCGCGCACCAGTACGCCGTCATCCATCAATTTCTTGAGATTCGCGGCGCCGGTTGCATAGACCTCTGGAGAGTAGACGTTCACGTTTGGATCGAGGTCGATTTCGGGTTTGACCACGTGCAGGAAGGACACGGGATTGTCCGAAGCCATCTCCCGAGCTTCAGCGCTGGACAGAACGTCATAGGGCGGACTCGCCACTTCGGAACAGAGGTCGGGGCGTGGTCTCCACCCGCGGAACGGTTGAATACGGGCCATTTTCGTCTCCCAATCGGGTTATTGTCGGATTCCGCCGAGCACGTGAAATCTATCACATGCGCCCAAAAGCCGCTACCCGTCAACGTTGCCGATTGCGGGCTCGGCCGGGTTGGTGAGAGCGTCGTCAGGAAAGGTAGAGGCGAATGCGGATCGGGACTTCCCAGCCCTCGGGTCGCACTGTCAGGAAAAACGGCCGACCAAGGTCCCCTTTTCTCAGCTGTTCGAAATACATGAGGTCGACCATTGCATAGCCGGGGCGAAGACTGATGGTGTTGATCGTGGTGTTCCCGCGGCTGCCACGCAGATCGGGGAAGAAATTCGACCGCGCCAATCTGCCGCTTCGGCGCCACACCTCCCAGGGAATGCCTCCGGCCGACATCAACCGGCGGTCGATGACGATCCTCTTGTAGCTCTTCCGCCACTCTTTGACGGTCGGCATGGAATAAACGACCCCGTCGAGGTCGTCCAGGTGGAAGCTCTCCCGATTCAATTTGATCTCATTCGATGAGTTGTTCTGTACGCCGATGACCATCGGTATATAGGCGTCACCGCGATTTTGCAGAGTGAGGCCCAGGTTGGCCCACACCGTGCCCTGATCGTCCCCCGCAATAAATAATACTTTGGCCTCATCTTCCGCATCCTGGCCCGTCGCCAGGGCACCCGTCAGGCCCACAAGACCAACGATTACAAGAAATCGACCCAATCGCATCTAGCTTTCCCTTCGACCAGCGCAACATCAAAGGCTGCGGTGTTGTTCCATACTCCGTTTCATTCCTCTGCGTAGAGAGCTTGCCACCACTCGGGCTGATCCTTGAGCAAACGGTCGAACCAGGCCACGATGCTCTTCGACCACAGTGCCCTCTTGTCGTGCTCCATGATCAGGTGCCCGAGGCCTGCGACCCGCAGGTACTCGACCTCGACACCGAGCAGTTTGAGGGCGGCGTAGAACTGATCGCTCTCCCCCGGTGGGACGTTGGGGTCCTCGTCACCGTGGGTCAGCAACACCGGCGTGGTGACCTTGTCGGCGCTGAACAGTGGACTGCGATCGACAAAGATATCGCGACGGTTCCACGGGAAGCTGTCGGCGTTGGCGACGGCCCCGTAGCTGTATCCCCAGTAGCCCTCGCCCCAGTAGGACGAGAGTGCGGAAATGCCGGCGTGGGCGACCGCTGCCGCAAAAAGATCGGTCTCGGTGACCAGCTTCATGGTCATGAAGCCGCCGTAGGACGCCCCGATGCAACCGACCCGCTGTCGGTCGACGAACGGATGGGCGTCGAGAAAGGCCGTCGTCGCCTCGATGATCTGCCGACTCGTGACCTCGCCCCAATCGTTGACGTGGACCGTCGATGCCTCCTGCCCCCAGCCGTAGGCACCGGTTGGCGTGAGAACGTACACCACATAGCCGTTGGCGGCCCACCATTCCGCCGGGTAGCGGCCACCGAAAGAACGGTTCATCGGCGAGGTCCCGCCGTAGTAGTTGACGATTGCCGGATAGCTCGTCCCTGAAGTGAAGGTGGTCGGATAGTAGATGCGGCCTGCGACGCCGCGTCCGTCGGTGGAGGTGAAGTTCCACTCGCGAACATCGCCACTGCGGACAACCGAGAACCTGTCGGAAGAGGGCTCGACCAGCAGACGAGCAGGGCGGTCGTCCGCACCTGCCACCACCACTCGCTGCGCCTGCCACACGGAGGTTCCCTCGGCGATGACGGTCGGTCCGTTGGTCGCGATATCGAACGAACCGATGCTTTCCATTCCGGTAGGAATCGGGGTGAACATACCGTCATTCGGTTCATATCTAAAAAGGGACCGTCTGTGACCATCCACCGCGAGGACGGTGATCCTTCCGTCGTGCCGGCTCCAACGTGCGCTCGTGATGGCGGGATCGAACGAGCGGCTGATGGCGTCGACCGCACCGCTGTCCGGATCCCATAGATAGAGCTGGCCGTCATAATCGTTGACCGGCCCTCCCCCACCCACCGCGATCCCGGTTTCACCGAACTCGCTCGGGCCAGCTTGAATCAGCAATCGGCCCCCATCGGGCGCGTACTCGACGCCGCCGAGCCACCAGAAATCGCGAAGTTTGCGTTCATCACCGTTAGCGAGCGTGATCTCCCACAGTTCGTTTCGCGAATACGGTCGGCGAGACAGGTCTTCGACTTCCCGGGTCACCAGGATTTTCGAACCGTCGGGCGAAAACGACGCCGGGGAGGCGCTGAGCGCACCGCCCGTCAGCTGTTTCCGAACTCCGCTCGAAACGTTGACGAGGTGGAGGACCGTGAGGTTCCGATGATCTGCCATCCGATCGAGCAACCCACGCAGCCTTTTGATCCCGCTTTCGTTCTCCTCGGGTTTCTCCGTCGTGCTGAAGGCGATCGTGGCTCCATTGGGCGACCAGAGATAGCTGTCCCAGTTCTCGATGCCGGCGACGATTTCGGATGTTGTTCCGGACTCGAGATCGTTGACCCACAGCGTGGCGGTCTTGGTATCCCCTTCCCGTGTGACGTATGAAATTCGATTCCCGGTGGGCGCAAACCGAACCTCCGTCATGGACGGTGCTCCGCGCCAGCTGCGGAGGAGCGCGCCGTCGGTGGTTGATCGCAGCTCGACCCAGATCTCGCGTTCGTCGGACCCGGCACGAACCCGCGCCAGCGAAAGCACCACCCGGTCGCCGCTCGGTGACAGTTCGAACGCGGTTACCGTCGCTGCGTCGAGAACATCCATGATGTCGAGCTCGCGTTCTCTCCGCAGATTTGCCGACACCGCCCCCTTGATTTCCGTCGTCACGGCAACGGAGACAGCCCACGGACCATCGATCTCCGGCTCGAAGATGGTCGCCAGATAGAGGACGTGGTCTCCGGGTTCGAGATCGAATTCGAGGTCACCGCTCGCGACCGTTTTTCCGTCGAGCATCACCTTCCACGGGTGCTCACACTCGACCTCGATACCCGCCGTCACGAAGCGTTTCGTTCGTATGGAGGTCGAAAGCCAGGCGACGGCAACGCGCCGATCGCGGGCCCATGTGGGCTTCTCGAGTTGAATTGAAACGCCTTCGAGCGCGATTTTGCGCCAGGCCACCGGTCCCGAGAATCCCTCGATCTGATCACCGTCCGCGGGAAGGCGACGAATCTCTGGAAGAGTGGCGGTTTCGAGGAGTTCACCGAGAGCGTCGCCGGCACCGAGGTCATCGAAGGCCGGGATAGTCGATTGCAGGGGTCCGAGAACAAGCCACTCCGATATCTCGAGGCTCGGGCCTTCGTCAACTTCGGCCGCCAATCCCTCGACCGCGAACATCACGATAAGTACGGCCAACAGAGCACGTCTGGCGGAGTTCATCATGTGCCTCCTCGACCCGAGCGAGTATACGCGTACAATACGCGTCGCCCCTGCCGGGGTTCGTCGTGATCCGGAGGCCCATGCACCGCAAAGAGCTCAAACTCGCCCTGCTCGCCACCCTTTTCTTCGGGGCGGCATCAGGTATCTTCACGGCGACCCTCAACAACTACCTAGCGGAAGTTCACCATCTCAGCGCCGAGGCCCGCGGTTGGCTGGAGCTGCCGAGAGAGCTCCCGGGCTTTCTGATCATGTTCGTGGCGGGAGCGATGCTCACGATCTTTCGCGAGACTCAAATGGCCGCCGCTGCAATGGTGCTGACGGCCCTCGGCGCGATCGGCCTCGGGTTCCTGGCGCCGACCCACGCGGCGCTGGTGGTTTTTATCGTGATCTGGTCGCTCGGCGATCACATCATTTTCGCCGTCGAAGGACCCATCGGCCTCAAACTCGCCGATGGCGGGAGGGAAGGGCGCCGTCTCGGCCAGTTTGGTGGTGCGCGCAACCTCGGCACCATTCTCGGGGTCGGTGTGATTTACGTGCTGGCCCGGTTCCTCGGGGATCGATTCTCGCTGTTTTATGCCATCGCAGCAGGGAGCGCACTGATCGCGGGTGTGTTGTACGCGAGATTGCAGATCGGTCGCGGAGACACGCCCTCTCGACGTCTGGTTTACAAAAAGAAGTACCGGCTCTTCTACGCCATTTCGGCCCTCTTCGGCATCCGCAAACAGATCTTCCTGGCTTTCGGCGCGTGGGTGTTGGTGGAGATTCACGGGGTGCCGGTGAGCACCATCGCTCTCCTCTATTTCATCGCCGCCAGCCTCGGCGTCATTTTGAGGCCGCTGTTGGGTGAGGTCATCGACTGGCTTGGAGAACGCACGGTCCTGGCGGCAGACGAACTGCTGTTGGTCGGGATCTGTCTGACCTACGCCTTCGCGGGCAATCTCCTGACGGGCCGCGCAGTTCTGTTCGCCCTTTACGGAGCCTACATCTTCGACATGGTGTTGTTTGCGCTCCGGGTGGCGCGCACCACCTACCTCAAGAAGATCGCCGATGACCCGGGAGACATCACCCCTACCATTTCCATGGGTATCACCATCGACCACGCGGTGGCCATGACCCTGCCGATCCTGTCGGGTTATATCTGGGAGGCCTATGGTTTCCAATGGGTGTTTATTCTCGCCGGTGCCATCGCGCTGGTGGGGTTCTTTGTCTGTCTGCGCATTCCAAAACGATTTGAGATCGCCTGAGTTACCGCTCTACCAGAGCCAGGCGTAGCCGATCTTGGCGAACACGGCGCGGCCGGTCGTCGTCCTCGGGATGTCCGTCGTCTGCTGCGCACCCTCGCTATAGCCGAGAAAAGCCACCGTCTGCGGGTTGACCTTGTACGAAAAAAGCAGCTGAACAAAGGAGTCCCTATTAAGGGCATCGACCTCTTCCAGATAGAGATCCGGGTCACGATTCACATCCGTGATCTGGACGATGACGCGAACGAAGGTCCGGGTATTGAACTGCCAGATGGCGGACAGCTGCGGCACCTTCGCCTCGTACAACCGGCCGCCCGCAACATCGAGACTCGAATGGAGGTATTCGATTTCCAGTTCGAAGTGCCGGCCGAGGTTGAATTCGATCTCTCCCCGGACCCGCACTCTGTCGGCGGGCTGGACGTTGGTGAAGTCGATCCAGTCACCCGCCACGACAAAGAGGTGAAACCTGAACCAGGCGGATGGCCGCATCCTGAAGCTGAGCGCGGGCACCACCATATTGTCGAAGCGGACGCCCTCGTACACCTCGGTCTGGCGCCCCAGTTCGAGGTGAAAATTCGACTGTGACGGGCCCTGTCCCTCGAACCATATCTGTCCCCGGTCGCTGAGAAGCTCCCCGTCCTGGTCCTGGCTTCGGGCAACGAATCCGCCGACCTCGAGCCGGTTGTACCAAGTGTCCTCTTCGCCCCACCAGATGTATCCTGCGCCGAGGTTGCCGTCCCGAAAACCGACCTGCGGAATAAAGCCGAGGTCGGCCCGGAAGTCGTTGCCGAAGTCCCTGTACTCCGCGAAGGCGAACCAGTCGCGGGTGGTGTGCTGGTATTCGACGGCGAGGGCGTGATCCGAAATCTCCTCCCCCGTGAGCTCGAGGTCGGACCGCATCTCGGGTGAGTACTGGGTGCTCGACCAGGCGGCGTCGATGGTGAGAGAGTCCGACTCGGTCGGACGCAGCCGGCTGTCGATTGCGAAGACTCGGTTGAAGTAACCGTCCGCTCCCTCGCGATCGGTGAAGATCGCACCAGCGGTCGAGTCCGCGCCGAGGTCGTAGCGATACCTCGCCACGGTTGAGGTGTTTGACGACTCATATGTGCCCGAACTCGAGGCCTCGACGCCGGGAACGACGAGGTTGGTGACCCCATCTAGGGCGCTGAACAGCCCCACCGTGTGCCGCCCCAATTTGCCGGTGACTTTGAGGGCCGCCGAGGGGTCGGCGATCATCCGCGTGTACAGCAGATCGAGGCTGGTTTCAAAGTAGTCCGAGCTTTCGAGAAAGAATGGCCGCTTCTCGTCGAAGAACAGCGTAAAACGCTCGTTGATGGCCAACTGGACGGCGTCGGCCTCGATCTGTGAAAAGTCGGGGTTGACCGCTCCACTGAGGGTGATGTTGGGCGTGACACCCCAGCGCACGGTGGCCCCGAGATCGAGGTCCTTGTTCTTTTCCAGGTCCACGGAATCTGGAAAATCGGGTCGCTCCTGCAGTGTGAAACCGGTGAGGGTGGGCGCGAACTCGAGGTTGCGGCCCGGGCTCACCCCCTCGAAACCGATGATCTTGTCTTCCTGGGCCAGATAGCTGTTGGCACCTCGTTCCCTCGGGAAAAGGCCGATTCGGACGTGGTCGCTGCGCGGCCAGGTGCGGGTCAGGTCGAGGCCCCAGACCTGGGGCCCGTGGGTCGGCTGAAATCGAATCTGGTTGAAGGGAACCGCAAGCTCGACTTCGTATCCGAAATCGGTGAGCCTTCCCGCAGACAGCCAGATGGCGTCCCATGAGCGGTCGAAGTGCTTTTCCACATCGTTGTAGATGGCGTCCATCTGCGCGCCAAGAGGGTTGACCCAGAACTCGTAGGCCCGGCGTTCATCGTTAAATGTGTCCAGAGTGACCCCAACGTTGTCATCACCCATGATGGTGTCCCTGTCACGGTATCGTGCCCGGATCGTCGATGGGTCGGGGTCGTAGGCCTTGAATGCCACCAACACGTGGTGCTCGTCGTACGTCATGAATACCACCGTACGGACCGGCGGTTCCGTGTTCTCGCCTGGTGACACCTCGTACCGCAGTTCGAGCCTCAACGCCTCACTCCACTCCTCGTCCTCGACCACGCCGTCGATCATGACCTCGGAGGTGGCGCGCGGAACCTGGTAGGGATCGCCGATCTTTCCCGTCTGGGCTTCGCCGAGGTGAACATACACGGCGAGTCCGAGCGCGAACATCAGCGCCACACGCGCGCGGAGCAATCCTCCACCAGACATCGTCACGTCTACTGCTGGTTCCCTTTTCTCTACCCGATCGGCGGCAATAACAGGGCGTTAAACACCAGCTTGAACGTGGAAGGCGTGGAGCCCCTGAATTGAGGACGGACCCCATACAGAACCAACTGGCCCTTGCCGACCCTCACCCAGACCATCGCCGGTTTGTTCTGGAGCTGATCCTCGCCTTCCAGATATCCGCTCAGCAGGAGTTCCCGCTCGGGATAGACGGCCACCACCCTCCGGTCGGTGTCGAGCCTGGGGATCGATGTCGCGAAGATCGGATTGCCGCGGCTGAAGGCGCCACCGTGCGCCGGCATGCCCCAGGTGAGCGGGTGCGGATGGAGGTAGTCGACTGCCAGGAACGCCCCCGGCACCCTCACGTCCTCGAGGTTGTCGGAGATGTCCCGCACCGGGATTTCGATCGCGTCAGCATCCTCGTCGTCCCCGTCGGGCGCCGCCAACCCGCCAGTAAACAGCCCGGTGGATCCGCCCCACGAAACGACCGTGCCGCCACCCTGAAGGAACGCCGTCAGCTTTGCGAGACCCTTCCTGGTGATGGGCTGCCGGAACTCCGGAGGATAGTCGTTGACGACATAGCGGTCGCCGCGTTTGTATTTCCCCTTGGTCAAGACGTCCTTGCTGGCGCCCGGGAACACGATGACGTCGAAATCTCGGGCGAGGTTTGCGGTGTCGAAGTCGCCCGGGTGGAGTACCAGGTAGGAAATGCCGTAGGTATCGAAGAGGTAACGCGTCCAACCGGCGTCCATGTCGTGGAAGTAGGTTTCAACCAGTGCGATGCGGGGCTTGCGGACGGGAAGCCGCGCCACCGTGACCTCGTTCTCGAAGACAACCGGTGTGATCGAGGTCTGATCGACGATCGATTGCAGCCCGTCACGACCTCCAGAACCCATGAGACTGACAAAACTGCCGGCCGGCAGTTCACGATCTTCTGGCCCGAACGGCTGAGCGATCCTACCCACCTCGAATCCGGCCTCGAGGGCAGCAAAAACAGCCAGGTAGGCCTGGTTATTCGACGAGGGGTACGCAATCGCCCACACGTCGTCGGGCAGCGTCAGGTCGAACTCGAAAGCGTCGCTCGGGAGTGGTTCGAGGTGGTCCTCGAGATCGGTGCTTCGGGTGTCGATCTGGTACGACGTGACCCCCATGTGCAGCGGCAGCGACCAGCTCGTGATGTCGTAGGGCCGGATGAGCTCGCCGCTGGGTGTGTAGTGTCGCTCCGGATAACGTTGCGACTCCAGCATCTCCTTGACGAACGCGCGATACGGTTGCGCCAGCGGAACCACGAGATCGCCGGTGCTCAGGTGGCGGTCACCGACCACCACGTCCTTCGTCAGACGATCGATTTCGATACCGTGGAGTTGCAGCAGTTCGGCGAGCGCCGCGAGCTCGCCGGGGTCGGTCTGTTTCTGCGGTAGTACGAAGTAGAAGGGGGCTTGAGTCCTCCCCTTCTCCACCTCTTTGCGGCAGAGGTCGTTTCTAAAGGTGAGGATCTGACGGCGGTTGCCCGCAGCGGTGGCCAGGATCGAGGCCATCGACGACAGCTCGTACTCGACGATCTTGCCGAGGCTCCATGTGCCTCCCGGCCACGGATCGAGCATGTTCACGCCCTTTTTGTATTCGGAAAGGCCCTTACCGCGGACCCGGAGTTCGGTGGGCTCGATAAAGACCGGAGTGGCCGTCTTGCAGCTCGCCGCCTCGGTCAGAAAACTGATGATGTTCTTCCAATGCGAGGTCTCAGTCGACCCCGGCCAGTAGTCGTCGAACAGCCAGTGGCTGGCTACGCCCTGGAGCCCGTCGGCGGTCATATCGCGGGCGAGGTTGGCGCCGAAAACGGCCGACCAGTTCCACAGTCCCTCGTCGATCACCTGGGCGATGGGGTCGTGGTTCGGTGGCACGTAGTAGCGCGGTCCGGTCGAACCCATCTGGTGTTTTTCGACCAACACCTGCGGAAACCAATCCGTGCTGTAGAGACGGGAGATGACCTGAGTGTCTTCCTGGGTGAGGGCGACAAAGTCCCGGTTGTTATCGTGGCCCACGTACTTATGGTAGACGCGCGGCAGAGACGAGCCCTCGTACTTCGTGCCCACGTACTCGCGGTAATGCTCGACCACCATGTCCATTCCGTCGGGGTTGTGGCACGGCACCATCATCAGGACGACGTCATCCAGCTGTCGCAGCAGTTCAGGATCGTCGGTGGTGGCCAGGGAGTAGGCGTAGAGCGGCAGCGATTGGCTTGGAGCGACTTCGCCGGAGTGCATCGAGAGTGTCTCCATGACAAAGACCCTGCCCCGTTCGATCAGCGATGCCCGTACCTCTTCCGTCAAGTCCGGATCGAGGGCCAGCTGTTTGTTGATCCCGCGCAATTCGTCCAATATGCCGATGTTTTCGGCCGACGAAATAAAGGCGACATACATGGTTCGGCCAAGAGGCGTCGTGCCGACCACACGTAGTTCGACGCGATCGGAGACCGCCGCCAACTTGACCAGATAGTCGGTGAGCTGTCCGTAGTCCATGAGTTGGCGATCGGCTCCGGGTTCAAACCCGAGCACGCTCGCGGGACTCGGAACCGTGGTTGGCGTCTGGGCCGGCACGAAGCCGGCGCCGGTGAGTAGAATCCCGGTAAGAACACCCAAAATGCGCGGAGATCTCATCTTCGCCCTCCCCCTTGCGGGCACCTATTGTAGGGTCACCTGTCAACTGCGGAGCACCGAGCTGCCCACCGGGTCGCGGCGCTGGTACTATCCCGGGCGAAGAAAGGACAGATCATGACGTTCACTTCCTTCCATCCCCCGCAACGAACCCTGATGGGGCCCGGCCCCTCCGATGTCTCGCCGCGCGTGCTGGCCGCCATGGCGAGACCGACCCTCGGCCACCTCGACCCGGCCTTCGTGCAGTTTTTG
>JASJGQ010000293.1:0-5514 GCA_033791425.1 Acidobacteriota bacterium
CAGCCGCCACACGGCAATCAGCGGCGCTCGGATCTGCACCTGTGCGGAGTGGTGGGGACACGTCTGGAGGCAGTCGAGACAGAGCTTGCAGCGGTAGGCCTGTTTACCCTCCAACGGGTGGTGGAAGACGGTGCAACCCGAGACCTCGGGGGTGCCCTTGTAACACGAATGGGTCGTACAGGTTGAAGCGCAGACCCTCTGTTTGGCCGTCAGCTGGAGCGGAGAAGCCGGGGCCAGCGTTGTCGCGAGACGTCCCAACGGGCACAGGTGGCGGCACCAGACCTCCCGCCGGAAGAGCAGCGCACCCGCTACGGCAGCCACTACCAGAGCCAGGAGCAGTAAACCCGACGCGACCGGGTTCTCGGCCGAACGGAAGACCCGTTCGACCCAGATGATCAGAGCGAAACCGACGATTGCGAGCCACGGACCGTTGCGAACGAGCCAGCCCGGAGGCGGGCGGTCTGATGCACCGAGTCGCTTTGCAGAGCGAGCCACGGTGGAGAGCGGGCAGATCGAGCACCACACGGGTCCGACGAGCAGGAACAGCGCGAAAACGGCGGGCTCCCAGAGTGACCAGATGGCGGTGTTGGCGATCCGGCCGGCTGCCGTCGAGGCGGCGGCCAGGCAGAGAACGATCACCGCCGCAAACCCGGCGAGAGTCACTCCACGGAGCAACGGCAGGCCGGTCCTGCGCAGGAGGCCTGCGACCAGGGGCGTGGTGGTGATGTCCATTCCTGGAGGTGCCGCGTCCTCGCCGAAACCGCCAAAGATATGCTCGGGGAGGATCTCGCGACCGTCGGCGATGCGCACTGCGAGATCGATGGTCTCTCGCAGTTCCGCCACGTTGCGCCGCTGGTATCTCAGTGACAGGAGGGCGTGGCGTGCGGACTCGCTGATCACGGGAGGTTCGGGGCCGTGGCGTTTTAGAAATTCCTCGGCCAACGGCAGGATGTCCTTGGGCCGGGTGGCGAGAGGCGGGACTTCGATGATCTCTTCGAAGCACTTGGTGAGGCCTTCAGCGAGGCCGCTCTGGTGGTCCCCACGCGGTCCGGCCGCCCGGGCGGTCACAATGATCCGGGTGTCGGGGAAGGCGTCGGGTGATGGCGCTTCGGTCGTACTGATGTGGGCGGCGAGCATCTGTTGCACCGCGGGCTCGAGCGCGTTGGCGCCCCGTAGGACGAGGGTGCCCTGGTGGGCGAGGTGGATGCCTCCGCTGGTGCGGTCCCTGGTGGGCAACCGCCCCCCGAGATTGTCGCCGAGGATGAGTTCGGCGGCGTGATGGGGGGACAGATCGTGGCAGTTGACGGCGATCAGCGGACCTTCGGAACGAGCCGAACGGTCGTGAATCAAACGGGCCATCTGGGTCTTGCCGGTCCCGTCTTCGCCCGTGATCAGCACCGGAGAGCGCTTTCCGGCACAGTCGTCGATCTTCTTCTTGATGGCCTTCATCCGTGGCGAAACCGCGATCAGATCGTCGGGGTCATTGTCGCCCTGGACGAGTCGGGCCATGACATCCGCGCCGTGCATGAGATCGAGGGCGTCGGAGGTCGTCTTGTGGAGATTGCGGGCGAACCCGCCGAGCAGCTTGCGCCGCAGCGACGCGGATTCCTGGAGTGCCGATGGCAGGGCAGAGGCCGGATAGCGGAGCAATCGGACATCGGTGACCGCCACTGCGTCGATGGCTGCGCCTTGCTTGGCGAGCACCGACTCAGCGCCGAAGATGCCGCCCTCGCCGAGACGCGCCAGCGGCCGGTTGCGGCTCTCGCCCTCATTGAGCATCAGCTCGATCTGGCCTTCGATTACGACGTAGAAGAAATCCTGATGTTCACCCCGTCGGACGACGGTTTCACCGGCCGAGAACGCGACTTCCCGGCCCGCATCCCGCAGAAAACCGACCGTGACTGGACCGAGCAGCATCGACGCACTGGAACTCATTCCCGAGAAGCTCGAAGCCTCTCTGGACTGCTCGGGCTCGGCACGATTCACCTCGATTGTGATCGATCCGACTTTGACTTTTGCGGAATCGGTCACAACGATCGGATCGCCAAGACCCTGGCCATCCACCCTCGTGCCGTTGGTCGATCCCAGATCCTCGATCACCATGTCGTCGTCGGAACAGGTGAGTCGGCAATGGCTCCGGCTGACCGTCCGGTCGTTGATTCTGACGTCTGCGTGGGTCGAGTAGCCGAGCACATGGACTCCCGGGCCGAGGGAGGTTTCGGTGCGGTCGTCAGCCGTCGTCCATCTCAGAATCCAGGTGCTCATGGCCCCCTCATGGAGTAGGAGTCTGCATTACCTCTCGCGTCGGGTTCGCCCCTTCGGCACCGCCATCGCCACGACGGCGAGGGCCCGATTGTGGTGCGAACCGGATATCCAAAGTGTTGCCTCGGTGCCGATTGTACCGGAATCCGGGCTGAAATCGAGAAACCGAAGCAAATCAGACGACGAAGTTGCGTTGGGGTGAGCGAGGCCTTGCCATCCGACGGAGTTGGTCGAAGGGTGGTGGTGAATGGCTATTCAGTTGATCCATAGAGCTTTGCGGAGAGTCGCGTGAACGGAGTTGTCAAACTCCGTGAATGGTCCGAATGAGCAATAGAAAAAGAGCTTGTCACTTTTCTTCACAAGCTCTATACTCAGCGACGCGAGAAACCTTGCCAGGGTTTCGTCGTTTGTTGAGATTGACAAACAACGACCGTGTCGAACCGACCACGCAGCCGCGCCGTCGGCCGAGCGGCAGAATCAAAATAGGAGGCATCGATGTCCACTCTGAAAGAAACCCTGTTCCAGAAAATCGAAGCTCATCGTCCAAGGACGGTGCGCCTGCTCAAAGAGTACGGCGACACCAAGATCAGCGAAGTGACGATCGCGCAGGCCATCGGCGGCGCCCGCGGCGTCCGTTGCCTGGTGACCGACGTCTCCTACCTCGACCCGTTCGAGGGCATTCGCTTCCGCGGTCGCACCATACCCGAGACCTTCGCCGCGCTGCCGGCCGTCGCGGGCCAGGAGTATCCGTGCGTCGAGGGTTTTTGGTATTACCTGATGACCAGCGAGATCCCCACCGCCGAGCAGGCCGAGGAAGTCGTCGCCGACTTCAAGACCCGCCGCCAGCTGCCGGACTACGTCAAGGGCATTCTTCGCGCCATGCCGAAGGACACCCACCCCATGACCATGTACTCGGCCGGTATCCTCGCCATGCAGCGCGAGTCGCTCTTCGTCAAGGCCTACAACAAAGGCATGTCGAAGATGGATTACTGGGATCCGATGTATGAGGATTCCTGCAATCTGATGGCCAAACTGCCGGTGTTGGCCGCCTTCATCTATCGCCTCAAATACAAGGACGACGACCAGATCGCCGAGGACCCGAACCTCGACATGGGCGGCAACTTCGCCCACCAGATGGGCATCGACAAGCCCTATGACGACGTCGCCCGGATGTACTTCATCCTCCACTCCGACCACGAGTCGGGGAACGTCTCCGCTCACACCACCCACCTCGTGGCGTCGGCGCTGTCGGATGCCTACTACTCGCTTTCGGCCGGCATCAACGGTCTCGCAGGTCCGCTCCACGGTCTCGCCAACCAGGAGGTTCTGAGTTGGACCATGAAGTTCATGGAAGGCCTCGGTGGCGCCGAGCCGACCGAGGAACTCGTCAAGAAAGCTCTCTGGGACACCCTCAACAGCGGCCAGGTCATTCCCGGCTACGGCCACGCCGTGCTCCGCAAGACCGACCCGCGCTACGAGTCTCAGCGCGAGTTCTGCCTCAAGCACCTTCCCGACTACCCGCTCTTCAAGCTCATTAGCATGATCTATAAGGTCGCGCCGGGCGTGCTCGAAGAACAGGGCAAGGCCAAAAACCCGTGGCCGAACGTCGATGCGCAGTCCGGTGTGATCCAGTGGTACTACGGTCTCGAAGACTGGGACTTCTACACCGTTCTCTTCGGAGTCGGCCGTGCGCTGGGCGTGCTCACCAACATCACCTGGGACCGCGCGCTGGGCTACCCCATCGAGCGCCCGAAATCCCTGACCACCGAAATGCTCGAAGAAGCTGCCGGCATAAAAAAATAGTTGAACTCTTCAACGATCTGGGGCGCCCCTCGGGGCTCCCCTTTTTTTCCCAGTCTCCGTGCCAGCCCGATTTTCAGATCGCGGTTCCCGAGAGGAGCCACCTTCAACATTGTTGGCCCTCATCTTCTTGCCGGAGGGTGCGGCCGTGCATCCAACAATATTGAAAATGGCACCTCCACCGCACGCGATTCAATCCAGTGCTCACGGACGGGGTGGGTGGGAACTCAAAACTCAGAACTCAAAACTCAGAACTGAGTCAGTCCTCGTCGGCATCACCCCGCATCTTCGCGAGGTAGGTCTTGGCGAAGGCGACAGGATCGGCGATCCCCATTTCACGGGCGAACTGTTCGACGTGGCCGCGCACGAACACCGCGGCCGGCAGGGCGTCGAAATCTTCGTTCTCGATACGTTCGAGGATCGCCACGCCGACCTTTGTCGCTGCCTCGACATGGTGGAGCGAGACCCCCTGTACGAGGCGTTGGTGGCGGAGGTGGAGACCCGGATCGGTCTCAGCGTCCGGCGCCGGACCGCTTGGGACATCGGCTTCAGCGGTTGCGGTTGCGACGTCGAGGGCGCCCGGCACTCCGGAGGGAGCGGTCCCGATGATGTTTTCGTAGGCGGTGTCGATTCGTGCCAACATGGCTGAGCGCTCGTCCATATCGAACAGGTTGTACGTCGCGAGAGTCTGCTCGTTGTACAGGGCCTTGCGCTCGCGGTAGGCCCGCCGCACCTTCGAGACATCGGCCTCGGGCTCGAGGCCGAGAAGTTCCCAGTCCTCGGGTGTCGCGGTCATTCAGGCCTCCGTCGCGTATACGTCAGGTTGTTCACGACCGATGTCAGAGCGGTGACGAACGGGATCTGTGGATAGTGCTCGGCGGCCGGTTTCCGTTCGCTCACCGATCGCTCCACGAGTCGGTCGGACGGCAGCGATCCGAGCAACTGGAGACGAATTCCAAAATAGTCGCGGCAGGCCGCGACCATATCGGCGCCGAGTTTCTCGTGAGTAGGGTGGGTCACCCGGTTGACGACCAGCGCGGGCCGGAATGAGCTGGCCTCGGCAACCAGGGCGGCGCCCACCTCGGGGTCGAGTGACCACACCCGGGAGATCAGGTCGCGGGGGGTGCGCACGCTGTTGCGGGCGCTGCCGTACATGATTTCCTTGACCGCCGCCTGGACCTGGCTGCGGGGTTCTGCGCGTTTGAGCTTGCGGAAAAATGCGGCCTTGAGAAAGTGATAGGCGTTTTCCACCGAGGTTGGCTCGGGAACCACCACCAGGACGCCCTTCCGTGCGACGAGAAAAAAGTCGAGCACATTGAAGGTCGAACCCGCACCGAGGTCGAGGATCACGTGGTCGGAGTCGAGTTGATTGATATGGCGCAGGAGCTTGCTTTTCTGGCCGAAATTCAAATTGGCCGTTTCAACCAGCGCTTTGGCACCGGAGATCAACCA
>JASJGQ010000294.1:0-2919 GCA_033791425.1 Acidobacteriota bacterium
GGTTGAAGAGACAGCGGGCGACACCGTCAAAGAGCCGGAGCCGTTGCTCGGCGGCGGAAAGCTCGGGGGCCGCGGGAAACGGCCCGATGCGGCTTGAAAGCTCGGGGGCGAGACGGGCCAGCTCAGCGCCCGAGTCGCCGACAGCTTCGCGCAGTTCCTCATTGGAACTCTCGTGCACCCAGCTGCGGAGGGCCTCAACAAAGGGCAGATAGGGAGTTGCCGCTTCGAGTTCGTAGCAGCCGCCCGAGAGGACGCTGCCGCCGGTGATGCGCGCGTAGTCCATGAGCTCGCGGGCAAGACGGGTCTTGCCCGAACCGGGCTCACCGGAGACCAGTACCATCCCTCCACGGCCGGATAAGGCCGAGGTCCACGAGCTCCGCAGCGTGTCGAGCTCGTCATCACGACCGACCAGCCGGCCGCGCACCAGACCGCCGAGTGCGGTGGACGCGCCGGCCGTCTCGACTGCAGCCGCGTCCGAAGAGAGGTCGAGGGCCGCGGCCGCTTCGGCGGCATTGGCAAAGCGATCTTCGGGCTTTTTCGCGAGCAGTCGGAGAATCGCCCTTTCGATGTTCTCGGGCAAGTCGGCGCGATAGGTCCGGGGCGGCACCACCGGTGCGTGGAGGTGCTGCGACAGCACGGCAAGCGCGTTATCACCGTCGAACGGGAGGCGCCCGGTCGTGAACTCGTACAGCATGACGCCGAGGGCGTAGAGGTCGGTGCGGCCGTCCACTTCCTGACCAAGCGCCTGCTCCGGGGCCATATAGGCGACGGTTCCGGTGATCCCGCCCTGGCGGGTGACCCTGATGCCGCGGCTGCGCACCGCCAGCCCGAGGTCGACGATCTTTACCGACGGCGTGCCCGCGCGATCCTCGAGAAGGACGTTGGCAGGTTTGAGGTCGCGGTGGACCAGGCCGTGGTCGTGGGCGTGCGACAGGGCGTTGCAGATCTGGTCCGCAAGGTCGACGATTTCTTCGAGCGTCTTGGGGAGGCGATCTCGGAGGCTCGGCCCTTCGACCAGCTCCATGACGAAGTAGGGCATGCCCTCGTGCTCTCCGACGTCGTGGACGGCGACCACGTTCGGGTGGCTGAGGGCGGCAGCTGCGCGCGCCTCGCGAAAAAGACGGTCGCTGGCCTCTCCTGCCTCCAGGTCAGCCGCCATGACCTTGACCGCCACCTGGCGTTCGAGTTCCACGTCCCAGGCGCGAAAGACGACGCCCATGCCGCCGCGGCCGATTTCTTCGTCAAGCCGGTACCGTGCGGACAGGGTGTCGTCCACATGGCAGGTCGGCAGCGCCGCCGTTGTCGACAGCGGTTCAACGATATCGATGGTCTCTGAATCAGTGACGCCCATAGTGATTCAAGGATGTTCGAAGGAATTGTATTCCGGAAACGAGTGCGCTGCACCCACCGCGGACAGGTGCGGCCTCATCATTTCGGGGCGCCCTTTGGCGACGTCGTCTCAGTGAAACTGATTGAATCCACGAGCGATACGTGGTAGGTTTCAAATTCCGTAGCCGGCCACCGGGGCTGGCTTCTGCTTGGGTGGAAGCACTGTCCACCACTAATTTTGAACGGGCGCGCCGGATAACGGCAGCGCCCAGGGAGATGGGAAGAGTATGTCGAAGAAATTGTTTATCGGAAGTTTGAGCTGGGACACCAACGATGAGAGCCTGCGCAACGCGTTTGCCGTGCATGGCGAAATCAGCGAGGCCGTGGTTGTGTGCGACCGCGACACCGGTCGCTCGCGTGGTTTCGGCTTTGTCACATTCGAGGATGACGAGGCGGCCGACAAGGCCATCGCGGCCCTCAACGGCACGGATCTCGACGGGCGCACGATCCGCGTGGATGTGGCCCAGGCCAAGCAGCGTGGCGGCGGCGGCGGTGGCGGCGGCGGTCGCGGCGGCGGCGGCGGTGGTGGCGGCTACGGCGGCGGCTGGTAAATCAAACCGCACTCAAAAAAACCCCTCTTCGCGGAGGGGTTTTTTCTTGCCTGTTTTCTGCCCTATTGCTTGACGACGTCGGCGTCCTCGATCATCACGGTGTAGGAGTAGCCGGCGCCAAAGTCCTTGTCGACGACCACGGTGCCGGTGACAGTAACCACGTCGCCGACTGCGACGGTTTCACTGGTGGTGATGGTGATGTCGTTGTTGCCATCGGCCATCTCACCCGATCCGTCCTGGATGTGGAACCAGTTGCGACCGAGGATGGCTGCGTTGTACTTCACGACCTTACCGCTCAAAGTCACCGCCGTACCGGCCAGATCACTCCGATCGCTCCATACTTCGGCGACCGCGATCGCGCCGGCTGGTCTTTCGATACTGCCGGCAGCGACCGATGTGTCCGGGTTCATCGCGGGAGTGTCGATCGACGGGTGGCCGGGCGGCATTTCCATGGCTGACTGAGTTGCCATGGCCGGCGCTGCGCCCTCGGGCGCGATAAAGGACGCAAAGTAAATCAGCGGGAAGTCGCGTTCGAGTGTGCTGCTGTGGAAATCCCGCATGGGGGTCTCGAGCGGGAAGACCACCCGGTCACCGACGGCGATTTCGAACTCACCGGCCGCAGCCCATATCTCCTGGTCGCCGGCGTCGACCCTGACATAGGTGTAGCCGCCAGAGTTCATAGTCTCGAGGACGGCGCCGGTGATCATTTCCGGCCCGCCCATGTTGGTAGCGTGGGAAACCATCGTTTCGGGGGTCTCCGCCACGACCTCTTCCTCGACGGCGGGCTGGCCAGAGCAGCCGACGGTAGCGCCAAACACCAAAGTAGCAACGATTGAAAAAGCAGTCTTGATATACATCGTAGATTCTCCATTCCCTCGAGTGGGGTTGTGTGATTGCGCGCCCGATCAAGATGGCGCGAGGGCGTCACCCTAGCACGTCCTCAGGGATAACCACCTCTGATGGGTTGGAATTTCGGTTT
>JASJGQ010000295.1:0-9407 GCA_033791425.1 Acidobacteriota bacterium
TCGTTGACGAACTGGTTGCCATCGACGTTGACCAGATTGGCGCCCGCACCACGGAACTTCTCGGTGATGAGGATGCCTTCGGCCTGCTCGGGGAAGACCACGCCAGTCGGGTGGTACTGCACCGTATGCAGGAAGGACACCGGCACGCCGGCGCGGTAACCGAGGACGATGCCATCCGCCGTGGCGCCGTAGTGATTGGTGGTCATAAAGCCCTGGATGTGGAGCCGGCCACAGCCGCCGGTGGCCAGGATCACCGACTTGGCCTTGACCAGGAAGTACTCCTCGGTCTCCAGGTTGTAGAGAATCGCACCGGCACAGTGGCCGTGCTCGTTGAGCACCAACTCGATTGCCGGCGCGAACTCGAGCACAGTGATGTCGTCGCCGCGGTTGCGCGATTCGTCGCGAATGGTGCGCATGATCTCGGCGCCGGTGATGTCGGCTGCGTAGTGCATGCGTTTGCGAGAGGTTCCGCCGCCGTGGATGGTTTTGAGCTTGCCTTCAGCGTCCTTCGAGAAGTTGACGCCGTAGTGCTCGAGCCAGCGGATCGCGTCGGGGGCGTTCTTGACCAGTACCTCGGCGAGTTCGGGGACGTTGGTGAAGTGGCCGCCGCCCAGAACGTCGAGGTAGTGGTAATAGGGCGAATCTTTCTCACCTTTGGACGCAGCCTGGATGCCGCCCTCGGCCATCATCGTGTTGGCGTCGCCGTGGCGCAGCTTGGTGGCCATGATGACCTTGGCGCCCTGCTCCTGAGCGAGGATCGCGGCCGAGGTGCCGGCACCGCCGCCGCCGATGATCAGCACATCGGTTTCATACGCCGGGTTGGAGAGGTCGATCTTGTCGGGTGCGACGCGGCTGGTGGCCTCGAGCACATCCGCGATCTCGTGCGCGATGGCGTAGCCCTTGGACGGTCCCACCTGGAGTTCTCGCCGCCCCTCTTCCTTGAAGTCGGGGTGGAATTTGAGCCGCTCCTTGCGTTCGTCGAGACTGAGGAAGGGCACCTCTTCGCCATTTTTCTTGCGCTCCACGCGCTCGGCGCGAGTGGCTTCTACTTTTTTGATGAGCTCTTTGAGTTCAGGTGTATAGGGCATCTTCCACCTCTCAGGCCAGACCCGCGGAGGAGGCGGGTGTCCACCCCTCTTCCGACATGGCCGGTTCCATTTCTCGTTCCGTATAGATCTTCTTCATCTCGTCCTCGCCGAGGGTCTTGACCTCAGCCATTGCGTTGTCAAATGTACCGGCCTCGATGTCGTCGCACATCTTCCGCAGGTGCTCGGCCTTCGGCGCCAGCTTTCCGCCGTAGAGGCGGCGGGCCAGCTGGGCGATGTGGTACTGGGCCATCTCACCCATGCAGCGGCTCGCGCACAGACCGCACTGGATGCAGTCGAAGGAAAGTTCTGCGGCCGCCTTGATGTCACCTCTCTTCAGGGCCGAGACGTAATCCATAACTTCTACGTCCATCGGGCAGACCTTGGTGCAGGCGTTGCACGCAACGCAGCGGAAGAGCTCGGGGTAGAGCTTGAAGATTGATTCCGGCGTCGCGTCAAGAGTCTCGAAGTCGTAACTCGCCCGGTTGGCCGGGTAGAAGGGGATCTGCGCCAGGTACATCTCGGGCTCGACCACTGTCTGGCAGGCGAGGCCGGTGTAGATCTTGTAGTCGCCCGCCTTGCGGTAGACCGTGGCGCAGGCGCCACAGATGCCGCCCCGGCACCCGCAGCCGCGGATGTACTGATAACCCGCGTACTCGAGCGCCTTCATGATCGTCAGGGTGTCGGGCACCTCGTATTTTTTGCCCATGACGAATATGGGGATGGTCTTGGTTTCAACCTCGGTGACTGTTGCTGTGTCCATCTTTCACCTACCTCAGACCGTGGCCGCGGCCACGAAGTTCTTTTCCACCAGGAGATCGCGCGCCGCCGGGCCCGCCAGATCGAGACGGTAGAGGTCGGGCTCGAGCCCGAGCGCGATCCCGAGAAGCTGCGTGAAATAAAGGGTTGGGACCGGTTCGAGTTGCTCGCCCATCGCCACCACCTCGGACTGCCTGGTACCGAGGTTGTACTCGCACAAGGGACAGCTGAGGACCAGCGCATCCGCACCGGCCTGATTGGCCGATCCGATGACCTTTGCGGCCCGTTGCATGCCCTCCTCGGGGTGGGCCAACATCTGGTAGTAGCCGCAGCACTCGGTGGCCGCCGCGAAGGGAACCGGCTCCGCTCCGAGCGCGCGCAGGAAGTCCTCGAGGACACCTTCCTTCAAGGGGTCGATGGAGACCTCGTCGGGCCGCAGCAGCGTGCAGCCGTAAAACGGCGCTACCTTGAGCCCGTCGAGCGGTCTGACGACTTTGGACTTGAGCGCGTCCCAGCCAACGTGGTCGCGCAGCAGCGTGAGGTAGTGGATGACCTCGATGCCGCCGTCGTAGTCAGGCTCTTCGTCCATAAAGCGGTTGATGGTGTCGAGCTTTTCGCTGTCTCCGCGCACCAGCAGGTTGGCGCGGGCCAACGTGTTGTAGCACTGCGAGCAGATGGTGACGACCGTATCGCAGCCCTCCTGCTGGGCGCGAACGAGATTGCGAACCGGAGCCACGTGGTGGATGAGGTCGTCCTCGGCGAGCGAGAACACCGCACCGCAACAGTTCCAGCGCTGGAGTTCGGTAAAGTCGACGCCGAGCACGTTCAGGGCCTCGAGGGCCGCCAGTTCGAGGCTCGCGGCCCTGGTCTTCATGGTGCAACCCGGGTAGTAGGCGATCTTCATTTTCACCTCACGCCGTCAGCTTGCGGAAGGCGCTGACCATGGCGATCTGCGGCGCCCCCTCAAGGGTTTCTTTTGGGATCTCGCTGAGGGTGATCAAGTCGTCATTGTTGCGCAGGGACAGCAATCTCACCGCCTCGAAGACCTTGGGGACCTCGATGCCGCGCGGGCACCGCACCTGGCACGAGTGGCACGAGGCGCAAAACTCGCCGATACGGGCGTCGATCACCTTTTCGACCATGCCGAACTGCAGGTAGAGGATCCCCTGACGGGTCGTGAAACCCATGCTGTCCACCATCGGACAGACCGCCGAACAGGTGCCGCACTGCATGCATTCGTACACGTCTTCACCGGACAACTCGGCAACCTTGAGCATTGCCGCCCGGCGCACCGGGTCGATGAGGCCCGGGATTCTGGTCTCTGTGGGGTTGGTCGTGGGTTGGCCTTCCATGGGCACTCCCTTCAAAAATCTAGAGGCCATAATAGCCGAATGTGAAATTCTGCACAAGCCTGCGACACCGTATCTTTTTCGCGACGCCGCGTCTCAGCATTCAGCTCATTCAGCAAGAACAACGAACCACCAGATCGAGCATCGGGAGACATGACGTTTTCGTCCGAGGAGAATGAGAACGCCTCAAAATCCTTCGTGAATCATCCGACCGATGGCTCCCAGGAGCCGAATTGTGCATCGAGCCCGCCGATGAGATGATCATGACGCGCTGCGCACGACTTATCGGCGGGATCCCAGAGAATTCACCTTTGAAATGACGACGGGAATGGAGTCAGAAATGAATCTTGAAGGACAGGTTGCCATCATTACCGGCGCGTCCAGTGGCATCGGCAGGGGCGTCGCAAAAGATCTGGCCGCGGCCGGGATGAGGCTGGTCATTACCGCAAGACGGGCCGACCGTCTGGAGGAGTTGGCCAACGATCTCGATAGTGTGGTTTCAGTCGCGGGTGATCTGGCCGAGCCGACGCTGCCACAGCGGCTCATCGATTCCGCGATCGAACACTTCGGGTCTCTCGACGCGGTATTCAATAACGCCGGGATCATGGACACGGCATCCATTGAAACGGCTGACGTGGACCGCCTGTGCAACAACGCCCGGATCAATTTCGAGGCCGCCACCCGAATGGCCTACACCGTTCTCAAATTTTTTAAGGCCCAGGGGAGCGGATACCTCATCACGACATCCTCGATTCTCGGTACCAAGGTGCGGCCGACGGCAGGCGTTTATGCGGGCAGCAAATTCGCCATCGAGGCACTCACGGAAGCCCTGCGAATGGAGGTGGCCGGCAGCGGTGTACGGGTCGGGTGTATTGAACCCGGTTTGGTCAATACCGAGCTCCAGGACCACTTCGAGATTCATCCCCGGGACATGCTGGGTATGGAACAGCCACTTGAACCGGCGGATATCGCCCGCTGTGTTCGATTCATGCTCGAGCAGCCACCACATGTTTCGATTCCGCGCATGATGGTGCTTCCCTCGGAACAGTCGATGTAGGCCGGCCCCGCGAATTCCGTCGCCCCCGGAAATGGTGACGCCTCAAGGCCGTTTCGATTTCTGCTGCGATCGGTGCGAGCGATTCGGCCAGGAGTCGCTGTCGAGCTGACAGCTCGCTGCTTTACCCCTGGTGCAGTTGGAGGGCTTTCAATCCATTGTGTAGCAGGCCAACCAGCGCCGAGATGCTCACGCCGAGAGCGACACCCAGAGGGAGCCACCCTCGTGGCAGCAGGTGACCTTCTTTGAAAAACGGACGGTCCTGGACAGCTGCGGGCTCAGAAAGCATGGGTTCAGGAGCGATGAAAGGCGATTTCAACTTGGCAATATGTCCGCAAGCGGCGAGCCCAAAATTGAGAGAAATACATCCACGACATTCGACTTCGAGCCACAAATTGGCGCGCCTTCGAGAGGATACGAGCATAATGAAAGCGAGGGGACGGCCCCGGCAGGTTGCGGCGACGCCCTGCCACCAACTCACGGAGGTCTCGGTTGACGCACTGGGTGGATCGTCACAAGCCGGCGGCGGCCGCGCGCACGCAGCTGATGCTGGCGTGGCTGATGTGGGTGACGGTGGGGTCAGCGCTGGTCGGGTTCGGAGGGTGGTGGCTGTGGCAGTCGGCGCCGACCGCTGCCCCATGGATTGCGGCTGGCTCTCTCGCGATCGGTGGGGTCAAGTCGCGGTTGGTTCTTGATCGAGCTGCGCGTGGGGTTGTCGATCGGATCCATGCGCGTGGTGATGGCCGCTGCCTCGGCGGCTTCCTCTCGCTGCGCACCTGGGGCCTGGTTGTCGTGATGATGGTGGCCGGGCGCCTCCTCCGAGGTACCGTCGCACACTGGGTCGTCGGTCCGTTGTACCTGGCTATCGGCACCGCCTTGTGCCGTTCCTCTCGTCTCACCTGGCAAGCGTGGCGCGAGTCGTCACGCACCCCCTGAAATCCACACTCCGGAAGACCAGGCCAGGTCAACCACTCACCGCAGCACAAAAGATTCTCCTCGGCACCCTCCACGAAGTGTAACGGGCGTAGACTTGCGTCGTGGCTATTGACCGTCGGAATCCAATCGTTCGAGGTGTGCTCGGGCTGACGGAGCGCGTCCATCTTTTCCTGAAGTACACCGAACACTCATATATGGTGCTCGTTGCGATTGTCATCGGGCTGCTCGGGGGCCTTGGTGCAGTCGGGTTTCGGGAGTGTATCCGGCTCTTTCAACTGGTTGCGTGGCATACGGACAATGTAACCCTCAACTACCTCCGAGGTTTGCCGATTTGGTGGAAAGTGGCCTCACCTGCGGTGGGCGGTCTGATCGTCGGGCTGATCATCGTGCGGTTCGCTTCCGAAGCCAAAGGGCACGGGGTGCCGGAGGTGATGGAAGCGGTGGCGCTTCGAGGCGGTCGGATCCGTCCGCGTGTGGTCATCGCCAAACTTGTCGCCTCCGGGGTGTGTATTGCTTCAGGTGGGTCGGTCGGCAGGGAAGGGCCGATCGTCCAAATCGGTTCGGCGATCGGATCATCGATCGGCCAGTGGTTGCGAGTCGGCGAGCGGCGGATGCGGACTCTCGTCGGCTGTGGTGCCGCGGCTGGGATCGCCGCCACCTTCAATGCCCCGGTGGCCGGGGCCCTTTTCGCGGTTGAGGTCATTTTGGGAGATTTCGGGGTGACGCAATTTTCCCCAATCGTGATCTCGTCGGTAACGGCTACCGTGGTTAGCCGACACTTCCTCGGTGATTTTCCAGCATTCGAGGTGCCTGCTTATCGCCTCGTCAGCGCCAACGAACTCTTCGCCTATGGCGTTTTGGGGTTGATTGCAGGGCTCGTCGCCATTCTCTTCGTTCGGACGTTGTACGGAACGGAAGATCTCTTCGACAGGTTTCATTTCCCCGCCGTCATGAAACCGGCTGTCGGCGGCATGCTCATCGGGATGATCGCGATTTATTTCCCGGAAATCTTCGGCGTTGGATACGAGGCCATCAACGAGGCGTTGACGGGTGACCTCGGTTGGAAGCTGTTGCTCATCCTCGTGATGGTGAAAATCGTGGCTGTTTCGCTGACCATCGGTTCGGGTGGATCGGGTGGCATATTCGCACCATCGTTATTCATCGGCGCCATGGTGGGGGGAGCAGTTGGAACGGTTGTTCACTCCCTGTGGCCCGGGATGTCGGGGAGCCCCGGCGCCTACGCCCTGGTAGGCATGGGCGCAGTGCTGGCGGCAGGGACCCACGCGCCGATAACCGCCATCGTGATGATTTTCGAGCTCACCGGCGATTACAAGATCATCCTTCCGTTGATGATCAGCTGCATCATCGCCACGCTCCTGGCCACGCGGCTGCAGAAAGCTTCGATCTACACCCTCAAACTCCTGCGGCGAGGGGTCGACATTCGCGATGGTTTCTCAGCCAACGTGCTCGGTCACCTGACGGCCCGGGACGCGATGAGGAACGAGTTTGCCTCGGTCGGGCGCGCCGACCAGCTCATGCCTGTGATCTCCCGTTTTGTCGAGCGACCGGGAGATACGGTGTTGGTGACAGACACTGATCGCCGGCTCCTCGGAGTCATTACCATCGACGATATTCGACCGCTGATGACAGATCCGGAATCGGTGCAAGAGCTGGTGATCGCTGAGGACATGATGCGCACCGACGGTTTCCCGATATTTGCACCCGACGATCCGATGGACGAGGTCATGAGACGGTTTGGGCAGTACCGTTTCATGGCACCGGTCGTCGACAACGGCCGTCTCGTTGGCGCGTTGTGGCCTCAGGACGTGATCGAGTCCTACAATTCGGAGATTCTCAAACGGGACATGGCCTCGACCATGGCAGGTACTGTCGGCAATGGCCCACGGACACGAGCCCTGCCTGGCGTTCGCGGCATGAGCCTGGCCGAGGTCCCGGTGCCGGAAAGTTTTTTCGGCCGCAGCCTCGGTTCCCTGGACATCCGCAAACGGTTCGGCGTCAGCCTCCTCCTCATCAAGCGGAAGGATGCCGACGGCAAAGAGACCGTCGACGAGTTGCCGGACGCGGAATCGGTGTTTCAAGAGGGTGACGTGATGTTGGTATTGGGGCCTGAGGATCGTATCAGCCGATTCGAGAGGAATGGCTGAAATGGCGCTCGGCAGTGTTCGCGAGGATATTCCAGACCACCCACGACATTCGTGGGAAGCTGGTCCCCCAACCCGCCTGTGATGCGCAACCGGGCGACAAGTCCATACGGAGAATGGCCATCTCGTTTTCGCAAACCCGTGGCGGATGGACGGGGTTGTCAATGTCCACCCGACGGGTCACGTAGGCGGGTTTGTCGGAGAATAGATTGCAGATCGAAAACCACGCGGCAGCGGAGTATACTCTCGTGATGGTGGGCGGCGTCTCATGAAAATACTTCTGAAAGTGTTTCCGTTTCTCGATTGGTTCCGCGAGCTGACACCGGAGACGATCCGCACAGACTTCATGGCTGGGCTGACTGTCGCATTGGTTCTCGTCCCGCAATCGATGGCCTATGCCCAGCTCGCCGGGCTGCCGGCGTACTACGGTTTGTACGCGGCCTTCCTGCCACCGATGGTCGCCACCCTCTTCGGATCGAGCCGGCAACTGGCCACGGGTCCCGTTGCCATCGTGTCGCTGATGACGGCCGCGACCCTCGAACCGCTTGCCACCGCCGGCGGCGAGCAGTTCATCGCCTACGCCATTCTCCTCGCGCTGATGGTCGGAATATTCCAGTTCCTCCTCGGCATCGCACGACTCGGGCTGGTGGTGAACTTCCTCTCCCACCCCGTCGTGAACGGCTTCACCAACGCCGCGGCGATCATCATCGCCACCTCGCAGCTCGACAAGATCTTCGGGGTGTCAGTCGAGAAGGCGGAACATCACTACGAGACCATTCAGCGGGTTGTCGGGGCGGCGTTTCACTGGACCCACCTACCGACGCTCGGTATGGCGGTGGTGGCGTTTGCGGTGATGGTCGGGTTGCGTCGAGTCAACCCGCGGCTCCCAAACGTCTTGATCGCGGTGGTGGTGACCAGCCTGCTGGCGTGGGTTTTCGGCTTCGAACACAACAAAAACGTGGCCGAAGACGACATCAACTCGGCCCGTTTGCCCGGTTTGATCGAAGATTTCAATTCCGGCGTGACCACCCAGAAGCACATGGAGGAGCTCCGCTTCGAGGGCAGCCAGACGAGCACGGCCATCACAGCCGATACTGCCGGTGAGTTCTGTCAGCGGTGCCACGGCCAGCGTGATGTCGAGGCTTTCAAAAGCCGCCTGCCAGTCGCCGATAACGGCGGCATCGGGGAGCGGGCCCTTGCCCTGCACCAGATGGCAGGATTGCTCGACACCCATATCGGGGGCATCAAGGAAGAGGTGTCTGACGCCCGCACGGCGCTCCGTTCGCTGGTGTTCGCCCGCGTGCCGGAGGGGGAACCGTCCGCCGGTTTCCACGAAAGGGATCTCGTGCCGGAGGGTGCAACCACCGACGGCCGCCGATGGCGCCTGAAAGTTGGCGGCCGCCCGCTCGACCCTGAGAATCTGCTCCTGGTCGGAGGCGGAGCGGTTGTCGGAGTCATTCCCCGAGGTCTGCCATCCCCAAAGGCACCACGCCTCGACATGACAGTTATCCCGAAGTTGCTGGCGCCCGCGATCATCATCTCACTCCTCGGTTTCATGGAGGCGATATCGATCGCCAAGGCGATGGCTGCCAAGACCCGTCAGCGGCTGGATCCCAACCAGGAACTCATCGGCCAGGGTCTTGCCAATATGGTCGGCTGCGTGTTCCAAAGCTACGCGGTTTCGGGGTCGTTTTCACGTTCGGCGGTCAACCTCCAGGCCGGCGCCAGGACCGGTCTTTCCAACGTCTTTTCCAGTATCGTCGTGATGATCGTCCTTTTGTTTCTGTCACCGATGTTGTATTTCCTCCCGCAGGCCGTGCTTGCCGCGATCATCATGATGGCGGTCATCGGTCTGCTCAACGTCAGCGGTTTCGTCCACGCGTGGCGGACCAACCCGTTTGACGGTCTGGTTTCGGTCATTACGTTCGTTGGGACGATCGCCCTCGCCCCGCACCTCGAGTGGGGCATCTTCATGGGTGTGGTGCTGTCGCTCGGCGGCTATCTCTTCCGGTCGATGCGGCCTCACGTCGCGCGTCTCGTGCCGGCAGCGGACGGTACGATG